>NZ_BAABEV010000030.1:0-115429 GCF_039540335.1 Actinomadura verrucosospora | reverse complement strand
GCCGTCCGGACGCCCTCACACGTCCGCAACGTCCCTGGCGACGAGCAGTACTGGATCGTGGTGCCGCGCAGCGGCGTCTGGATCGCCGGGCTGCCCGGCCTCGCCGTCACGGCCGCGGTGGCCGCCGCCTGCGGCTGGGCCCGCACCCGCCGCTCCGCCGTGCCGCGCGCCCTGGCGTCGCCGTGGCCGGTCGCGCTCGCCATGCTCGCCGGGGCGGGCTGCCTCGCCGCCGGTGTCCGGCTCGACCTGATCGACAACCCGGCGGCCCCGTCCGGACCGCTCGGCGACATCGCCCCGCAGCTGCTCGGGCTCGTGATCGTCGGGCGGCTCGCGGTCGAGCTGTGGCGCCCGAAGCCGCCCGGCGGCGGCTCCGGCGGCCCGATCCCGCTCAGCTGGACGGCGCCGGGGCAGGGTCCGCCTGACGGGACGGCGCCCGGCGGCGGGTCAGCCGCTGGACCGGCCACTCCACCAGGTAGTGGGTCAGGGCCCCCGCTGCGATGGTCGCCGCAGCCACCACCGGCAGATCCGTCGCGACGTTCCCCCGGAAGCCGCGGCCGGTCGCGTCGAACCAGGCGATGATGATCAGGAGCTGCCACAGGAACACGCCGTAGGAGATCCGGCCGAGGAACCGCATCACCGGGTTCCCCAGGATCGCGCCGAGCGCCGGATGGTCCGCCGGAGCCAGCGCCACCGGCGCCACGAGCGCCGCCGCGCACAGCCCGAACACCACCACGTGCAGCAGGGACGTCCAGAAGGCGTCCGGCGTCTGGAGGCTGAGCGGCCCGGCGGCGGGCGTCGCCGCCACCACGTACAGCATCGCCGCCGCGACCCAGCACGCCGCCCACGAGTCGGAGACGGCGCGGCACACCGCGGCCACGGGACGGCGCTCGTCCAGCCGCGCCCACACCGTCACCACCGCGAGCGCCATCCCGATCGCGAACCAGGCGAAGTACCGCGGCAGCCAGACCCCCATCCCGGTGTGCCGCTCCGGGACGAACATGAGGACGGTCCACGGCAGCGACAGCGCCGCGTACACGCCGATGCCGACGAGGAGGCGCCGGGCGCGGACGCCGACGTCGCGGCTGCCCGTCCGGCGCGCGTACCAGGAGAGGGCGGCCGCGGTGAACGGCAGCAGGACGTACCAGCCGGCCTCGACGACGAGGCTCCACATCTGCCCGAGGTGCGCGGGCCCGAGGTCGCCGTTCCACCACGGGTCGGGCAGGTAGGTCTGCGTCAGGGTGAGCAGCGATCCCCAGGTCAGCGGGTCGCCGACGTGGTCGCGCCCGGCCGTGAACATGAACACCACGACCACGGCCCAGTACGCGGGCAGGATGCGGAACACGCGCCTGCGCAGGTACTCGGCCGTCCGCGGCGCGGCCCGCCCGTCCAGGACGGCCGCCGCCCACGGGCGGTAGAGCAGCAGCCCGGAGAGCGCGAAGAAGATCGGCACGCCCACCTGGCCGCCGTTGAACAGCCACCGCGCGCCGTTCGGGTTGGTGATCGAACCGGCCGCGCTCGCGACATGGAAGACCAGGACGACGAGCGCCGCCACGGCGCGCAGGCCGTCCACGGTGTCCTGATGCCCCGAAACGGGCGGCGCCGCAGACCGGACCCCCCGCTCACCATCCCTCACGAACCAGGCCCCCCGAGCACGCCATGGTTCTCGACCCCGCCAAGCCCCCCAACCCCCTCACCCTGCCGAAGCGCGTCCGACTCTCCGAGCACGACTTGCTCGTTGAGCGGGGCGTGCCTCCCGAGTGTGGCGCGCTTCCCGGATCCGTCGTGCTGCCGGAGCGCGTCCGGCTTTCCGGGCGCGTCTTGCTCTCCGAGCGCGTCTTGCTCTCCGAGCGGGACTTGCTCTCTGGGAGTGGCGTGCTTCCCGCGTGTGGCGCGCTTTCCCGATCTGCCGTGCTGCCGGAGCGCGTCTTGCTCTCTAGGCGGGTCTTGCTTTTCGAGTGTGGGGTGGTCGTTGAGGGGGGTGTTTTTTCTGAGTACCAGGACGAGGTTCCAGGTGGCGACTTCGCGTAGGCCCGGGACGCGGACGACGGCCTCCGCCCAGCGCGGGTGGTAGCGGGGCAGCGCGTCCAGGACGGTCGCCTGGTCGTTCCCGCGGGCCCACCTGAGCGCCGACGACACCGACACCGGATGCAGGCCCGACCCGAACCGGTTCTTCGGCGGGAACCCGTTCCGGCGCTCGTAGCGCCGCGCGGCCCGGTCGCCGCCGAGATAGTGCCAGGGGGACGTCTCGTGGCCGCCCCACGGGGACAGCCAGTTGGTGAACGACAGGAAGACCGTCCCGCCGGGCCTGGTCACCCGGACCATCTCGTCGGCCATGCGCCAGGGGTCGGGGACGTGCTCCAGGACGTTCGACGAGAAGCACACGTCGACCGACCCCGTGCGGAAGGGGAGGGCCAGTGCGCTCCCGACGAGGGTGTTCGGCACGTCGAGGGCGTGCGCGGTCAGTTCGGAGAGGTCGTGGTCGATGCCGGTGCAGCGCGCGCCGGCGTCCGCCAGCGCGCGGGCGAAGAACCCGGAGCCGGTCCCCACGTCGACGACCGTCGCGCCCGCCAGATCGGCGTACGAGCCGAGCTGCGCGACGGTGTCGCGCGCCATCAGCTCGTAGAAGTACTCCGGTTCGCTCTGCTCGCGCCGGAAAGCGCTCAGCAGCCGGACCGACCGCGCCAGCGTGGCCCGGTGCCCGTTCCCGGGACGTGTTCCGTCCCGCCTGGGGGGCGCCGCCGCCATCGCCACCTCACCGTCCGTGTCGTCGAGCCCGGTCGTCCCGCCGATCGGGCGCCCGCAAGGTAACGGGGAGCTTACCGACCAGTACAGCGGTCCGGTAGGGTGACCCGGACATGCTGGAGGTGGGGCCCGGCGGCTCGGCGAGGCCCCCGCCCGCCGTGCGAGCGACGGCAGCCCCGGAGGTGTTCATGCGGCGACCGGTCGGCCTGGTCCTGATCGGCCTTGGCGCGTTCTTCCTCACGCTCGCGCCGCTCGTCCGTTTCTACGTCGCCGACCAGGTGGTCGTCGCTCCTCTGAACCGCTACCAGGTGACGAACCTGGAGTCGAAGGGCTCCACGTACTTCGACGAGGCCGACCTCAAGCTCAAGACCGGCGTCACCCTGCTGGCCAAGAACACCGTCCGCGGGGACGTCCGCGCCAACGAGGGCAACGACGACATCGCGGTCTGGGACTCCACCACCAACATCTACAACCAGGACAAGCCGGACAAGCCCGTTCAGATCCAGGGCTACCGCATCGCCTTCGACCGCCGGACCGGCGTCCTGACCAACTGCTGCGGCGCCAACGTCGACGGCGACAACGGCGTCCGGATGACCGGGTACGGGCTGCTGTTCCCCATCGCGAACGTGCAGAAGAAGGACTACCCCTTCTACGACATGACGACCAAGCAGACGGCGCCGATGCAGTTCAACGCCGTCGAGAAGGTCCACGGGCTGACGACGTACCGGTTCACCCAGACGATCCCGCTCACCAAGACGGCGGCGCTGGACGCCAAGCTGCCCGCGAAGATGCTCGGCCTGCCCGACGACGCGGGGAGCCAGAAGGTCGACCGGTACACCGAGGCCTACAACACCGTCTGGGTCGACCCGCGCACGGGCATCCCGGTCAAGCACCGCGAGAACATTCGCAGCACCGTCCGCACGGCCGACGGCAGGGGCTCGATGATCGTCGCGCAGGCCGACCTCATCACCGTCGACAGGGACCAGAAGGGCCTGGTCGCCATGGCGAACAGCACCGCCCTGCAGATCGACATGGTGCGCAGCTACATCCCGGCCGCCGGCGTCCTGCTCGGCCTGATCCTGCTCTTCGTCGGCGGCCACTTCGGCATGTCCCGCCGCGAGGCCCCGCCCCTGGAGGCCCCGCGCCGCCCTGACGGCAAGTTCGGCGACATGACCTCGCCCGGCCCGCGCAGGCCGTCCGGCCCGCCCGGACCGTCCAAGCCGTCCGCGACGCCCACCGAATCAGCCGCGCCCGTCGTCCCCTCCGCCGGTCCGCCCGAGCCCCGCCGCACGGCGCCCCGCAGCCAGCGCCAGCAACGCAAGGCCGCAGGCCCCGCGAAGCGCCGCTGACCCCACGGGCAGGCCCGGCTCGCCGCCCCCTCGCCCTGCCCAGCCGCCCACGCCCGTATCCCAGTACGAGCTGCGACCGCCTGCCGGTCCGCACGCCGCACCGTCACCCCCGCCCGCGCCGCCTCCCGCCCCGCGCCGCCTCCCGCCCCGCGCCGCCTCATGCCTGCGCTACCTGCGCCCCCTGCGGCCCGCGTTGCCCGCGGCCTGCGCCACCTACGGCCTGCGTTGCTTGGGGCCCGCGTTGTCTGCGGCCTGCGCCACCTACGGCCTGCGTTGCTTGGGGCCCGCGTTGTCTGCGGCCTGGGCCACCTGCGGCCTGGGCCACCTACGGCCTGGGCCACCTACGGCCTGGGCCACCTACGGCCTGCGCCGCCTGCGGGCCGTGTTGCCTTTGCTTTGCTGGTGCGGGGTTTCCTGTGCGTCGGCCCGTGGCGCTGAAGGCGCTTTTGATACGTGTTCTAGAAGGTGGGCTAGCGGGCGTCCGGGATGAGATTCCTAACTAGAACCTGTTGCAGTTTTGCGGGTCCGCGCCTAGGGTCGAGGCTGTGCGGACACGAGTCACCGAACTATTCGGCATCGAGTACCCGATCTTCGCGTTCAGTCATTGCCGCGACGTGGTCGCGGCGGTGAGCCGCGCCGGCGGCATGGGCGTCCTCGGCGCCCTGCACTTCACCCCCGAGGAGCTCGAACTCGAGCTGAAGTGGATCGACGAGCATGTGGGGGGCAAGCCCTACGGCGTGGACGTCGTGATGCCCGCCAAGTACGAGGGCGCCGACGTCGGCGACGCCGAGGAGCTGCTCGGCAAGCTTCAGGGCATGATCCCGGGGCAGCACCGGGAGTTCCTGGAGAACCTGCTGGCCGAGCACGGGGTCGACCCGCCCAGCGAGCAGGCCGGCAAGGCGCTGCTCGGCTGGACGGACGTGACCGCGCGGCCGCAGGTCGAGGTGGCGCTCAAGCACCCGATCGCGCTTCTGGCCAACGCGCTCGGCCCGCCCCCGGCGGACGTCGTCGAGCAGGCGCACGAGCACGGGGTGAAGGTCGCCGGGCTGGCCTCCAACGCGCGGCACGCCCGCAAGCAGGTCGAGGTCGGCGTGGACATCATCGTCGCGCAGGGCACCGAGGCGGGCGGGCACACCGGCGACGTCGCCACCATGGTCCTCATCCCCGAGGTCGTGGACGCCGTCGGCGAGGACACCATCGTGCTCGCGGCGGGCGGCATCGGCCGGGGCCGCCAGATGGCCGCCGGCATGGCGCTCGGCGCGGACGGCGTCTGGACGGGCTCGATCTGGCTGACGGTCGACGAGGCCGACACCCCCGAGCGGGCCCTGCCGAAGCTGCTCAACGCCACGTCCCGCGACACCGTCCGGTCCCGGGCCTGGACGGGCAAGCCCGCGCGCTTCCTCAAGACCGCGTGGACCGAGGCGTGGGAGAGCGAGAACTCGCCGGGCTACCTCCCGATGCCCATGCAGTTCATGCTGATCGCCGACGCCCTGCCCCGGATCCAGCGGTCCGGCGACGGGGAGCTCGTCACCTTCCCGGTGGGCCAGATCGTCGGATCGATGAACCAGGTGAAGCCGGCCGCCCAGGTCGTCTACGACCTGATCGAGGAGTACGTCGAGGCGATCGAGCGCCTGAACGCCATCACCGAGGGCTGACCGCCCCGAAGGCCCCGGCCGGTGCTGTTCCTCCCAGCCCCGGCCGGGGCCGCGCGCTTTCCCGGGCGCGCGGCGACCGCACGAAGATCATCAAAGCGCCTGATACCGGCGGTGGCCGCTGTTACGGTGTGCCCGCACCAAGATCATTTTTACGGGGAAAGGTATCGGGTGAAGAGAAGCAGAAGGCTCGCCGTGTTCGCGGGGTCCACCCTCGTTCTGGGGGCGGTCGCCGCCGTCGGAATCGCCGCGGCGCAGCCGGGCGAGCACCGCGCGGCGTCCGTCGCGGGCGCCGCCGCGACCACGTGGCCGCTCGTCCAGAGCAGCCCGAACACCGACACCGGAACCAGCCTCAGCGGTCTGGCCGCGGCACCGGACGGCACCATGTGGGCCGCCGGCGGCCGGCAGGCGAGCGGCGTCTACAAGCCGATCCTCCAGCGCCTGACCGGCGACACCTGGAGCAACGTGGCGCTGCCGGCGGCCGCCGCCCCGTACCGCTTCAACGCCGCCGCGGCCACGTCGGCGTCGAACCTGTGGCTGGCCGCCCAGCTCAACACCTCGGGTGACTCCCACGCCGTGCTGCGCTGGAACGGCACGGCCTGGAGCACGTTCAAGGTCCCGCTGGGCTTCCAGCCCAGCGACATCGCCACCGCGGGCCCCGGCAGCACGTGGGTGGTCAGCAGCTCGGCGGCCAAGCACTGGAACGGCACGGCCTGGGCCGACACCCCGATCGGGATCAAGCCCCGCGCGATCACGGCCGTCTCGTCCACCAGCGCGTGGGCGGTCGGCTGGGCCGAGGGGCAGCCCGCCACGGCCCACTGGAACGGCACCTCGTGGACCAACGTCCCGTTCCCCCGGGTCGACGGCGTGGACGTCAACAGTGAGATCGCGTCCACCCTGAGCGACGTGTACGCCGCCTCCGCGAACGACGTCTGGGCGGTCGGGTCGGTGCGGGTGGTCGACGAATCGGGCAAGAAGGTCTCGCGTTCGCTGCTGGCGCACTGGAACGGCACCGTGTGGAGCAACACCCTCGGCGCCCCCGGCACCTACCTGACCAAGGTCGCCTCGGACGGCGCGGGCGGTATCTGGGTCTCCGCCGGCACCACCATGCGCCACCGCACTGCGGCGGGCGTCTGGTCCGACGAGACCGTGGCCCAGCCCACTGGGACGAGGGCCAACCCGACGGCGCTGGCCCTCCGCCCGGGCACCACGACCATGTGGGCGGTCGGTTGGACGAGCAACAGCGCGACCGGGTGGGCCGACCTGGCTCACTGGCGCAGCAGCTGACGACCGCATAGAAGGAACCCGGCCGGCGCCGTTCCTCTGGCGCCGGCCGGGCTCCTCGGCCCGGGGGCGGGTCAGAAGCGGGTCATCCAGGACAGTGCGCGGGCCAGGACGTAGTAGACGGCGCCCGCGAGGGCCCAGTTGATGTAGAGCTGCTCGTCGGGGTCGCTGCGCGTGAAGACGTCGTGGAACGGCGTGGCGAGCCAGCGTCCCGCGTCGAGCGTGGCGTCCACCAGGGTGTTGCCGGGGTTCGCGCCGCCCCACGTCAGCAGCATGCCGAGGGCGAGGATCGCGACCGCCGCCCAGCCCGCCGCCATGATCATCGCGCTGACGGGGTTCGGCCTGGTGCGCCGCCAGCGCGGCGGCTTGCGCTGGACGGCCGTGCCGTCCGTCCGCCGCCAGAGCGCCCGCCGGGGCGGACGGGGGGACGTCTCCTCCGGCGTCTCGTGCTTGCGTCCTAGATGCAAGGCCATGGCCTCGTCCTTCCGTGCTCGCCTTCGCCCCAGGCGATGCCACGGGAGGCGCCCCGCAAACCCGGCCCCTATTTACGGACAGTCCATTTCCGGCCGGACGGACGTCACTTGCCGTGGTAGACGGGCGGGCGCTTCTCCTTGAAGGCGCGCGAGCCCTCCTTGGCGTCCTCGGAGCCGATGACCGGCCAGCCGATCTCGTCGGAGATCTTGAGGGCGTCCTCCTCGGACAGGTGCTGGGTCTCGCGGTAGGTGCGCAGGATGCCCTGGACGGCGAGCGGGCCGCAGGCGGCGATCTGGTCGGCCAGCTCGCGGGCTGCGGCCAGCGCCTGCCCGTCCGGGACGATCTTGTTGATGAGGCCCATGGCGAGGGCCTCCCGCGGGGTGACCGAGCGGGCGGTCAGCAGGATGTCCATCGCGTTGGCGTAGCCGATCTGGCGGGGGAGCCGGATCGCGGAGCCGCCCATGGGGAACAGGCCGCGCTTCGCCTCGTACAGGCCGAGGGTGGCGCCCTCGGCGACCACGCGCAGGTCGGTGCCGACGAGCAGCTCGGTGCCGCCCGCCACGGCGTAGCCCTCGATGGCGCAGATCAGCGGCTTGGTCGGCTGGCCCTCGCGCAGCAGGCCCTTCCAGTGGAAGTTGGGGATCTGCGCCATCCGCTCCCGGACGCGGGGGTCGGACGGCTGCTGCCCCATGGCCTTCAGGTCGGCGCCGGCGCAGAACGTGCCCTCGGCCCCGGTGAGGATGGCGACGCGCACCTCAGGGGTGTCGGAGATGTAGGTCCAGGCGTCGGCGAGGCCCACCAGCATGGACGAGCTGAGCGCGTTGCGCGCCTCCGGGCGGTTCATCGTGACGATGACGACGTGGCCGTCGCGCTCGACGACGCAGTGCTCGGTGCTGATCGGCAGCCGTTCCGTCATGGTTCCTCCAGCTCAGATGTCAAACGAGAACAGATTCTAGTTAAGCCGCTGCCCTACCGGTAGGGGTTGAACTGCAAAACGAGAACGTGATCTACTTTGGCTGCCGGGCGTCCGCAGCGGGCGCCGGTGCTCTGTGCTCTGTGTGCTCTGTGCTCACGTAGGGAGATCCGATGGGGTCATTGGGCTTTTGGCGGCTGGCGCAGGCCGATCCCGAGTGGGTCGCCGCCATCGATCCGGACGGGACGCAGCACGCCGCGGGCGACCTGCTGGCACGCGCGAACCGGCTCGTCCACGGCTTGCGCGCGCTCGGACTGGAGAAGGGCGACGGCATCTGCGGCCTCGTCCCGAACGGCGCGGACGGGGTCGTCCTCTACCTGGCGGCGCTCCAGGCGGGCTGGTACTACACGCCGATCAACTGGCATCTGACCGGCCCGGAGATCGGCTACATCGTCGCCGACAGCGAGGCCAAGGCGTTTTTCGTCCACGAGCGGTACGCCGCCGAGGGCGCGCGGGCGGGCGAGGAGATCGAGGCGCACCGGCGGTTCGCGTTCGGGGAGGTCGAGGGCTTCCGGCCGATCGCGGAACTCGTCGACGGGCAGCCCGACACCCTGCCGGACGACCGCAGCAACGGCGCCACGATGCACTACACGTCCGGGACGACGGGACGGCCGAAGGGCGTCAAGCGGGCGCTGGCCGGGCTCGACCCCGACGACAGCGCCGAGCTGATGACGTTCCTGCTCGGCATGTTCGGCATCCCTCCGGGCCGCCCGGCCGGGGGAGAGCACCAGGCGCACCTCGTCACCTCCCCGAACTACCACACGGCCGTCACCCAGTTCGGCGGGACGGCCCTGCAGATGGGCCACACGCTCGTCTACATGGACAGGTGGGACGCCGAGGAGACCCTGCGGCTGATCCAGGAGCACCGCGTCAGCAACACCCACATGGTGCCGACGCACTTCAAGCGGCTGCTGTCGCTGCCGGAGGACGTCCGGTCCCGGTACGACGTGTCGAGCATGAAGTGGGCGATCCACGCGGCGGCGCCGTGCCCCGTGCCGCTCAAGCAGCAGATGCTCGACTGGTGGGGCGACTGCATCTGGGAGTACTACGCGGCGACGGAGGGCGGCGGGACGATCGCCAGCCCGGCCGACTGGCGCGCCCACCCCGGCACCGTCGGCAACGCCTGGCCGATCAGCGAGCTGCTGATCGTGGACGACGACGGCGAGCCCGTCCCCACCGGGACGCACGGCACGATCTACATGAAGATGGCCGGCGTCGAGTTCGAGTACAAGGGCGACAAGGAGAAGACGGAGAAGAACCGGCTGAAGGACTTCTTCACCGTCGGGGACATCGGGTACCTGACCGAGGACGGGTTCCTGTTCCTGTCCGACCGCAAGGCCGACATGATCATTTCGGGCGGGGCGAACATCTACCCGGCCGAGATCGAGAACGAGATCATCCTGCATCCCAAGGTCGGGGACGTGGCCGTGTTCGGCATCCCGGACGACGAGTGGGGCGAGCAGATCAAGGCCGTGGTGGAGCCCGCCGAGGGCGTCGAGCCCGGCCCGGGGCTCGCCGAGGAGATCCTCGCGTCGCTGGAGGGGCGGCTGGCCAAGATGAAGTGGCCGAGGTCCGTCGACTTCATCGAGGCGATGCCGCGCGAACCCAACGGCAAGCTCCTCAAGCGCAAGCTCAGGGACCCGTACTGGAAGGACCGCGACAGTGCCATCTGACACGGCGCCCGTCGAGAACGCGCCCGCCGACGCCGGGCCGCCCGAGCCGAACCACGTCCTGGAGTTCCCCGGCGGCTACACGCGCTCGGTCGGCCCGGTGATCGGCCGCTTCTTCAGCGAGCTGCGCGACGGCCGGCTGGTCGGCGTCCGGACCGCGGACGGCAGGGTCCTCGTCCCGCCGTCGGAGTACGACCCGCAGACGGGCGAGGACGTGACGGACGAGTTCGTCGAGGTCGGCCCGGTCGGGACGGTCACGACCTGGTCGTGGGTGGCGCACCCGGCGAAGGAGCACCCGCTCGACCGCCCGTTCGCCTGGGCGCTGATCCGCCCGGACGGCGCCGACACCGCGCTCCTGCACGCCCTCGACCTCGGCATCTTCGAGGAGGGCGCGAAGCCGCCGAAGTTCCTCAGGACCGGGATGCGCGTCCGCCCCCGGTGGCGGGCCGAGCGCACCGGCGGGATCGGCGACATCGAGTGCTTCCAGCCCGAGGTCACCATGATCAACGCGCCGACGCGGCTGGAGTACCGCCTGAAGGGCGGGCAGGCCCTGCGGCGCTTCCTGGAGGGCATGTCCGAGGGCCGCATCCTCGGCCACCGGTGCCCGGTGTGCGAATCGGTGATCGTCCCGATGAAGGGGCTGTGCCCGCGCGACGGCGTCCCCACGACCGAGGAGGTGGAGCTGCCCGACACCGGCACCGTCACCACCTTCGCGGTCAACAACATCCCCGACCCGCGCGCGCCCGAGGTGCCGTTCGTGTCCGCCTACGTCCTGCTGGACGGCGCGGGCCTGACGATGCTGACGCTCGTGGCGGGCATCCCGGCCGACCAGGTCCGGATGGGCATGCGGGTGAAGGCGGCGTGGCGGCCCCGCGAGGAGTGGGAGCGGACGATGG
The DNA here is from genome assembly GCF_039540335.1 of Actinomadura verrucosospora. NCBI lineage: Bacteria > Bacillati > Actinomycetota > Actinomycetes > Streptosporangiales > Thermomonosporaceae > Actinomadura > Actinomadura verrucosospora. The sequence goes on along the minus strand of NZ_BAABEV010000030.1, from coordinate 104,389 downwards.
GCAACATCAAGTGGTTCGAGCCGATCGACGAGCCCGACGTCCCCTTCGAAGAGATCAAGGACTTCATGTGATGCCTCGTCCCGTGGCCGTGGTCGCGTTCGCGCAGACCGAGCACAGCGGTGAGGACCGGGGGATGGCCGAGATCGAGATCCTGGCCCCCGTCATCACCGAGATCAAGGAGCGGACGGGCCAGAAGCAGTTCGGCTTCACCTGCTCCGGATCCTGCGACTACCTCGCCGGCGCCCCCTTCGCGTTCGTGTCGGCGCTGGACGCCATCGGCGCGTGGCCGCCGATCTCCGAGAGCCACGTCGAGATGGACGCCGCGTGGGCGCTGTACGAGGCGTGGGTGAGGCTCCAGCACGGCGACATCGACACCGCGCTCGTGTACGGGTTCGGCAAGTCGTCGCAGGGGAACCTGCGCGCGGTCCTCACCCAGCAGCTCGACCCGTACCACCTGGCGCCGCTCGGCATCGACGCGGTGTCCCTGGCCGCGCTCCAGGCCCGCGCCTTCATGGAGCGGTCGGGCGCGAAGGAGGACGACCTGCGCGCCGTCGCCGCGCGGTCCCGTGAGGCCGGGCGCGGCAACCCGTTCGCGCTGCACCTGCCCGACCCCGAGGGCGACGACTACGACGTCGCCCCGCTGCACCCCTACGACGTCGCGCCCGTCACCGACGGCGCCGCCGCGATCGTCCTCGCGGCGGGCGACCGGGCCCGCGAGCTGTGCGAGCGCCCCGCGTGGATCACCGGGATCGACCACCGCACCGAGCCGCACGCGCCGGGCGTCCGCGACCTGAGCCGCTCGGAGTCGGCCCGCGTCGCGGGCGAGAGGGCCGGCGCGACCGGGATCGAGGTCGCCGAGCTGCACGCGCAGTACACGCACGAGGAGCTGATCCTGCGGGAGGCGCTCGGCCTGGGCGAGGACACGGCGGTCAACCCGTCCGGCGGGCCGCTGTCGGCGAACCCGATGATGGCCGCCGGCCTCATCCGGATCGGCGAGGCCGCGGCCCGCGTCCACGACGGGTCGGCGTCCCGCGTGCTGGGGCACGCCTCGTCCGGCCCCTGCCTCCAGCAGAACCTCGTCTGCGTCCTGTCGGGAGAGAACCATGGCTAACCGTTGCGCGATCATCGGCGTCGGGCAGACGGCGTACAAGACCAAGCGGCTGGACGTCTCGATGGCCGGGCTGCTGCGCGAGGCGGCCCGCCGGGCGCTGGAGGACGCCCAGCTGACCTGGAAGGACATCGACGCGGTCGTCGTCGGCAAGGCCCCCGACCTGTTCGAGGGCGTGATGATGCCGGAGACGTTCCTCGCCGAGGCGCTCGGCGCCGCCGGGAAGCCGATCATGCGGGTGCACACCGCCGGGTCGGTTGGCGGCTCCACGGCGATCGTGGCGGCGGGGCTGATCCAGGGCGGCGTCCACGACCGCGTCCTCACGATCGCGTGGGAGAAGCAGTCGGAGTCGAACGCGACGTGGGCGCTGACGGTGAACTCGCCGTTCACGACGTCGCTGGTCGTGGGCGCGGGCGGCTACTTCGCCCCGCACATCCGCGCCTACATGCGCCGCTCGGGCGCCCCCGACCACGTCGGGACGCTCGTCGCGGTCAAGGACCGGCAGAACGCGCTGAAGAACCCGTACGCGCACCTGAAGATCCCCGGCATCTCCCGCGAGATGGTCGAGTCGACGCCCATGCTCTGGGAGCCGATCCGCTACCTGGAGACGTGCCCGTCCTCGGACGGCGCGTGCGCGATGGTGCTGGCCTCGGAGGACGCGGCGAAGCGGGCGCCGGCCCCGCCCGCGTGGGTGCACGGCACGGCGATGCGCTCGGAGCCCATGCAGTTCGCCGGGCGCGACACCGTCAGCCCGCAGGGCGGCAAGGACGCGGCGGCGGACGTCTACCGGCAGGCCGGGATCTCCGACCCGCGGCGCGAGCTGGACTGCGCCGAGGTCTACGTCCCGTTCTCCTGGTACGAGCCGATGTGGCTGGAGAACCTCGGGTTCTGCGGTGAGAGCGAGGGCTGGAAGCTCACCGAGGCGGGCGCGACGGCACTGGACGGCGACATTCCGTGGAACCCGTCCGGCGGCGTGCTGTCGTCCAACCCGATCGGGGCGTCCGGGATGATCCGGTTCGCCGAGGCGGCGCTGCAGGTGCGCGGCCGGGCGGGCGAGCACCAGGTGGACGGCGCGCGCCGCGCGCTCGGCCACGCCTACGGAGGCGGAGCCCAGTTCTTCGCCATGTGGATCGTCGGCAGCGACAAACCCTGATTCCCGGAGGCCCGTCCGATGGAGTTCAACCACGCTGACCTGTTCGAGGGCGTCGCGGACGCGATCGGGGACCGTCTCGCGCTGGTGTGCGGCGACCGGCGCCTCACCTACGCCGAGCTGGACGAGCACGCGAACCGCCTCGCGCACCACCTTTCGGACGCGGGGGTCCGGCCCGGCCAGCACGTCGCCGTCCAGCTCTACAACGGCGTCGAGTACGCCGCCGCGCTGCTGGCCGCGCTGAAGATCCGGGCCGTGCCCATCAACGTCAACTACCGGTACGTGGAGAGCGAGCTCCTCTACGTGTACAAGGACTCCGACAGCGTCGCGCTGCTGTACGACGTGGAGTTCGAGGACCGTGTCGCGGCGACCGTCCCGGAGGCGTCCGAGCTGCGGCACCTGGTCGCGGTGGGCGGCGAGCCGTCCATCCCGGGCGCGGTCGCCTACGACGAGGCCCTGAAGGACGCCTCCGGCGCACGGGACTTCCCGGCGCGCTCCAAGGACGACCTCTACATCATCTACACCGGCGGGACCACCGGGATGCCGAAGGGCGTCATGTGGTCGACCGAGCAGATGCTGCTCGCGTTCTGGAACCCCACCTTTCCCCGTCCGACCAGGCCGGAGGACGTCGTCGAGAACGCCCGGGGCGGCGGCCCGATGACCATGATGCCGGTCGCGCCGCTGATGCACGGCGCCGCCCAGATGGCCACCTGGATCGCCTGGTTCATGGGCGCGACGCTCGTCTACACGCGCAAGTTCGACGCGGCGGACGTGTGGCGGACGATCGAGCGGGAGAAGGTCAACTCGCTGACGATCACCGGTGACGCCATGGCGATCCCGATGGCCGAGGAGCTGGCGCGGGGGAACTACGACACCTCGTCCCTGCTGGCCTACGTCTCCACCGGCGCGATCTTCACCGGGACGGTCCGCGACCGCATCCAGAGGCTGCTGCCGAACACGATGATCCTGGACCGCTTCGGCTCGACCGAGTCGGGCTCGACGGCCGAGGCGGTCGCCGGCTCCACCCCGGAGAAGGGCCTGCGGTTCGCGCCGGACGTGGAGAACGTCACCGTCCTGGACGACGCGTTCCAGCCCGTGAAGCCGGGATCCGGCGTGATCGGCCAGGTCGCCCGCACGGGCCACATCGCGCAGGGCTACTACAACGACCCGGAGAAGACCGCCCGGACGTTCCCCCTGGTGGACGGCCGGCGCTGGCTGCTCACCGGCGACATCGCGACCGTGGAGGAGGACGGCTCGATCGCCGTGTACGGCCGCGGCTCGCAGGCCATCAACACCGGCGGCGAGAAGGTGTTCCCGGAAGAGGTCGAGGCCGTCCTCAAGGGCCACCCCGCCGTCTACGACGCGGTCGTGACGGGCATTCCGGACGAGCGCTGGGGCAGCCGGGTCGCGGCGGTCATCCAGCCCTCCGGCGCGGAGCCCTCCTCCGAGGAGCTGAACGAGCACTGCCGCAAGAAGCTGTCGGGCTACAAGGTGCCGCGCGTCTACGCGTTCGTCGCGGAGATGAAGCGGTCCCCGGCCGGCAAGGCGGACTACCGCTGGGCGAAGCAGGTGGCGGAGGAGGCCAGATAGGGGGCGGCCCCGAACCTTCGTGGGATTCGGGGCCAGGAGCGGACCTCTGTTAGTGGTCCTAACGAAACCCATGGTAGGTCGCGCTCCGCAGTGGTGCGATCATTGAACGGTGTCGGCTGCGCCACATGCCGTCGCCGTCCTGCCTGGTCCCGCCGGGGTGGGGTCGATAGAATCTCCCCTAGAGAGTCGCTCTTGAAATGAGTGTCTCTATATGAGAGAAATAGGGAGAGAGGTCCTCGGCGTGTCGACCCCGGAGCGCGAGCGGATGGCGGGCGAGCTGCAGATGGCGATGCAGCGCAGCACGATGTTCACGGTGCTGCTGCACCATGCCACCGCGAGCAAGGCGGGCATGAACGTCACCGACGCGCAGTGCGTCAACGCGCTGACGCTCGACGGCCCCCAGACGCCCGGCCAGCTCGCCCAGCTCATGGGCATCACGACCGGCGGCGCCATCACCGCCGTCATCGACCGCCTGGAGCGCGCCGGCTACGTCCGCCGCACCCGCGACCCCGACGACCGCCGCCGCGTGATCGTCGAACTCGTCGAGGAGAACGTCGCCCAGTTCGCCCGCTACTTCGAACCGATCGGCCGGGCCTTCCGCGACCGCCTCGACGCCTACACCGACGACCAGGTCGCCGTCCTCCTCGACTGGATCCGCCACAACAACGAGACGATGCCGTCCGTCATAGAAGAGATCCGCAAACTCCCCTGACCCCGCCCGGCGCCGGAAGCGCGGGAACCCCGCCGGTCTGCCGGCGGGGCTTCCGAAGCTGGGCGGCCGCGCGCTACTGCGTCTCGGTGATGCGGGTGGCGGTCGCGCCGGAGAAGCGGACGCTGGCGTTGTGCGGGGCGGCCTTCACCCACTCGTCGAGTCCGTCGACGGAGCACTTGCTGACGTCGGGCGGAGTGGGCGCGCCGTTGGGGCAGGTGCCTCCGGCGACGTACACGACGGTGTCGGTGGCGGTGAAGAAGGCGACGTTCCCGACGGTGTACTTGCCCGGCGCCAGGTAGCGCAGCGGCCCCCACTTGGTGGTGACCTGCCGGCCGCCCTGCTGCCCGCCCTGCTGCGCGAGCGGGGTGTGCCGGCCGCCCGGGATACCCGAGCCGCCCGGGCCCTGCGGGGTCGAAGGGCCGCCAGGCGTGGACCCGCCGTCCGGTGTCGAGGGCTCGCTCGGCGCGGGCGCGGAGGCCGCGGGCGAGGAGGGCGAGGCCGCCGCGGAGCCGCCGTCGCCGCCGCAGGCCGTCAGGCCGAGCGCCAGCGCCGCCGCCATTCCGGTGATCATGATCTTCCGCATGGGTCCTCGCTCCCGTTCTCCGTGCGCGGTCTCTCGTGATCGCGCTCTGGGGGGTGAGATGCGGGGGGACGCGGCGCGAGTTGGCGCGGCGGGACGTGATCAATCCGACCGGCCGCTCCCCGAACCCACGGTCGGCCGCGGCCGTCCGGATGTCCCGACGGCATCGAGAAGTTCGCGCGGAGCCGCCGAACTTTCCGCACCCGGAGAAAGCCTGACGGAAGGTGTCAGGTTTTAAGGGCAGGGTGGGGACACCGGCCAGTGCTGGGGGATGAAGTGTGGACCGGACCCTTCGGACTAGGACTCGTCATGCGTGAAACCAGAGAAGAACTCAAGGAGCTCCAGACCCTTCTGGACGACTCCCTTTCCCGCTCCACCGCGCATCTGCGGTCGATCATCAACACGGAGAGGACGTTGACCGCCGAGCAGCTCTGCCGGGTGCTCACCGGCATGTGCACGCTGGCGCTGTCCACGGTGACCGCCCTGGGGGAGCCGCGGATCAGCGGTGTGGACGGGCACTTCCTGCACGGCAAGTGGCACTTCGGCACGGCGCGCGAGGCGGCCAAGGCCCGCCATCTGGCCGCCCGGCCCGCCGTCAGCGCGGCGCACATGCGCGGGGAGGACCTCGGCGTGTTCACGCACGGCAGGGTGGAGATCCTCAACCCGCGGGACGCCGAACCGGCCCCGGACTGGCCGGACCTGCTCGCCTACTTCAAGGGCTTCTACGGCGGGGACGCCTTCGACTGGGACGAGGAGATCGTCTACTACCGCCTGCACCCGCACTGGATGGCCGCCTACGCGCCCGACGCCGCCAAGCTCACGGACGCGCCGTAGCGCGCGAGGCGAGAATCCGCCTAAAGGCCAGTAAGGGCTGTTAAAGAGGGGTTTTGGCCTGAGGGTGCGGGTGATGGTGACGCCGTACGCCTTCAGGCCGCCGCCACGGCGGCTCCCGAAGACCAGCACCCGCCGGGAGAGATCATGGGGACGCAGCTGGACGGGCAGACGGTCGTCCTGGTCGGCGGCAGCGCGGGGATCGGGCTGGAGACCGCCCGGCTCGCCCGGACCGAGGGGGCCGAGACCGTCCTCACCGGGCGCAGCCCCGAGCGGCTGGAGCGCGCCGCGCTGGACGTCGGGGCGCGGAGCACTGCCGTGTTCGACGCCAACGACCGGGACGCCGTGGAGGGGTTCTTCCGGGAGCTCCCCTCACCCGTCGACCACGTGCTGATCACGGCCGGAGGGCCCCGCTACAAGCCGCTGCTGGAGATGGACGCCGACGAGGTGCGCGAGGAGGTCGGCGGGCACATGGTGGTGGCGCTCCAGATCGCGCGCAGCGCGGCCCCGAGGATGCGCCCCGGGGGGACGCTCCTGCTCATGGGCGGCACCGGGGGCCGTCGCGTCCGCCGCGGGCTCGGGCTCATCTCCGCCGCCACCGCCGCGTTGCCGCCGTTCACCGCGACCCTCGCCCTCGAACTCGCGCCCGTCCGGGTCAACCTCATCGCCGCGGGCTTCGTCGACACGCCGCTGTCGGCGTCGCTTCTCGGGGACCGGCTCGACGAGCGCAGGAACGAGCTGCGGGCGACGCTCCCCATCGGCCGGGTCGTGGGTCCGGCCGACGTCGCCGCGCTGGCCGTCCACATCATGGCCAACACGGCGCTCACGGGCGCGACCTACGACATCGACGGCGGCCAGCAGCTCGTCCAGTGAAGATCAGGGGGTGAGGCGGCCTCGGAGGAGGTCCAGCAGGGTCGCCTGGACGTCGTCCAGGGAGCGGCCGGGCTGGAGGGCGCGCCAGTCCAGGGCGACGGTGAGGACCATGCCGAAGACGGCGGAGGCGGCCGTGCCGGTGTCCAGGTCGGAGCGCAGGTCGCCGGTGGCGACCGCTTCGCGCAGGACGTCGGCGACGACGCCGATGGCGCGCTCGCGGATCAGGCGGGCGGCGTGCTGCCAGTCGCCGCCGGCCCGCCACGTCTCGGCGATCAGGAGCCGGGCGAAGGGCTCGTGCTCGCCGATGAACGCCAGCTCCGCGGCGACGACGGCGTCCAGCGCCTCCAGCGGGGGGCGGCCGGACGCGGCGTCGCGGAGCGCGGTGGCGAGGCGGTCGACGCCGTACTCCAGCAGCGCCGCGAACAGCGCGGCCTTGCTGTCGAAGTTGTAGTAGACGGTGCCCTTGGCCACCCCGGCGCGCTCGGCGATCTGGTCGACGGTCGTCGCGGCGAGCCCGCTCTCGGCGATCAGCTCGATCGCCGCGGTGAAGAGCTTCTCCCGGGTCGCGATGCGGGCCACGTCCCCTGCCTCCGATCAGAGCTTCAGTGCCGGGTGCAGGCGCTTCACCGTCCAGACCCGGTTGTGCCGGACGGCCAGGGCGGTGAGCGCGAGCCCGCCGGCCAGGAAGGCGGCCAGCACCGCACAACCCTGCCATACCGAGGACAGGTCGCCGCCGCTGATCAGGTGCCGGACGGCGTCCACGACCCACGGCATCGGCAGGTACGGGCGGACGGCCTGGAAGAACGCCGGGCTCGTCTCGATCGGGTACGTGCCGGCGGCCGAGGTGAGCTGGAGCATCAGGAGCGCCAGCGCGATGATCCGGCCGATCGGGCCGAAGCGGGCGTTCACCCACTGGATCACCGCGAGGAACGCGGCGGAGGCGAGCGCGAGGAACGCCACGAGTCCGGGCCAGTGCTCGGCGCGCAGGCCGAGCGCGAAGTGCAGGACGGCGAGGACGACGCAGGCCTGCGCCGCGCCGATCGCCGCGGCGGGCAGCCAGCCGGCGAGGGCGACGCGGCGTCCGGGCGCGGTGCCCGCGAGCGCGCGGGGGTTCAGCGGGCGCAGCAGCATGTAGATGATCATGCCGCCGACCCACAGGGAGAGGGGGACGAAGAACGGCGCGAACCCCGTCCCGTAGTTCGGCACCTCGTTCTCGGTGGAGCTGGCGAGCCGCACCGGGTTGCTCATCATGTCGTCGCGCGCGGCGCGCTCCCCGGCGCCGTAGTCCGGGATCTGGGAGACGCCCTCGTTGAGGCCGTTCGCCAGTTGCTCGTTGCCGTGGGAGATCTGCGCGAGGGCGGTCTCCAGGGTCACGGCGCCGCCGGACAGCCGTCCCAGCCCGCCCCGGAGTTCGCCCGCGCCTCCCGAGAGCGTGCCGAGCCCCGCCGTGAGCTGGGACGACCCGGAGAGCAGGCGGCCGGTCCCGGCGTTGACCCGCTGGGTTCCGGCGTTGAGGCGGTCGACGTCCCGGCGCGCCTTCTCGACCCTGGCGGCCAGGGAAGGCGCGTCCTTGGCGATCTTGCGGGCGGCCCGCTCGACCGTGCGGGCGTCGGCCGCGACCTTGCGCAGGTCGCCGGTGCGGTCGCTGATGTATCCGTCCACCTGCTTCGCGACGGCGACGACCTGCGCGGCCGCCCGGGTGAGGTCCTGGCGGACGTCCGCGGGGACCTCCGGGTGCGCGGCGAGGTAGGCGTCCAGCTCGGCCTGCGCCTTCTCCGCGCGCTGGACGGCGGCGGCGGTCTGGGCGGGAAGCCGTCCGGCGCCGTCGGCGAGGGCGTCCGCACCCTGGGCGACGGCGAGCGCGGCCTGGCGGATCTCGGGGGCGTTCTCCCTCAGCAGCGGCACGAGGGTGTCGCCCGCGCGGTCGACGGTCGCGGTCAGCCGCTGCATTCCGGCGGCGACCTGGCCGGTTCCGGTGCGGAGCTCCTCCAGGCCGGAGGTCAGCCTGCCGCTGCCGGCGCGGGCCTCGTCGATGCCGCCCTTCAGCTTCCCCGGGCCCGCCTCGGCCTTGCCCGCGCCTTCGGCGAGCTTGCCCGCGCCGTCGTGCGCCTGGCCGGACCCCGTCGCGAGCTCGTCCGCGCCCTGGGCGGCCTTGCCGAGTTCGCCGTGCAGCTTGCCGAAGGAGAGGAAGATCTGGTCGAGGTAGCCGCGCACCGCCTCGCTCCCGGCGGCGGCGCTGATCTCCTTGAACGCGGCCTGGGCGAGCGTCCCGACGACGTAGTTGTTCGCGTCGTTCATCTGGAGCCGCAACCCGGCCGGCGCGGGGGTCCCGTCCCCGGACGGCGACGCGATCCGCGCGCTGAAGTCGGCGGGGATCGTCAGCGACATGTAGTACTTCCCGGACCGGACGCCCTCCTCGGCCTTCGCCGCCGAGACGGTGCGCCAGTCGAAGACCTTGCGCTTCTTCAGCTCGTCCGCCAGATCGGCCCCCGCGTGGACGGTCCTGCCGCCGGCCTTGGCGGGCCGGTCCTGGACGACGAGCGCGACCGGAACGTGCTGGAGCCGCGCGTACGGGTCCCAGAAGGACCAGAGGTACAGACCGGCATAGAGCAGCGGAAGCAGTACGAGCCCGGCCATCGCGACACGGGTCAGCCGGTTGCGCTGGAAGCGGCGCAGCTCAAGGCCGCCCGAGGTCAACGCGGGAAGTCTCATCGGGGGGTCTCCTGGCTTGGGGGCTGCTAGAGGGGGAGTGCGTGGGTGGCGACGCCCTCGGCGGGCGCGGCGTCGTGGCAGGACGCGATGACGGTGACGCCGCCGGCGGCGACGGCGGCGAGCCGCCGCCACAGGTCGCGCTGCCGGTCGGCGGGCAGGCCCTCGTCCACGTCGTCGAGGAGGAGGAGCCCGGGATCTCCGGCGAGCGCCAGGGCGGCGCCCAGGAGCTGGGCTTCGTCGGGCGCGAGTTCTTCGGCGAGCGTCCCGGGGGCGACGTCGAGGCCGACCCGTTCGAGGGTCCGGCGCCTGCGGGCCTCGCGCCCGCGGAACCTGCCGAGGACGCCCTCGCGCAGCGCGAGCGCCTCGTCGACGTGCTCCCGGACGGTCAGCGCCGGGTCGAGTTCGGTCACCCCCGGCACGATCCCGAGGGCCGCGACCCGCTGGATCCGCCTGAGCCCGGTGACCCCGCCCACCGCGACCGTGCCCTCGGCGGGCCGCATCCGCCCGGCGAGCGTGAGCAGCAGCGCGGTCCGCCCGGTGCCCGCGATGCCGCTGACGGCGACCAGCGCGCCGCCCGGGACGTCCAGGTGGACGTCGCGGAAGACCCAGCCCCGTGCCCCCTTCACTCCGAGGTCCCGCGCCCGCACGGACGAGCCGTGCGCGGGCGCGGGGCCGGCTCCGGGGCGGCCCCCGCCAGCCCCTGAGCCGCTCGGGCGGGGTCCAGGGACGGGCGCCGCGGTCCCCCCGGCCACGGCGGCCGCCCCTGGAGTCTGGTGATCGGACGTCATCGCGACCTTCCGGAGAGCCGGTTTTTGAACTGACTGGTCAGTACAAACCTAGCTCTGCTGCGAACTTCGCGAATCCACCCGAGCGGTGACATCAGACACGTGACCCCCACGACTGGGGTCACACGGATCAATGACGTGATTTAGGTCACACGCGCCCCATCCGACCAGGGAGGCGGCGCCACCACTATTGGACGGACCGTCCGATCTGACAGACTCCGGGGATGACCGAGTCGTCACACGCGCACCGCAGGCTGGCCGCGCTCATGGCCGGGATGGGCGCCCTCCACATGATCGCTCCGAAGCCGTTCGACGCGCTCGTCCCCGAGCGGCTCCCCGGCGGCGCGCGGACCTGGACCTACCTCAGCGGGGTCGCCGAGCTGGCCTGCGCCGCGGCGCTCGCCCGTCCCCGCACCCGCAAGGCGGGCGCGCTCGCCACGGCGGGCCTGATGGCGGCGGTCTTCCCCGCCAATGTGAAGATGGCCCGCGACTGGCGCCACCGCCCGCTGCCCCTCCGCGCGGCCGCCTACGCCCGCCTCCCGCTCCAGGCCCCCCTGGTGGCCTGGGCCCTCCACGTGGCCCGCCAGGCCGACTGAGAACCCGGTCCACACGGCTCCTCCCGGAATGAGATCATTTGGCGGCGGTGCGTGTTGACGAGGGGCCGGGGAAAGTATGGAAGCACTCCGTCTGGAAGATCCTTCTGCGATCGGCGGCTATCCGCTGCTGGGGCGCCTGGGCGCCGGCGGCATGGGGCAGGTCTATCTGGGGCTGACCGCCAGCGGGCGGCATATCGCCCTCAAGGTGATCCGGGAGGACTTCGAGGGGCCGACGGCGCTGGCCCGGTTCCGGCGCGAGGTCGCGACCGTCGAGCGGGTGCGCAGCAGGTTCGCCGCCGCGATGGTCGGTGCCGGCCTGGACGCGCCGCCGTACTGGCTGGCGACGGAGTACGTCCCCGGGCCGACGCTCCGCCAGGCGGTGGCCGCGCACGGGCCGCTGCCTCCCGAGACCTGCGTGCGGCTGCTCGCCGAACTGGCGCAGGGGCTGCTGGAGATCCACCGGCACGGCGTCCAGCACCGCGACCTCAAGCCGGGCAACGTGATCCTCGCCCCGGACGGGCCGCGGCTGATCGACTTCGGCATCGCGCGCGGCGAGGGCCAGACGCAGATCACCCAGACCGGCGCGTGGAACGGCACCCCCGGTTTCGTCGCGCCCGAGGTGGTCCGCGAGCAGCAGCCGCTTCCCGCGTCGGACGTGTTCTCGCTCGCCGGAACGGTCGCCTACGCCGCGACGGGACGGCCCCCGTTCGGCGGCGGGCGCATCGAGGCGATCATCCACCGGACGCTCAGCGGTGACATCGACCTGGAGGGCGTCGACCCGCGCGTCGCCGGGCTCGTCCGGCAGTGCGCCGCGAAGGAGCCGGAGGCCAGGATCCCGCTGGAGCGGCTGCTCCAGCAGCTGCCCGCGCTCGGCCCCCTCGCCGCCGACCCCGCCTACCGGCGGATCGTGGGCGTTCCGGCGCCGATCCCCGCCAGCGTCACCGACGCGGTCGCGTCGGGGCTCGTCCCGGCCGACCGGACGAGGACGGTCCCGGGCGTCTCGCGTGGACGGTCGCGCGCTACCGTCATCGCGGCGGGCGCCGGGGTGGCCGCCGTGGTCCTGGTGGGCGCCCTGCTCGCGCGGTTCGTCCTCAACGGGGACGGGGGCGGCGACGAGAACCGGAACAAGCCCCGGGCCGGGCAGGGAACGCAGGGCGGCACCGCGACCGGTGATCCCGCGGGCTCGACCCCCGGCAGCAGGACTTCGGCCGCGGCCAACGGCGTCCCGCCCGACCGGATCCTGATCAAGCAGCCCGCCGACATCGCGGACCTCCGGTGGACCCAGGCGGCCAAGACATGCCAGCCCGCCGCCCGTCCGGAGGACTTCGACCTCACGAACGACACCCAGACGTCGGTACCGCGCCAGCCGTACACCGAGAAGACCGTCGAGTTCGGCCTGCGCTTCAAGTACGCGGACCCGGCCAAGTACTACGTGGCCATCCAGGTCCGTCCCCCGGTGGAGCAGCAGGGCAACGGCGTCACCGGGGTGGTGCAGAGCAAGCCGCACATGTACCCCGGCCAGGCCGCGTGGCTGAACATGAGTTACCCGTCGGAGTTCAAATGGGAGGGCGCCGGAAACGGCACCTACCCGCTGATGAAGGGCGACTGGACGGTCATCTGGTTCCACGTCCGCCCGAACGGCGACGCCTACTACCTGACCTGCGACGGCTTCACCGTCGCCTAGCCGTTCCGGTCAGCGGACGGCGATGACGGCGGAGCCGTGGCCGAAGAGGCCCTGGTTCACGGCGATGCCGGCCCGCGCGTTCTCCACCTGGCGGCCCTCGGCCTGGCCGCGCAGCTGCCAGGTCAGCTCGCAGACCTGCGCGATCGCCTGAGCCGGGATCGCCTCGCCGAAGGAGGCGAGCCCGCCGCTCGGGTTGACCGGGACGCGGCCGCCGAGAGCCGTGGCGCCCGAGCGGAGCAGCTCCTCGGCGCCGCCCCTCTCGCACAGGCCGATGTCCTCGTACCAGTCGAGTTCGAGGGCGGTGGACAGGTCGTAGACCTCGGCGAGCGACAGGTCCTCGGGGCCGATGCCCGCCTCCTCGTAGGCGGCATGCGCGATCGCGGACCGGAACGGCCGCTCGGGCTCCGGGACGGTCATCGCCGAGTCCGTCGCGAAGTCGGGCAGGTCCAGGACGGTCTTCGGGAACGTGGGCGTCGCCGTCGACAGCGCCGGGATGCGCACCGGGTCGGCGATGCCGTGCCCGCGCGCGAACTCCATGGACGTCAGGACGAGCGCCGCGCCGCCGTCGCTGGTGGCGCAGATGTCCAGCAGCCGCAGCGGATCGGCGACCACGGCGGACTCGCGTACGTCCTCCACGGTCACCTCCTTGCGGTACCGGGCGTTCGGGTTCGACAGCCCGTGCCGGGCATTCTTCACCTTGACGGCGGCGAAATCGTCCAGGGTCGCGCCGTACATCGCCATCCGCCGGCGCGCGTACAGAGCGAAGTAGATGGGGTTGGTGGCGCCCAACAGGCGGAAGCGGAGCCAGTCGGGGTCGTCGGGGCGGTCCCCGCCGACGGGCTTGAAGAAGCCCTTCGGCGCGGCGTCGGCGCCCACGACCAGCGCGACGTCGCAGAGACCCGCGAGGATCTGCGCGCGCGCGTTGTTGATGGCCTGCGCCCCGGACGCGCACGCGGCGTAGCAGCTGGACACGCGCGCGCCCGACCAGCCGAGCGCCTGCGCGAACGTCGCGCCCGCGATGAACCCCGGGTAGCCGTTGCGGATGGTGTCCGCGCCCGCCACGTACTGGACGTCCGTCCACGCGAGGCCGGCGTCGGCGAGCGCGGCCCGCGCCGCCGCGAGACCGTACTCGACGAAGTTGCGGCCCCACTTGCCCCACGGATGCATGCCCGCGCCCAGCACGGCGATGTCGCGCGTCATTTCACGGGCCTCCACATCCAGACGGTGTACTCGGCCTCGTCGTCCTCGTAGAGGACGCCCTCGGTCAGCTCGACCTCCATGCCGACCGCGAGGTCGTCGACGGTGTGGCCGGGGGCGACCTGCCCCAGGACGACGATGCGCTCGGCTTCGAGTTCGACGGCCGCGACGGTGTACGGGACGAAGGGGTCGGGGGAGACGTACGGAGGCGGCGGCTTGTACCGGGAGTCGGCGTACGACCAGACGCGCCCGCGCCGCGACAGCGCGTACGGCTCCAGCTCGGAGCCGTCCTTCGGGCCGGTGCAGGCCGGGTTGCGGCAGGCCAGCTCGTTGCGCGGGAAGTACGGCGTTCCGCAGGCGCCGCAGCGGGTGCCCAGCAGGCGGACGTCGCCGTCCGCGGCGGCGAACCAGCCCTCGATCGCCGGACGGCGTTCCTTGGTCGTGGTCACGCGGTCCTCCTCGTCTCCGACCGGGCGCAGCGTAACAACCGGGCGAGCGCCCCGAACGGGACGTGTCCGGTGAGCGGGACGGACCATGCGAACCCACCTAACTGACTCGTCAGTCACTTCGGTACAGTGAACCGAGTCGGATTCTGGTGATGCCGCCCGCAGGGTGCGAACAGGCAGGCCCTCAGGGTGCGGACAGGCAGGGAGCGTGCGGATGCGGACTGGTCTAGAGGGCAAGACGGCGCTGGTCACCGGGGCGTCCCGGGGAATCGGGAAGGCGATCGCCACCGCGCTCGCCGCCGAGGGGGCGAACGTCGTCCTGTCCTCCCGCAAGCAGGAGGCGCTGGACGAGGTCGCCAAGGAGATCCGCGCGGCGCACCCGGGCGCGGGCGTCCTCGCCAAGGCGGCCCACGTCGGCGACGCCGAGCAGGCCGCGGCCTGCGTGGACGCGGCCGTCGCCGAGTTCGGCGGCCTCGACGTCCTGGTCAACAACGCCGGCACGAACCCCTACTTCGGCCCGATGGCCGACATCGAGCCCGCCGCCGCGGCCAAGACCGTCCAGGTCAACCAGTTCGCGGTCGTGCAGTGGACGCAGCTGGCGCTGCGCGCCTCCCTCGCCGAGCGCGGCGGCGCGATCATCAACATCGCCTCGGTCGGCGGCATGCTCACCGAGCACGGCATCGGCTACTACAACGCCACCAAGGCCGCCGTGATCCACCTCAGCCGGCAGTTCGCGATGGAGCTGGCCCCGAAGGTCCGCGTGAACTGCATCGCGCCCGGCCTGGTCAAGACGCACCTCGCCCGCGCCCTGTGGGAGAACAACGAGGCCGAGATCAGCAAGTACATGCCGCTCGGCCGCATCGGCGAGCCCGAGGACATCGCCAACGCCGCGGTGTTCCTCGCGGGCGACGCCTCGTCCTGGATGACCGGGCAGACGCTCGTCGTGGACGGCGGCGCCACCATCCGGCCCTCGATCGCCTGACCGCCCGCCCACGAACACGGGAACGCCCGCGAACACAGGAACAGGGAGAAGCGCATGTCACGCTGGGGACTGACCATTCCGCTGACCGGCCTCCCGCTGGCCGAGCACCGCGAGATCGTGTCCGGGCTGTCCGGGCTCGGCTACACCGACGCCTGGTCGGCCGAGACCAACGGCGCCGACGCCTTCACCCCGCTGGCGCTCGCCTCGCAGTGGGACCCGGGGCTGCGCCTCGGGCCGGCGATCGTGCCGGTCTACACGCGCGGGCCCGCCCTGCTCGCCCAGCAGGCCGCCACCCTCGCCGACCTCGCGCCGGGACGCTTCGTGCTGGGCATCGGCACCTCGTCCGACACGATCGTGCGGCGCTGGAACGGCATCCCGTTCGACGAGCCCTACAAGCGCACCCGCGACACGCTGCGCTTCCTCCGCAGGGCGCTCGCGGGGGAGAAGGTGAAGGAGGAGTACGAGACCTTCGCCGTGAAGGGCTTCAAGCTGGAGAGCGCACCGGCGACGCCGCCGCCGATCGTCCTCGCGGCCCTGCGCCCCGGCATGCTGCGGCTCGCCGCCCGCGAGGCCGACGGCGCGATCACCAACTGGCTCGCGCCGAAGGACGTCCGGACGGTCCGCGGCGCCCTCGGTGACGGGCCGGAGCTGATCGCGCGGCTGTTCGTCTGCCCCACGGGCGATGCCGAGGAGGCGCGCGCGATCGGCCGCTGGATGATCGCCGCGTACATGACGGTCCCCGTCTACCGGGCGTTCCACGAGTGGCTGGGACGCGGCGAGGCGCTGGCCCCGATGAACGAGGCGTGGGCGGCCGGCGACCGGAAGAGGGCGCTGGAGGCCATCCCGGACGAGGTGGTGGACGACCTGATCGTGCACGGCTCCCCGGAGCGGTGCCGGGCCCGCGTCCGCGAGTACGTCGACAACGGTCTCACCACGCCGGTGCTGGCGGTCGTCCCGGGCGGGGGCCTGTCCCCGGCGGAGGCGGTGCGGGCGCTCGCCCCGAGTGCGGACTGAGATCGTTCGATCACGTCCCGATGTTTACGGCCGGGAGCAGCGGGGAGGGTGGGGCAAATCCCGACAGAGAACGAAGAGACGTGAGGAGCTGATCGTGCTCACGCTGACCAGCGGTGCCGTCCAGGTCATCCGTACGGTGACCGCCAACCCGGAGCTTCCGCCCGAGACCGGCATCCGCATCGAGTCCGGGCTCGACGGCTCGGACGCCCTGCGGCTCTCGGTGGCCCCGGCCCCCGAGGCCGGCGACCAGGTCGTGGAGGAAGAGGGCGCCAAGGTGTACCTGGAGCCCACGGTCGCCGAGATGCTGGACGACAAGACCCTCGACGCCCAGGTCGACCCGCAGGGCGACGTGGCCTTCACCATCGCCGAGGGGTCGGAGGGAACCCCCACCTGACGTTGGAGGCGAGACCGGGGCGCGCCCGCCGGGCCGCCCCGGTCTCGTGTTCTCCCCGCGTGTCAGCGCATCGCCGCGACGACGGCGACCACGGCGAACACGAACGCCGCCGCGGTGAGGAACGCGAACGCCGCGATCACCGCGCAGGCCAGGGCGCGCGGCTGGTCGCGCCAGGCGGGGGAGCGGTCGCGCGCCTGCCGGTCCGGTCTTCGCCGGAACGAACGTCCCGCGTCCAGGGGGTCGCGTGAGGGCGGGGTCGTCACGAGCGCCAGTGTCGCAGATGGATCACTCCACCCGCCGACCGCCCGGGCCGTGCGTCCGCGCGGACGGAGTCAGGGCCCGCCGGGACTCCGGGCACCGGTCAGCCCGGGAAGGAGGGGTGGGGGCCGAGGGCCCAGTACTCGAACAGGCCGTAGCCGGTGGCGGCGGCGGTGGGCTGCGCCCCGTCCAGGTACTCGTAGCGGCCGACCGCGTCGACCATGCCCCACATGCGGGCCGCGTCGTCCGGCTTGCGGGTGTCGTAGGCGACGCCCTGCACCTTCAGGTCGGGTCCCTGGTACATGCCGTGCTTCCAGTCGGGCTCCAGCCCGTAGCCGGTGCCGACCATGAGGTGGACGGGCAGGATCGGCGTCGCCCTCACCTCGAACGGCTCCCCGCCGGGCGGGGCGAAACGCAGTGTCGCCGTCACCACGTCGCGGGTGCCCTCCGCGTACTCCGGGCGGTATTCGGGACGTCCCAGATACTCGGGCTCGCGGTCGGGCCACACGCGGGTGGCCTCTTCCAGGATGCGGCGGCCCTTCTCGTCCTCCTGCACGATGCAGAAGATGGCGTGATCCTCGAACTGCATCGGCGCGTACAGCCAGTAGAACGTGCCCGCGTTCTTCACCTGGATGCCGGGCGGCTCCGGCTCGCCCACGGGCCGGATGCCCCAGGAGCGGTCGCGCGAGCCCCACCAGTGGTCGGGTGTGACCTCGATGGTCTCGCCGTCGACCGTGATGGTGCCCGTCCAGCGGCCTGTCTGCGCGAGACGGCGGGAGTCGAAGACGACGCGCTCCTGCCAGCGCAGGTAGTGCGGCGGCTCCAGGGTGGCCGGGACCGTGCCCTCCCAGGCGAGGTCGAACGAGAGGCCGTGCTCGGTCTCGTCCAGGACGACCCGGAGCCGCTTGAGCCCCTCGACCACCTCGACGCGGAACGGCCCGACCGTGGTGTCCATCCGGTCGTCGCCCAGCTCGCGGGACGCCCGGACGACCTTGTGCACCGATCCGCGCCGCACGACCGCGAACGCGTCCATGACGCCGAGGTTCGGGTACTGCCCGATCCCGATGATCATCATCAGCTCGTCGGAGCACGGGTGGACGTTGAAGTAGTACCGGTCGTAGAAGTTCCGGTCGGAGGTGGTGACGTGCCGCATCACCTCCGGCGCCTGGTGGATCGGGTAGTCGTCGAGCGGCGAGAGCGTCACCGGTCCCCTCCCAGGATGCGGGCGAGCAGCTGCGTGCAGTTGTTGTCGTGGGGGAAGTCGGCCGTCTCCTCGATCCAGCCGAAGTCGATCATCGCCTGGCCGATCCGCGCCATGATCACCGAGAACTTGAAGCCGGACAGGATCTCGTAGTACGCCATGTGCCGCATCGGGCGTCCGAGCAGCTCCTCGTAGCGGGCGACGGTCTCTTCGTAGGAGGGGAAGCCCTCCAGCCGGGCGGCGCCGACGCCCTCGGAGTGGTGCCGGTCCAGGAACATGAACCAGGCGAGATCCTCCTCCGGCGCGCCGAGCACGGCGCCCTCCCAGTCCAGCACCGCCGCGGGCGCGCCGTCCTGGAAGATCACGTTGCCGATGCGGGCGTCGCCCCACAGCGCGACGGGGTCGTCCGGCTCGTCGGGGCGGTTCGCCTTCAGCCACTCCAGCGCCCTGAGCGCCGTCTCCTGCGGCCCCCGGTAGGCCCAGCCCAGGTAGTGCTCGTAGTAGTTGAGCCGCTGGTCGAGGCCCGGCGCCCCCCAGGCGGGCTGGTCCAGGAAGCCGAGACCCAGTTCGCCGACGTCCAGCCGGTGCAGCCGCGCCATGATCTCCAGGGTGGACCACCACATCGCGGCCCGCTCACCGGGCGGCACTCCGGTCACCCAGCCGTCCATGTGGTACGGCGGCATGTCGGTCGGGACGCGGCCGTCGACGCGGCCCATCACGAAGAACGGGGCGCCGAGGACGTCGCGGGACGGCTCGTACCAGCGGATCGGCGGCACCGGGACGGCGGTGCGCTCGTCCAGGATCCGCATCAGCCGGTACTGCTCCTCGAACCGCGGCTCGGGGAAGATCTGGTACTTCTCCGGGGCGACCCGCGCGACGAGCGGCTCGCGTCTCGGCCCTCCGCCCCCGTCCCACTCGGCCTCGAAGAGCAGGGTCTCGTTGGAGAAGCCGCTGGTCTGCGGGGTCTCCACATGCGGGATGCGGACCCCGGGCAGATGGCCGTCCAGCCACCGCGTGAGGGCCCGCCGGGTGATCTCGGGGTCGCGCTGGTCGGGAACGGGCATCGCACCGCCTCCTTGCCGTGCCTGCTGGCCGGGGTCGCGCCCGAATTAGAACGTGTTCTATCAACGGTCCGGGGGGTGGTCAATGGGCGGGGACGCACCCGTGAAAAAATCGCCGGATGCGCCTCACCAAGCTCGGACACGCGTGCGTGCAGCTCACCGAGGACGACCGCACGATCGTCATCGACCCCGGCTCGTTCAGCGAGGCCGGGGACGCGCTGGCCGCCGCCGACGCCGTACTGATCACCCACGAGCACTTCGACCACTTCGACCCCGACGCGCTGCGCGCCGCGATGGCCGAGCGCCCCGAGCTGGAGGCGTGGACGTCCCGCGCCGTGGCCGAGAACCTCGCCGACCTCGGCGGACGCGTCCACCAGGTCGGCCACGGCGACGCCGTCACGATCGCCGGTTTCGACGTCCACGTCTACGGCGAGGACCACGAGCTCATGCACCCCGACCTGCCGCCCGTCCCGAACGTCGGGTTCCTGGTCGACGGCGAGGTCTTCCACCCGGGCGACGCGCTGACCGTCCCGTCCGAGCCCGTCCCGACGCTGTGCCTGCCCGGCAACGCGCCCTGGATGCGCGCCCTCGACCTGTACGAGTACACGCGCGAGGTCCGCCCGGGGCGCGCCTTCGCCATCCACGACGGGCTGCTGAACGACATCGGCCTCCAGGTGATGGAACGCGTCCTCACCAGTGCCGGCGACGAACTCGGCAAGGAGTTCGTGCGCCTCACCCCCGGCACCTCAGTGGACCTGGCCGCCAAGTGAACGCCTCCCCCCGCATCCCCCCGGCCGCCGAGCCGGCGGCCGCCGAGCGCGCCGGCTCCTCCGAGTACGCGGCGGGCCTCCCCGCGCCGCGCTCCATCCAGGCCGTGTTCTTCGACATCGGCGAGACCCTCGTCAACGAGGGCGAGATCTACGGGCGCTGGGCCGACTGGCTCGGCGTGCCCAGGCACACCTTCCTCACCAAGCTCGGCGCGCTGCTCGCGACCGGCGGCGACCACACGGACCTGTTCGAGTACTTCCGGCCGGGGTTCGACCTGGAAGAGGAGGAGCGGCGCCGCGCGGAGGCGGGCGTCCCGAACGGGTTCGGGCCGGACGACCTCTACCCCGACGCGCGGGCGTGCCTGTCGGGCCTGCGCGACCAGGGCCTGTACGTCGGGATCGCGGGCAACCAGCCGGTCCAGGCGGCCGAGCAGATGGCGGAGCTGGCCCTGGACGCGGACGTCGTCGGCATCTCGGACGTGTGGGGCGTCAGCAAGCCGTCCCACGAGTTCTTCGAGCGCTGCGCCCAGCTCGCCGACGTGCTGCCCGACCGCGTCCTGTACGTGGGGGACCGCATCGACAACGACGTCCGGCCCGCCCTGGCGTTCGGGATGCGGGCGGCGTTCCTGCGCCGCGGCCCGTGGGGCAACATCCAGAGGGACGACGAAGCGCTCGGCGAGTGCCTGTTCGTGCTCGACGACCTCGCCGCCCTGCCGAGCCTGGTCGCCGAGCACAACGCCGGCCGGCCCGCCGCCCCCTAGGGGACGTCCCGTACTCCTGAGGTAGCAGCGGGGAACAGGCCGCGAGAGCGATGTGAGGTCGCCTGCCCGGTTCGTAGCGTGAGAAACGTGGCCGCGAAGACCGCGGCCGCGTTCACCGCTCGACGAATCGGGGAGAGAAGAACCCATGAACGGCCTCTATCGTCCGCGCCGCGACCGCGTCATCGCCGGGGTCTGCGCCGGCCTCGCGCGCCGGTTCGGCATGACCCCGTGGACCGTCCGGATCCTGTTCCTGCTCTCGTGCCTGCTGCCCGGCCCGCAGTTCGTCGTCTACCTGGTCCTCTGGGTCATGATGCCGAACGAGGACCGCCACATGGCCGGCGCCCGCTGACTCAAGATCAACGATTGCGCTCGACCGGGGCCGCCCGGGGGTGTTAGATCGGGGCACCAGCATTCCCGTGGGGAGGAGCCGCGGTGCCTGACGAGGCTCCGGGTCCCGGCCGGACGGGCCGGGCCCTGGACGACGCCGCCGCGCGGGAGGCAGACCACGCGGCGCGACTGCTCGGGTACCTGCGCGATCTGGCGCGGGCCCGGCGGCGCCCCTCGCGCGACCTCGCCGACCACGACCACGTCCACTGGCTCGCCGGACTGCCCGGCGACGTCTACGTCGAGGCCGACGCCGGGCCCGGCGAGGTGCTGTTCAGCATCCCGGTCATCCCGCTGACGCCGCCGGTCGTGCTGGAGGAGTTCGACGGCTGGCTCGCCCTGCGCACCTGGTACCGCGTCCTGCGCGAGCTTGCCGGCGAGGAAGCGGTCCTCGCGACGGGCCTGCTGTCGTGGCGGCCCGCCGTCCACGACCACCTGCTGAGCACGCCCGTCCGGATCGTCCTGGACGAGCGGACCGAACGCGTCGACGTCGTCCTCACCGGGCACACGACCCTGCGCGACCGGGAACTGCTGTCCGGGCACCCCGGCTTCCGGCCCGCCGACTGGATCGCCGACGCCGTCCAGGCCGGGCAGGGCTTCGGGCTCAACGCCTCCGTCGGGGACGTCCTGCGCAAATGGTGCCAGGTCGCGCTGACGAGCCCCGCCGACTACCGCGAGGACTGGACGCCCGACGCCGACGCCGCCTCGCCCGTCCCCCGGCTGCGCCTCGCGCCCGCCCTCGTCGTCCGCCCGGCGGGCCGCGAGGCCGTCGCCGACCACCACGCCAGGCTCCTGAGCCTGCTGCCGCGCGGCGTCCCCGAGGGGGTCGCGCGGTTCGTCTCGCCCGAGCTGAAGCCCCAGGTCATGCACCTACCGGAGCGGGCGCCGGAGACCGTCCCCGACCTGCTGGCCGGGCTGCTGGCGCGGGGCCGCCGGGTACTCGTCGCCACGTCCGGCCCGGCCGCGTCCGCCGCCCTGCGCGGCGCGCTCCCGCCCGGCCTCGCCGCCCTCACCGCCACCGACGCGGCCATGGCCGCCCGCGTGGCCGAGGCGGTCCGCGCCGGGGGCGAACCCGACCTCGACGCCCTCGCCGAGCGCGAGGAGGCCGCCGCCCTGCGGGTCGCCGAGATCACCGAGCGCCTGCGCGGCGGCGGGCCGGCGGAGCCGCCGCCCGACCTGCGCGGCGAGGAGCCCGAGCTGTCCTGGATGCCGGTCCGGCCCGACCTGCCGCCGGGCCCGCCGATCTCCCGCTCCGAGGCCGCCGAACTGGTCGTCCTCCTCGCGGAGGAGACCGCCGAGCGCAAGGCCCGCACCGAGCAGCGGGACGTCGACCCGGGCGCGCTGCCGAGCGCCGCCTACGTCCGCACCCTGATCGAGGCGGAGGCCGCCGCCGCCGAGCGCGCCGAGCGGTCCAGGACCGAGCTGTCGCAGCTCCTGCGCGACAGCGACGTCACCCTCCTCGCCCGCCTCGACGGGGACGCCTCCGTCGTCGCCGCCGCGCTCCGCGACCTCGGCCTGGAAGGCCACCCGGGCGGCTGGAACCCCTCCGACCTCGCCGTCCGCGCCCTCGGCGACGCCCTCGCCGAGCGGCGCCCCCTCATCTGGGCCCGCGTCGTGGAGATGACGGCCCGCGCGCAGTGGGCCGAGCGCGCCCTCGGCGAGCTGAGCGGCCACCGCGTCGAGCTGCCCGCCGACGCCGACCTGCGCGGCCTCGCCGCCGCCGCCCAGGACCTGCGCGCCTACCTGGCCGACGGCGGCGTCCTCAAGCGCGGCCCGCTGCGGTCCGCCGCCCAGCGCCAGGCCGAGCCCCTCCTCGCCACGGTCAAGGTGGACGGCGCGGCGCCGACCACGCCGGAGCTGCTCGACATCGCCCACACCGACCTCATGGTGCGGATCACCTGCCGGGAGCTGCAGTACGTGTGGGAGGCCGCCGGCATCTCCTTCCCCGCCGACCTGCCGCCCGGCGAGCGCGTCGCCCGCTTCGTCCGCGCGCACGCCCGGCTCGCCCGCGTCCGCGACGCGATGACCGCCCTGGACTCGACGCGGCGGCTCCTCGAACGCTCCGGCTTCCGCGTCCCGCTCGTCCACCCGATCCAGTGGCACGACTACGCCGCGGCCCTGCGCAACGCCCTCGAAGGGCTCGGCGTCAGCCGCGCCACCGCCGACCTCGACGCCCTCCGCGACTCGATCGGCCCCGTTGACGCCGACGATCCCCCCGAGCTCCGCGCCGCGCTCGCGGCCGTCGACGCCCGCGACGCCGCCGCCTACGGCCGCGCCCTCGGCGCCCTCGCCGAGGCCCGGCACGAGCGCTCCCGGCAGATCCGCTGCGAGGAGCTGGTCGCCCGCGTCCGCGCCGTCCACCCCGACCTCGCCCACCTCATGATCGCCACCGACGGCGACGACGTCTGGCACGACCGCGCCCGCCGCTGGGACGACGCCTGGACGTGGGCCCGCCGCCGCGCGGCCTCCACCGGCCCCGCCGCCGCGGACCGCCTCCGCGACGCCCTCGCCGAGGCCGAGGGCGCCCTGCGCGAGGCCCGCGCCGACCTCACCGCCGCCCGCGCCGCGGCGTCCGCCCTCGCCCGCTCCGGACCCGACATCGTCCCCGCGTGGATCCTGCCGCTGTGGCGCGTCCCGGACGTCCTCCCGCCCGCTCCGGACGACTTCGACGTCGTCATCGTGGACGGCGAGCACGAGGCCGGCGCCGAGGCCCTCTTCGTCCTCTGGCACGCGCCCCGCACCATCCTCGTCGGCCCGTCCGGCCCCGACCTCCCCCCTCCCGAGGGCCCGCCGCCGAGCCCCCGCCTCCCGTCCCACCTGCACGAAGCCATAACCCCCACCACCACGCTCTTCACCGCCCTCACCACTCCCCGCACCCCGCCTCCTCCCGCTGCGCGCCCCCTGTCCGAGCGCCCGGACGTGACCCAACGGGACCTCCCGATCCAGCCCCCGCGCCCGGAACCGACGCGAGAGGACCTCCGGTCACGGCCGCCCGCCGCCGTCCCGCCCGAGGCTCCGCGGAAGGAAGCAGGAACGAGGCCGCGCGACCCGCGCCCGCTGGAACGACCGAGAGAACCGCGTCCCGGCCCCGGTCTGGGGGGCCGTGACCCGCGCGCGGGGGAGCGGCCGGACGTGACGCAGCGGGACGTGCGCGCTCGACCGCCTGCGCGTCCCGGCACCGGCGCGTCCGGGCAAGGCGCACCGCCCCGACGTCTGGACGCGCCCCGGCGAGAGCCGCAGGACCAGGGCCGGCCGGGCGGGCGCGGCGGCAGCCTTCCGCCCCGGCGCCTGGACGCCATGAGATGGGACGAGCCCGCCCAGGAGCCGGGCGCCCAGGCCACGGGCCCCAACCCGCGCGTCCCGGAGGCCGGGCACGCCCCACCTCCCGGCCGCTCGGACATCCCCGCGCTCTGGGGCAGACCCGGCCCGCTGCCGAACCCCTCAGAGAGCCCGAAGCCGCCCCAGCAGGCCCATCCCCCAGAACAAGCCCAACCCCGCCCGCAGAGGGAAACCACGGCGGAAACACAACCCCCACAACCGGGCGCACCTAGCCCACAAGAGACCGACCCCTCACAGAAGCAGCGCCCCCAGCACCCGCAACAGGAGCAGCCTCGCTCGCGGACGGAGCCCTCACAGCCGCAGCAGCCACGACAGCCGCGCCCCCGCTCGCAGGCGGAGATCCCGCCCCAATCAGAACCCGCGCAGCAGCAGCGCCCGCAACAGAGCCAGCCTCGCTCGCGGACGGAGTCCTCGCAGCCGCAGCCCCGCTTGCAGGCGGAGGTCCCTCCGCAGTCCGAACCTGCGCAGCAGCAGCGGCCGCAACCAGCGGCGCATCGTTCGCAGGCGGAGGTTTCCTCGCAGCCAGAATCCGCGCAGGAGCAGCGTCCGCAACCTGCGCAGCCTCGTTCGCGGGGGGAGGGTTCGGCACGGGCGGAAGACGTGCGGCCTGCCGCGCAGGAGGCGGAAGGGGCGGCGCAGCGGCGGTCGGTCGGGGAGACGCGGGTTCGGCGGGGGCGGTCGATCGCGTCCTACAAGCGGCCCGAGCTGGTCGAGATCGTGGGGCACGTCGCCGAGCTCGAACCGGATCTGACCGACGACCAGATCGTCGAGCTGGTCACCCGGCTCCTCGGGTGCCCGGAGGACGAGGCGCTGCTCGTCGGGGCCCGCCTCCGGTACGCGGTGGAGGTGTACCGGGAGGGCGCCGGGTAGCGCTCACCGGCTCGCCCGGCGGCGGGCGCGGTGGGCGGCGACGGTCGTGCGGCTCGCGCAGGCGTTCGAGCAGAACCGGCGGCTGCGGTTGCGGGACTCGTCCACGTAGAAGCGGGCGCAGCCGTCCGCGCGGCAGCGGCCCACGGTGACGTCGGGGTCCCCGCACAGGACGTGGGCGAGGGCGGCGGCGCAGCTTCGGCCGAGCCACTGGACGCCGTCCTCGCCGTCGCGGGCGAAGTGCAGGTGCGGGCCGTCGCCGTCGTGCTCGGCGACGCGCATCGCGGGCGGGAAACGGTCCAGGAGGAGGTTGACCGGGAGGGGCGGTCCGCCGTCGGCGACGGCCGCGACCGCGTCGCGCAGGGCCGGGAGGAGGTCCCCCGGGTCGTCCGGTTCCACCACGTCGTGCTGCTGGAAGAACTCCCGCCGCAGCTCGCTGGGCTCGTCCCCGTTGACCAGCTCGACCGCGAGCCGGGTCAGGTTGCCGATGTAGGCAACGTAACGCACATCACCACCTACCTTCCTGGCTCGATGATACGGGCCCATTTGCGGAATAGAGCATTCCGTTCTGGTAGACTGGCGGTATGACGCGGACACTGGATCGCCGGACGCTGAACCGGGCGGCGCTTGAGCGGCAGCTGCTCCTGGAGCGCTCCGGCATGCCCCTCCTGGAAGCGGTCGAACGGCTCGTCGCCATCCAGGCCCAGGAGACCAAAATGCCGTACATCGGGCTCTGGGCGCGGCTGGAGGGCTTCCGCCGAGACGACCTCACCGGCCTGCTCTACGACCGGTCCGCCGTGCGCAGCACGATCCTTCGGGGGACGCAGCACCTGGCGTCCGCCGCCGACTTCCTGTGGGTGCGCCCCCTCGTCCAGGAGAGCGTCCTGCGCGGACGCCAGGCGGCCTTCGGCAGCGCCACCCGGGACTGGGACCTGGACGGGCTCGCCGCCGAGGCGCGCAGGCTCCTGCGGGGGCGGACCCTCACCCGCCCGCAGCTCGCCCGCGCCCTCGCCGAGCGCTGGCCCGACCGCGACCTCCAGGCGCTCGGCTGGTCGGCGCAGGCGCTGGTCTCCGTCGTCCATCCGCCGCCCAGCGGGACGTGGAACACCGGCGGCGCGACGCCGTTCGCCCTGGCGGAGGAGTGGATCGGCCGCCCGCTCTCCCCGGAGTCGCCGGAGCGGCTGATCCGCCGCTACCTGGCCGCGTTCGGCCCGGCCTCCGTCAAGGACTTCCAGATGTGGTCCGGGCTGCGCCGCATGGACGCCGCCTTCGAGGAGCTCCGCCCGTCCCTGCGGACCTACCGGGACGAGAGCGGCGCGGAGCTCTTCGACCTTCCCGGCATGCCGCTCCCGGACGCCGACGCCCCCGCGCCCGTCCGCTTCCTCCCGGCCTTCGACAACCTGATCCTCGCCTACTCCGACCGGAGCCGCATGATGACGGACGAGCAGCGCAAGGCCGTGTGCGTGGGGGCCGTCACCAAGCCGACCGTCCTCGTCGACGGGCGGGTCCACGGCACCTGGACGCTCAAGCACGACCGGAAGGCGGCCCGCGCCGAGCTGACCGTGGACCTTCTCGCGCCCCTCCCCGACGAGGAGCCGGTCCGGGAGGAGGCGGCCCGCCTCCTGGCGTTCGCCGCCGCCGACGCCGACCACGTCCTGCGCTTCGCGCGGTGAGCTCACCGGACGTCAGGTGATCGGCATGGTGACCGCGAGGGGCCAGGCCAGCAGGACGCCGCCGACGAGCGCGGTCGCCCACGCCGGGGCCCGGATCGAGCGCAGCGCCGCCGCCTGGACGCCCTGCCAGGCCAGGAGTCCGGCGATCAGCGGCGACACCAGCAGCACGAACGGCGAGACGGCCCCGACGAGGGCGGCCGCGAGGAGGGCGGCCAGCGCGGCCGTCGCCGCCCAGGCGTGCACGCCGATGGCGGTCGGCCGATCATGCCCGGCGCACAGCGCCTCGACCCCCAGGCAGTACAGGGCGGTGCCCGCGGTGATCGGGACGAGCGCCCACACCCGCGGGCCCACCGGCACCGCGTGCGCCCACCCCAGCTGGGCCGGGACGGCGAACGACACCACGGTCAAGGCGACGAGGACGGCCGCCGCCGCCACCGTCCGCGCCCGGGGCCGGCCCCCGAGGAAGCCGGGGTCCCTCGCGCAGACGAGCGCCACCACGCCGGCGACGCCGAAGAACCCGGCGAGCGGACCGGCCACCGCGAGCGGCAACCGGAAGACCCCCATCACGGGCACCGCGACCCCGGCCGCGAACGCCGCCGCGAGCAGCGCGAACCGCACCGGGACGCGGCGGCGCGCCTCGCGGGCGTCCGAGGGCCGCCCGAGCAGCGCCGAGGCGATCGCCCCGAAGGTCAGCACGGCCGCGAGGTGCAGCAGCAGCGCCGACCCCGCCCGCTGGACGGCGCGCACGTCGGAGACCGGAGCCGAGTGCCGCCCGAACGCCGCGTCGAACCAGGCGCCGGTCTCGCGATGGGTGCGCGGGCTGAACAGCACGCCGACGTGCTCGACACCGCCGACGATGACGGCCCGCCGCGCCGTCCCGTCGCGCGGATCGCCGTAGGTCGCGCCGGGCCGCCCCTCCGGGTGGACGGCGTGCAGCGCTTGGACGGCGCCGTCCCGATACGCGGGGAACTCCAGGCCGCCGGCGACCAGCAGCACGTTCTGCGCGGACGCCGGCACCGCCATCGACCCCTGCGAGATCGCGACCGTCGCCCCGACGGACGGATGCGCCGCGCCGTAGCGGATGACCGCGGCGGCTCCCAGCGAGTGCCCGACGAGTCCGATGTGCTCCCCGTCCACCCCCGGCATGGCCCGCAG
Source organism: Actinomadura verrucosospora (assembly GCF_039540335.1). Classification (NCBI taxonomy): domain Bacteria; kingdom Bacillati; phylum Actinomycetota; class Actinomycetes; order Streptosporangiales; family Thermomonosporaceae; genus Actinomadura; species Actinomadura verrucosospora. The sequence continues at coordinate 76,269 of NZ_BAABEV010000030.1, read as the reverse complement.
GCGCGTGACGGCGACGTCCACGTCACGGTCGAGCCGGGCATCGGCGGCAGGGCCGTCCCCGTTCCCGGGGAGCCGCCGCGTGCTGGCCCCGTGCCCCGCGAGGTCGACGAGCGCCACCGCGTACCCGCGCCGGGCCAGCGTGTCGGCGAACCCGCGCATCAGGCGCCCGCTTGCTCCGAGCCCGTGCGCCACCACGACACCCGGCGCCCGCCCGGACGCCCCGGCCTGCCGCACGATCTCGACCGGCACCCCGTCCACCACCACGGCCCGCCGCCGGAGCCCGGCGTCCGCCGCCAGCACCCCCACACCCCCGACGACGGCACACACCACCCCCACCACCACCGCCACGATCCTGATGGAGGTCAGGCCGCCGCGTCCTCTCCCACAGTGATCGTGAAGGTGGTGTTCATGGCCCTGGCTATGCGGTCCAGCATCGCGAGGGTGGGAATTCCGCCACCCCCTTCGAGCCGCGAGAGCGCGGGCTGGGTGATGCCGGCGCGCTCGGCGACGACCGCCTGCGTGAGTCCGAGGCGGAGTCGGCGTTCGCGCACCATGTCACCGAGGCGGAGGTCGAGCCCCGCCTGCTCGTACTCGGGATGGGCCGCGGTCTCCTCCCGCAGTCGCTTCGCGCGGTAGGCCCGCCACCCGCTATGCCCGGCCATCACTCGCTCCTTTCATAGACGTGCCCTGTGGGTGCCAAGTGGGACGACTCGCAGATTCTTCGCATGAAGACCGCCCTTTCGACATCCTGCGGCTGGGAGCCATTGCGAACCTTCTGGAAAGCCGTCAGCAACACGATGAGGCGTCCGCGGGCCGTCGGCAGCCAGTAGGTGATCCGCCACGTGGTGTCCTCCAAGTGAAGACGCAACTCACGAACGCCGGCTCGTAACGCTCGGGTGTGGTTGCCGTCGAGAAGGTCTCCACGGTCCACAAGGTAGTCGTCCACGTTCCGCATGACGCGCTGGTACTGGACGAAGGTCAGAGTGTCCAGCCACGCGACGACCTCGGGTTCCATCTCGATCTCGAACATACCCTCCAAGGTATATTTCATTGATGGTATGTCGCCGCCGTTCGCAATGTCCAGGCCGCACGGGCAATGAATCGAGCGCGCGTGTCAGAGGTTGTCTGTACAAATGTGTGCGTGACGGAATGGGGCGATGAGGCGCTGGCGCGGTTGCGGGCGGCGGCGCACCGGGGGGTCGGGGACGCCGAGCTGCTCCGGGGCCGTCCGCTGGCTCCCGTGCTCCAGTACGCCGGGGACGTCCTCGTCGCGGCCCTGGCGCAGGGGCGCGACGCGCGGTCTCTCGCCCTCGCGTGCCTGGAGGAGCTGAACGAGCGCGACCTGCCCGGCGACGCCGAGCTGGCGGACGAGCTCGCCGCCGCCCTGGGCGTGGGGGCGCCGACCGGGCTGGCTCCGCTTCCCGTCGACCTGGGGGCGGTCGCCGCGGCGATGGAGGACGGCTTCCAGGTGCTCGATCCCGAGCGCGGGGACGTGCTCCCGGCCGACGAGGCGGAGGGGCTGCCCGTTCCGCCGGGCGTCCTGCCCGAGGGGGAGGACGCCCGGCGGGGAGCGGCGCGGGCGTGGCTCGCGGGGCAGGGGTTCCGGCCCGTCCCGCGCGGCCTCTAGGAGCCGGGGCGCACCAGCGGGAACGGGATCGTCTCGCGGATGCTGCGGCCCGTCAGCGTGATCAGCAGCCGGTCGATGCCCATGCCCATGCCCCCGGCGGGCGGCATCGCGTACTCCAGGGCACGAAGGAAGTCCTCGTCGAGCTCCATGGCCTCCGGGTCGCCGCCCGCGGCCTGGAGCGACTGCTCGGTGAGCCGCTGCCGCTGGAGGATGGGGTCGATCAGCTCGGAGTAGGCGGTGCCGAGTTCGAGGCCGAAGACGATGAGGTCCCACTTCTCGGCCAGGCGCGGGTCGTCGCGGTGGGGGCGGGTCAGCGGGGACGTCTCGGCCGGGTAGTCGCGGACGAACGTGGGCGCCGTCAGGTGCTCCTCGACGAGCGCCTCGAACAGCTCCTGGACGACCTTGCCCTGCCCCCACTGCGGGTCGACGTTCAGCCCCGCCCGCTCGGCGAACGCGTGGACGCGCTCCGGCGAGGTGCCCGGGGTGATCTCCTCGCCGAGCGCCTTGGACACCGACTCGTAGACGGTGATCTCCTGCCACGGCTCGGCGAGGTCGTACTCGGCGCCGTCCCGGACGACGACCGTGGTGCCGAGGGCGGCGCGGGCCGCGTCCACGACGAGGGAGCGGGTCAGCTCGGCCATGGTGTCGTAGTCGCCGTAGGGCTCGTAGGCCTCCAGCATGGTGAACTCGGGGTTGTGCCGCTGCGAGACGCCCTCGTTGCGGAAGCTGCGGTTCAGCTCGAAGACGCGGCCGGCGCCGCCGACGAGGAGGCGCTTGAGGTACAGCTCCGGCGCGATCCGCAGGTAGAGCTGCATGTTGTAGGCGTTGATGCGGGTGGTGAACGGGCGGGCGGTGGCGCCGCCGTGCACCGGCTGGAGCATCGGCGTCTCGACCTCCAGGTAGCCGCGGGCGCGCAGCCCGTCCCGGACGGCGGCGACGGCGTCGCCGCGCATCCGCAGCATCCGGCGGGACTCGTCGTTGACGATGAAGTCCACGTACCGCTGCCGGACGCGGGCCTCCGGGTCCGACAGCCCGGAGCTCTTGTTCGGCAGCGGGTGCAGGCACTTGGCGGCGAGCGTCCACGAGGACGCGAGAACCGAGAGCTCCCCGCGCCGGGACGTGACGACCTCGCCCCGCACCCCGACCTGGTCGCCGAGGTCGATGAGCGACTTCCAGCGGCGCAGCGACTCCTCGCCGACCGAGTCGGCGGTCAGCATGACCTGCAGGTCGCCGGTCTCGTCCCGCAGCGTGACGAAGATCAGCCGGCCGTGCTCGCGGGCGAGGACGACGCGGCCCGCGATCGCGACGGAGTCGCCGGTGCGGGTGTCGGGGGCGAGACCGGAGTGCCGCTCCCGGATGCCGGAGGCGACGTCGGTGCGCTCGCAGCCGAGCGCGTACGGCTCCATCCCGGCGGCGCGGATCTGGTCGAGCTTGGCGTGCCGGACCCGCTCCTGCTCCGACAGCCGGCGCTGGGGGGCGCGGGCGGCCTCCGCGGCCTCCTCGATCTCCTTGATCCTCTCGACGAGGTCGTCGGAGGGGACCATCGAGGCGGCCCGGTCCAGCTTGGGGCGGTTCAGGCTCGGGAGGAACCCCTCGGCGCGGGCGTAGGCGAGGCCCAGCCGGACGAGGTGCCGCCCGTGCTCGTAGCAGATGAAGCGGGGACGCCAGTCGGGCATGTACTTGGCGTTGGACAGGTACAGCGACTCCAGCTGCCAGAACTTCGACGCGAACGACAGGAACCGGTAGTAGAGCCGGGCGACGGGGCCCGCGCCGATCTGGGAGCCGCGCTCGAACGCCGAGCGCAGCATCGCGAAGTTCAGCGACAGCTGCTGCGCGCCGACCGCGGCGGCCTTCTCGGCGAGCTTGGCGACCATGTACTCGTTGAGGCCGTTCTCGGCGAGCCGGTCGCGGCGCATCAGGTCGAGCGACAGCCCGGCCCGCCCCCAGGGGACGAAGCTGAGCAGGCCGCGCAGCTCCCCGTGCGCGTCGAACGCCTCGACCATGACGCAGCGCCCGTCGGTGGGGTCGCCGAGCCGGCCGAGCGCCATGGAGAAGCCGCGCTCGGTCTCCTCGCCGCGCCAGGCGTCGGCGCTGCGGATGAGCTTGGCCATCTCCCAGCCGGGGATCTGCGAGTGGCGGCGGATCCGCACGGTGTACCCGGCCCGCTCGACGCGCCGGACGGCCTGGCGGACCTGCCGCATCTCCCGTCCGTCCAGGTTGAAGTCGGTGAGGTCGACGATGGCCTCGTCGCCGAGCTCCAGCGCGTCGAAGCCGTGCCGCTTGTAGATGCGGGCGGCGCGCTCGCCGACGCTGACCGCGCCGGGGATCCAGGCGTGCGCGCGGCACTCGCCGAGCCACGCCTCGATCGCCTGGTCCCACGACTCGGGGTCGCCGAGCGGGTCGCCGCTGGCCAGGGAGACCGAACCCTCCACCCGGTAGGCGATGGCCGCCTTACCGTTCGGCGCGACGATGACGTCCTTGTCGCGGCGCAGCGCGAAGTAGCCGAGGGAGTCCTGGTCGCCGTACTCGGCGAGCAGGGCGCGGGCCGCCAGCTCCTCCGGGGGGCTGAGGACGGGGTCGCGCCGCCCGGGCCGGAACAGCGCCCAGAACGTGGCGATCATCAGTCCGGTGCCGAGCACCCACAGGATCACGTCGACCCAGAACGGCACCGACACGTCGATCGGCTTGCCGGTGACGCGCGGCCCGAGGACGGTCTGGGCGATCGCGTAGAGCGGGTGCGTCCAGAAGTCGCCGCGGGAGATGCGGTCGGTCACGGTGACGAGGAACGTCCCGATGCCGCAGGTCACGATGAGGAGGCTGGTGAAGACGAGGGTGGCCAGGCGCCGGTTGGCCCTGTCGGGCAGGGTGGTGAACTGGCCGCGCGCGGAGATCAGCAGGCCGAGCACCGCCAGGTAGACGGCGGCGGTGACGATCAGGCCGACGGGGGTGGGCCTGTCCGGGTTGATCAGCGTCGTCAGGACGGCGGTGACGCCGAGCGCGGTGGGCAGGCAGAAGATCAGGACAAGGATCCGCCACGCGGCCTTCTTGCGCCGCCGGACGCCCATCGACAGCAGGATCCACAGCAGGCCGATCGGGACGCTCGGGAACCAGCCGAGATAACCGATCCATCGCAACGCCCAGATATCGGCTATCTCAAGGATGAGACCATAGGAGACCCATGCGAGCAGCGACAGGATCCCGGAGAGTCGGGTGTACCAGAAGAAGATCGTCGGCGCGGCCTGGATCAGCCGCCCCCACTCGCCCCGCAGGCCGCGCTGCTGGCCCTGCTCGGTCATGGTCCCCTTTCTACCGGGTCGCACGTCGATCACGTCTCCGCCCCCGCGCGCCCGGCCCGCGGCGAACCACGGAGTGATCTCGGGCGTCGTACGGGTAAGGGGATGTGGCTTGCACTCTCAGTCCAAGGTTGTCAGCAAAAGTCGATATGGTCGCGGATATGCCAAATGAACCCACCGGTGAGCGGTTGCTCGCCCGCCGCTACCGCCTGGTGACCCAGGTCGGCCGAGGCGGCATGGGGACGGTCTGGCAGGCGCACGATGAGGTCCTCGGTCGTGACGTTGCGGTGAAGGAGGTCATCCTCCCGCATGGTCTCACCGATGAGGAACGCGCCGTGCACCACAAGCGCACGTTCCGTGAGGCCCGCACCGCGGCCAGGCTCAGTCATCCGGGCGTCGTCGCCGTCTACGACGTCGTCGAGGAGGACGACCGCCCCTGGATCATCATGGAGCTCATCAGGGCGCGCTCCCTGGACCAGGTGATCAAGCAGGACGGGCCGATGGAGCCGCGCCGCGCCGCGGAGATCGCCCGGCAGATGCTCGCCGCGCTGCACGCCGCGCACGAGGCCGGCGTGCTGCACCGCGACGTCAAGCCGAGCAACGTGCTGATCACCGGCACGGGGCGGATGGGCGAGCGCGCCGTGCTCACCGACTTCGGCATCGCGACCGCCTCCGGCGACGCCACCCTCACCCAGACCGGGCTCGTCATGGGCTCGCCCGCCTACATCGCGCCGGAGCGGGCCCGGGGCCGCGTCGCCGGTCCGGCCTCCGACCTGTGGTCGCTGGGCGTCACCCTGTACGCGATGCTGCACGGCAAGTCGCCGTTCGAGCGTCCCGAGCCGATGGCCGCGCTGGTCGCGGTGATCTCCGACGAGCCCGACCCGCCGGAGAAGGGCGGCCGGCTCGTCCCGGTCATCGAAGGCCTGCTGCGCAAGAACCCCGACCAGCGGATGGACGCGATCGAGGCCGGCCGGATGCTGGACGACATCGTCCGGCAGGAGACCATCGACACCCAGCGGACGATGGCCGTCGAGTACCCGGTCGAGGAGGCGCCGGGGACGCAGACGACCATGCCGGAGGCCCCCGACGAGGCGCCCCGCCCGGCCGGCGCCGGCGACCGGCCCGACCAGCTCACCAGCTTCGACCTCCCGAGGGGGGCGCCGAGCGCGCCCGAGGCCGCGAACCCCGCCGAGACCGCGCCCGACCCCGACAGGGTCAGCTCCTGGCGGCCGGGGCCCCGCACCCAGCCCGCCGGACGGGTCACGGTCCCGAGCCGGGGGCCCGAGCCCGGCCCGGACACGCACTTCCCGCCGACGACCCACCACCCCTCCGCCGGACGGCCGGCGCTGGCGTCCAACCGCAACGTGCTGATCATCGCGGGGGTGGTGCTCCTCGTCATCCTGGTCATCGCGGGGATCGCGCTGGCCAGCAACGGCGGCGACGACAAGGGGAAGGGCGCGAAGAAGAGCGCCTCGACGCCGCCGGCCACGGGGAGGGCGTCCTCGTCCTCCCCGGTCAAGTCGAAGAACCCGAGCCCGGCCCTTCCCGCCGGGTTCAGGACGCACAAGGACCGCAGCGGCTACTCCGTTCCCGTCCCCGAGGGCTGGAAGGGACCCGAGCGCAAGAACGGCGGCGACTTCTTCTACGCGCCCGGACGCAAGACCTACATCCAGATCGACCAGACCGACGACCCCGGCCCGAGCGCGATCGACGACTGGCGGCGGCAGGAGCGGGGCGGCTCCGGCTGGCCCGGCTACAAGAAGCTCAGGATCGCCGCGACCGGCGACCACCCGCCGGTGCCCGACACCGGGAACGGCGACAAGTCGGCGGACTGGGAGTTCACCTACGACGGCGACGGAGGCCGGGTGCACATCCTCAACCGCGGGTTCGTGACGAAGGGGCACGGCTACGCGATCCTGCTGCGGGCCCCTGACGGCGACTGGGACGAGGTGTACTCCGAACTCCAGCCGGTCTACCGGTTCTTCAAGCCCGCGGACGCCTGATGGAGGGGCGGCTGCTGGCCGGTCGGTACCGGCTCGAATCGGTCGTCGGGCGCGGCGGCATGGGCACCGTGTGGCGCGCCTCCGACGAGACCCTCGACCGCGAGGTCGCGGTCAAGGAGGTCGTGCTGCCCGCGGGCCTGAGCGACGAGGAGCGCGAGAACCGGCACCGCCGCACGCTGCGCGAGGCCCGCGCCTCGGCCAGGCTGAACCACCCGGGCGTCGTGACCGTGCACGACGTCGTCGACGAGGACGGCCGGCCGTGGATCGTCATGGAGCTGGTGCGCGCCCGCTCCCTCCAGGAGGTCGTGGAGGAGGAGGGGCCGCTGCCGCCCGGACGGGTCGCGACCATCGGCGCGCAGATCGCGGGGGCGCTGCGGGCGGCGCACGCGATCGGCGTCCTGCACCGCGACGTCAAGCCGGCGAACGTGCTGGTCACCGGCGACGACCGGGCCGTGCTCACCGACTTCGGCATCGCCCAGGTGGCGGGCGACGCCACCCTCACCGGCACCGGGCTGATCATGGGGTCGCCCGCGTACATGTCGCCGGAGCGGGTGAACGGCGACCCGGCGATCCCCGCGTCCGACCTGTGGGCGCTCGGCGCCACCCTGTACGCGGCGACGGAGGGCAAGGCGCCGCACCACCGCAGCGACGCGATGGCGGTCCTCGCCGCCGTGATGACGCAGGACGTCCCGCCGCCGAGGAACGCGGGGCCGCTGGCGCCCGTCCTCACCGGGCTGCTGGAGCGCGACCCGGTGCGGCGGATGACCGGGGACCGGGCCGAGGCGGCGCTGAAGGCGGTCGCCTCCGGGCACGCCGCGGACGCGGCCGCCGCGCAGATCGCCGCGAACGAGGCGGCGGCCGCGGCCGCCGGCGCCACCTGGACCGCGACGCTCCCGTCCGGCGGGTCGCAGGCGGCACCGTCGCAGGCGGCACCGTCGCAGGCGCTCGCGCAGCCGTCCATTCCGGTGCCCGTCCCGCCCGAATCGACGGAGCACTTTCCGCACGGAACGTCCACGCAGTGGACGCAGGGAGCGCCCGCCGCCCCGGCGCGCGGGAAGTCCCCGGTCGTGCCGGTCCTCGCCGGCGTCGTCGTGGCGGCGGCGGTCCTGGCGATCGCCGGGTTCGCCTTCTGGCCGAAGAACTCCTCGGACGGCGGACCGGAACGGTCGCAGCCGCCGCAGGCCGCCGGGCAGGAGACGCCGGCCACGGGGAGCACGCCGACCGTGGCCTCGGACGACCCGGCGCCCTCGCCGAGTGCGAGCAGGCGGCCGATTCCCGCGGGGCTCGTCCCCGCGCGCGAGCGCGGCTTCACGATCGCGGTCCCGCGCGGGTGGCGGCGTTCGGTGCAGGGCAACAGCGTCGTCTGGACCGACCCCGCGTCCAGCGCCTACGTGCAGGTCGACCGGACGGTGTGGTCCGGCGACCCCTACGAGCACTGGGTCACCTGGGAGCGGGAGGCCATCGCCGACGGCAAGCTCCAGGGCTTCCAGCGCATCGGAGAGATCACCCGCACGACCGTCGCCGGGCGTCCGGCGGCCGACATCGAGTTCAGCTGGTCCCGCTCGGGCGGCACGCGCGCGAAGGACCGCGGCGTGATGGTGGACGGCCGGCCGTTCGCCATCGTGGTGGCGGTACCCACCTCCCAGTGGAACGAGAACGAGACACTCGTGAACAATGTCCTCGACACGTTCCAGCCCTCCGGGGTGGGATGACCAGTGGGGGGACCTTCTAGAGATGGCACAGGCACGTCTGCTCGGTAACCGCTACCGGCTCGACTCGGTGGTCGGCCGCGGCGGCATGGGCACCGTGTGGCGCGCCTTCGACACCATGCTGGACCGCGAGGTCGCGGTGAAGGAGGTCGTGCTCCCGCCCGGGCTGAGCGAGTCCGAGCGCGCCGTCCTCTACGAGCGGACGTTCCGCGAGGCCCGCGCGTCGGCGCGGCTGAACCACTCCGGGGTGGTGACCGTCCACGACGTCGTCGAGGAGGCGGACCGGCCCTGGATCGTGATGGAGCTGGTCCTCGCCCCGTCGCTGCAGGACATCATCGAGCGCGGCCCGATGGAGCACCGCCGGGTCGCCGACATCGGGCTGCAGATGCTCGGCGCGCTCCAGCACGCCCACCAGAAGGGCATCCTGCACCGCGACGTCAAGCCCAGCAACGTGCTGGTCACCGACACGGGACGGGCCGTGCTGACCGACTTCGGCATCGCGCAGATGGAGGGCGACTCGACCCTCACCCAGACGGGCCTGGTCATGGGGTCGCCCGCCTACATCGCGCCGGAGCGGGTGCAGGGCGAGCGCGCGGTCCCCGCCTCCGACCTGTGGGCGCTCGGCGCTACCCTGTACGCGGCCGTGGAGGGCCGCTCCCCGTACGAGCGGTCCGACGCGATGTCGTCGCTGCAGGCCGCGCTGACCGAGCCCGTGCCGCCCGCGCGGAACGCGGGGCCGCTCGGCCGGGTGCTGGAGGGGCTGCTCGCGCGCGAGCCGTTCGGCCGGATGACGGCGGAGCAGGCGCTGCCCCTGCTCACCCAGGTCGTGGCCGTCCAGCAGCCGTCCCCGCCGGTGCCGCCGCTGCCCTCGCGGGTGAACGAGACGATGACGGACGAGCCGTCCGCCCGCTACCTGCCCGACCGCGCCTCGGAGACCGTCCTCGACCCCGAGGACCTCGACCCGGTCACGCGCCGGGACGTGGGAGACGCCGTTCGCCGCGAGCCGGTGCGCCACGACCTCGGCGAACCCGAGCCGGTGACCCGCCGCGACCCGGGCCGGTTCCAGGACCGCGGCGCCTCGCACCCGCCGCCGCCCCCTCCCCAACCTCCGGAGCCGGCTCCGCGGACGCCGCTGGAGTCGGACTGGGTGCCGCCGCCCCCGTCCCAGCACCCGTCCGTGCAGCACCCGCCGGTGCGGCAACCGTCGGTCATCCAGCCGCATCCGAGCCTTCCGCCGCAGACGCCTCCGCCGTGGGAGCAGCCGCAGCAGTACGCGAACTGGCAGCAGCCGCCTCCGCCGCCCGTCCACGACCGTCCCGGAAGTGGCGGGGAGCGCCGCAAGACGGTGGTGGTCGTCACGGTCGCGGTCGTCCTCGTGGTGGCGGCCGTGCTGCTGGGCGCGTTCATCCTGCGCGGCAAGCTGGGCGCCGGCGCGCTGGGCGAGGCGCCCGGTCAGCCGGTGGCGAGGCCGCTGATCTGCGCTCCGCCGGCGGTGACGGCGGGCTGCTCGGAGACCACGTCGGTCATCACCATGTAGGGCGGCGTCAGCGGCGGAGGCGCCGCCGGAGTGAAGGTCACCGGGACGCCCAGCAGCTTGGACGACATCTTCGTCGTGTACATGACGACATCGCCGGTCAGCGTCAGGCTGCCGGTCCGGGTCCGCGCGGTGGCGCCGCCGTGCGAGGCCGTCTGGTCGACGTTCTTCAGGACGGCCTTGGACATGCTGAACTTCAGCGCCTTCACGGTCCCGCCCGCCGAGGGGAGGGACGCGACGCCGTCGTAGCTGAGCCCCGACATCGTCAGCGAGTCGGCGCGCAGCGTCCCGGCGTCGGTGTAGAGGCGCGGCCCGGTGCCCGCGTCCTTGGCCGGTGCGGGCGTCGCAGTGGGCGATGGCGTCGCGCTGGGCGAAGGCGTGGCGGTCGGGGCGGGTGTCGCGCTGGTGGTGGGCTGCGTGGACGGCGTCTGGCTCGGAGACGCGGTCTGGATCGCGGACGGCGCCGCCGAGGGGGCGGGGGTGGCCGAGGACGCCGCCACCGGGGAGGACGGCGATGGGGACGGGGACGGGGCGAGCAGGTGGATCCCCAGGACGGCCGGGAGCGCGAGGGCGGTCAGCCGCCCGCCGCGCGGCGCCGCGTGCGCGCCGTGACGGCCGTCCCGCGGCGTCGTGGCGGGCCGGGGCCCGTCCGGCGCGGGCGTCCAGGCGAAGCCGAGGGCGCCGCCGAGCAGGCCCAGCAGCATCCCGACGAGGAACCCGCCGAAGTTGGACGTGAGGAACGACGCCAGGGACAGCAGCACCGCGAGGATGCCGTAGAAGCTGCGCTGGGCGGGCTGGAACCACATCAGCGCGCCAGCGGTGACGAGCAGCGCGCCGATGAGCCAGCTCGCCACCCCGGCCATGCCCTGGTGGACGATGAGCGGCATCGGGGCCAGCGGGATCGCGACCAGTTCGACGCCGCCGAGGACGGCGAACACGCCTCCCCAGAAGGGGCGTGTCCGCCGCCAGCGGCGGAATCCGTGCGGCGCGCGGGGAGCGGACGGGGCGGGACGAGCGGGTCCGGTGGGAAGGGTCATGGCCTCAGAAGCACTCGGCGCCGAGCTTCATGCTGAGGTCGTTCAGCTTGAAGGTCCCGGCGGTGGTCGCCCACGCGACCTGCTTGACGTCGCGGAGCTCGATCGAGGACGCCTGCTGCCCGAACATGCCCGCCGGGCCCCTCGCCCCGTCCGGGCCCTTGTCCAGCGTGCTCGCGTCCCGGCCGATCTCGATGTCGGAGAACGTGGCGTCGGCGTTGAGCTGCTCCACGTCCAGGACGAGGTCGCTCGCCTCGACGGGCTTGGCGCCGGTGCCGGCGGTGAGCCGCAGCGTGAACGGGCCGACCTTCACCGACTGGCACATGTCGCGGATCTGCGCGGACCTGATGGCGGAGACCTGCACGGGGTGCTTGGCGCCGTCCTTGCCCGCGTCGACCCCGCCGTACTGGACGAAGCCCTGCCCGCTCAGCGAGTCGGCGCTGACCTTGAAGCTGCCGCCGGAGACGGCGAAGGAGGAGGCGATCGCGCCCTGCGCGGTCATGAAGACCAGGGCGCCCGCGCCGACCGCCGCGGGGGCGGCGATCGCGGCGAACCGCTTCCAGCGGACGCGGCCGGGCGCGGCGTCGGACGAGGGGGACATGGGGGCCTCCGGGGGGTCGTGGTCCGTGGGGGGACCGCGGTGACACGGGTCACTGGTGTGACGCAGAGTGCAAGTTACCCCCAAGTACTTACTTGCGACAAACCGGACAAGCATCATCAAAGGTAAAAGATTCCAGTTCTCTGACCTGCAAGATCATGTTCTGGAGACGCCGGCCGCCCTGGAGGGGAGTGAGGACGAGAGCGGCTACGATAAGTAGCCGCTGACGTGCGCGGGAACCCCGCCCTCGCAGGGGATCGAGAAGGATCGAGAGGGGCGCTCAGCCGCCCGCGGCCAGCGTGTCGAGCGCCGTCCGCAGGTCGGCGACGTGAGCTTCCAGCTCGTCGGCGGGCTCGCCGGACCGCAGCCGGGCGACGTCCGCCTCGATGCGGGCGACCCGCTGGTCCAGGGCCGCGAGGAGCCGGTCGCACCCTGCCGGGGAGGCCCCGCCCTCGCCCTCCTCCAGCGTCTGGCGCAGCAGCAGCGCCTGCTGCTGGAGCTGCTGGTTGCGGCGGTGCAGCTCGACGAACACCGAGACCTTCGCGCGCAGCAGCCACGGGTCGAACGGCTTGGTGAGGTAGTCGACCGCGCCCGCCGCGTAGCCGCGGAACGCCTGCTCCCCGGCGCCGCCGCCCGCGGTGAGGAAGATGATCGGGACGTCCCGGGTGCGCGGCCGGGCCTTGATGTGCTCGGCCGTCTCGAACCCGTCCATCTCCGGCATCACGACATCGAGCAGGATCAGCGCGAAGTCATCGTTCAGCAGCTCCTTCAGGGCGGCCTGGCCGGAGGTGACCGACACGACCTCCACCGGCAGCGCGTCGAGCACGGCCGCGAGGGCGGTGAGGTTCTCCTCGCGGTCGTCGACGGCCAGAATCCTCGCGTCGTGCGGCACCGGACTCCCTCACGTCGGTGACGGCCTGCGCCGTCCACCCTGTCATGGTCCTGCGGGGGAGGACAGCGAATCCCCGCAGAGTAAAATTTCTAGGGCAGCCAGCCCGGTTTGACCAGCCCCGACTCGTAGGCGAACACCACGAGCTGCGCCCGGTCCCGCGCCCCGAGCTTCACCATCGTACGGCTGACGTGCGTTTTGGCCGTCGCGGGGCTCACCACGAGCCGGGCCGCGATCTCCTCGTTCGACAGTCCCTCGCCGACCAGCGCCATCACCTCCCGCTCACGCTCGGTGAGCGCGTTCAGCCGCGGCGAGGGCGCCGGCTCCTTGGCCCGCGCGGCGAACTCCGAGATCAGCCGCCGGGTCACGCCGGGCGACAGCAGCGCGTCCCCGTCCGCGACGGCCCGGACGGCGTGGATCAGCTCCACCGGCTCGGTGTCCTTGACCAGGAACCCGCTCGCCCCGCCGCGCAGCGCCTCGAACACGTACTCGTCCAGCTCGAACGTGGTGAGGATCACGATGTGCACGCCGTCCAGCCGCTCGTCGGAGGCGATCCGCCGGGTCGCCTCCAGGCCGTCCAGGCCGGGCATGCGGATGTCCATCAGGATGACGTCGGGACGCAGCCGGCGGGCCAGCGCCACCGCCTCCTCGCCGTCGCCCGCCTCCCCGGCGACCTCGATGTCGGGCTGCGCGTCCAGCAGCGCCCGGAACCCGGCCCGCACCAGCACCTGGTCGTCGGCCAGCAGCACCTTGATCATCGCGCACCCTCCTCGGGCCCGGCCGGGCCGGCGTCCAGCGGCAGCCGCGCCCGCACGCCGAAGCCGCCGCCGGGTCGCGGACCGGCCTCGAACGCGCCGCCGAGCGCGGCGGCCCGCTCGCGCATGCCGCGGATCCCGCTGCCGCCCGGCCGGTCGTCCAGCAGGGACACGCCCCGGCCGTCGTCCTCGACCTCCACCACGACCTCGTGCTCACCGTAGGCGATGCGGACCCGCGCCGTCACCGGTCCGGGACCGGCATGGCGGGTCACGTTCGTCAGCGACTCCTGGACGATGCGGAACGCGGCCAGGTCGGCGCCTGCGGGCAGCGGCCGCCGCTCCCCGGTGACCTCGGCCTCGACGTCCAGCCCCGCGGACCGCGCGCGGGCCAGCAGGTCGTCCAGCCCCTCCAGCCCGGCGGTCGGGGCGCGGGGCGCGGTCTCGCCCTGCGCCCGCAGCGCGCCGATCACCCCGCGCATCTCGGTGAGCGCCTCCTTGCTGGCGTCCTTGATGGCGGCGAGCGCCGTCCGGGCCTGCTCGGGGTTCTCGTCCATCAGGTGCAGCGCCACGCCCGCCTGCACGTTGATCATGGAGATGTTGTGCGCGAGCACGTCGTGCAGCTCGCGGGCCATCAGCAGCCGCTCCTCGCTGGCCTGGCGGCGCTCCTCCTCGGCGCGCGTGCGGGCGGTCTCGGCGGCGCGCTGCCGGCTCATCCGGATCAGCTCGGCCGTGACGAGCACCACCAGCGCCCAGCCGACCACGAAGCCCGACCCGCCGAGCGTCGGCTCCTCGACCGGGAACGGGCCGCCCTGACCGCGCTCGGCGGCCGGGACGCCGATCAGCGCGGTGAGGGAGAAGAACGCGGCGAGGCCGACGCCCGTCCCCGCCCAGACCAGCAGCCGGTGCCCGGCGGTGACGGCCGCCATCATCGCGACGGCCAGCGCCAGCGGCGCCGGGCCGTAGGTGTAGGCGCGCAGGAAGTACAGGGCGGTCACCGCCGCGGTGGAGCACACCGTGAACACCGGGTGCCGGCGCCGGAACAGCAGCAGGACCGGTCCGGCGAGGAGCAGCGCGAAGCCGAGCGCGTCCAGGTCGGTGTGCCCGATGGACGCGCTCCCGTGCTCCCACGGCGGTCCGCCGGTCCGCCCTCCCGGCGGCCGCTCGCCCTGCGCGCCCAGCGACCCGCCCACCTGGAGGAACGCGACCAGCAGCGGGACGACCCACACCGGCCACGCGGCGGGCCGCGGCCAGCGCGGCGGCGAAGTGCTCATTCCTGCACGTTAAGTCATGGGTGTGCCGGGCCACGTCGGCCCTGAGGAGTCAGCGCCCCTACTCCGCGGGAGGTATCCGGAGCCGCGCCCCCAGCCACGTCAGGACGGACGGAAGCGCGGAGGGACCTTCGCCCGGAAACGTCTCGACGCGCATCGGCGGCCGCGCCAGCGCGGCGAACCGCCGGGCCTGCTCGTCGCCCCTCGCCGCCCCGACCAGGATCGACACCGGGGGCGGCGGGACGTTCTGGAGCCGCCACAGCAGGTCGTCGCCGAGCCGGTAGCGCTCGCTCCCGCCGTAGAGGTCGCCCGCCGGCGCGCCGAACCGGCCGCCGACGTTCGCGGCGGCGGCGAACCGGTCGGAGCGCACCATGGCGAGCCGCGCCGCGCACCATCCGCCGTCGCCCGTCCCCGCCAGACCCCACCCCTCGCGGGCCTCCGTCACCCGGTACTGCGAGGCCAGGGCCTCCGGAAGGTCCTGCGAGAGGTAGGTCTCGCCGAGCGTGGCGTGACGCCCCGGCACGTCCACGCAGTCGGCGGCGCCGCGGAGCCGCACCATCGCGTACACCATCGGCCGCGTCCTCCCGGCGGCCCGGAGCAGGCCGGCGTCCCGCAGCCGGTCCGCGGGCGCGCCGTCCCCCATGAGGACCACCACGGGCAGCCGCCCGGCCCGTTGGAAGTACTGCGGCGGGAGGTAGACGTAGGCCTCGGCGTCCAGGCCGCTCCGCGCGCCGTGGACGGTCAGGCGGTCGACCCGCCCGTCCTTCGCGGGGTCGGCCGTGTGCCCCGCCCGCTTCGGGCCGAGGCCGGTCACGGTGCGCTCCACGAGGCGTCCCGCCGCGCGCTGCGGCTGGACGTGCTCGACCCGGAGGCGCGCGGGATCGTTGCCGAGCAGGTCGTTCCACGTCGCGTAGAACACGAAGTACCGGTTGGCCAGCAGCAGGATCGACGTGGTGAGCGCGGCCTGCGTGGCCAGCAGGAGCCCGGAGCGCGCCAGCACGGCCCGCACGCCCGTCCCCGCGAGCCGCCGCCACAGGACGACGGCCGCCACCGCGCAGCCCAGCGCCAGCAGGCACACGGGCCCGATGAGGGCCGCGCTCACCGGTTCCATGTCACCCTCCCCGCAGCCGTGCGCTCAGCCACCTGATGGACGGCGGGATGTACTTGCGGAACGTCTTGAAGTTGTGGCCGCCGCTGCGCAGCAGCACCTTGTCCACGACCAGCGGAGGGCGCGCGGCCCGCATGAACCGCTGCGCCGACGGGAACGTCTTCTCCCCGGTGTCCGCCGACGCCACCAGGATCGACACCGGCGGCGCGGGAAGGCGCCGCAGCCGCCAGACGAGGTCGTCGCTCTGCCGCACGGCCCTGCTCCCGCCGTACAGGTCGCGGGTCGTCGGGTCCATCAGCGCGTCGAAGTGCCCGGCCATGCTGACGGCGGCGGAGAACCGGTCGGAGTGCCGCATCGCCAGCTTCGCGGCGCAGAACCCGCCGGTGGAGTACCCGGCGAGCGCCCAGCCGCTCCGGTCCCGCGGCACGCGGTAGGTCTCGGCGACCGCCTCGGGGACGTCCTGCGCGAAGAACGTCTCGACCTGCGGACCGCCGGGCACGTCGGCGCACTCGGTGTCCCAGCCCCGCACGACGGTCGGCCGCATCATCACGTAGATCATCGGCCGGATCAGGCCCCGCGCCTGCGCCCGCGCGGCGTCCTCGGGGACGTGCCCCTGGCGGATCCACACGAGCCGGTCCGCCGCCGGGTACCCGGCCAGCAGGACCACGACCGGGAAGCGGCGGGCGGCGTAGGCGCGCTGGAAGTACTGCGGCGGCAGGTACACGTACGCCTGCGACGCCAGTCCCGTCCGGACGCCGCGGATGTCGAGGCGCTCGACCTGGCCGTCCTTCGCCGGGACGTGCTCGGCACGCGGTCCGGGGTCGAGGCCCGCCTGCACCGTCCGCACGACCCTCGTCGCGGCGGCCGCGTTCCCCCCGTTCGGCCGGTGCTCCTGGGCGCCTCCGCCGGCGGCGCTCAGCAGGTCCGTCCACGAGCCGTAGAACAGGTAGTGCGCGTTCAGGGCCGCGACCAGCGTGAGCAGGACGGATAACTGGCAGCCCGCGAGCATCAGCGCGCGGGCCCCCACGGCCCGGGCGCCGGGGGCCGCGGCACGCGGCCAGGCCCGCACGGTCGCGGCCATGCAGCCGAAGGCCAGCAGGAAGAGCAGGCTCAGCGTCCCCGCGCTCGTGAGTCCCACGCACCTACTACGACCGAGGGGCGGAAAAAGTTCAGCGGTCCCAGCGGAGGGGCAGATGCGCGAAGCCGTGCCGGGCGCTCGACCGCAGCATCACCGGCTCGCCCGCCGGCCGCGGCAGGCCGGGCCGTTCGAGCAGCGCGGCGAGCAGGGCGCGCAGATGCACCCGCGCGAGCCGCGCGCCCAGGCAGGCCCGGTGCCCGAACCCGAAGCACAGATGGGGCGGGGCGTCCCGCAGGAACCGGTCGGGGACGAAGCGCCCCGGCTCGGGGAACACCTCGTCATCGTGGTTCGCGGACACCAGCCACAGCATGACCTCCTCGCCCGCGAGCAGCGGCACGTCGCCGACGACCGTGCCGCGCTGCACGGTGCGCCGGACGTGCAGCACGGGCGTCCACCAGCGCAGCATCTCCTCGACCGCGCTGTCGAGGAGCCGGTCGTCCCGCCGCCCGTCGCGGAGCCGGACGTACTCGGCGGGGTGGCGCAGCAGGGCGTGCAGGCCGCCGGCGAGGGTGTTGCGCAGCGTCTCCGGGAGGTCGCGGGCGACCTCCCGGACGAAGTCGACTCTCTCCCGCGGCGGGATCCGCGCGAGCATCGCCTCCACGGGAGGGTCCATGTCGATCAGCTCGTCCTCGCCCGACGGCTCCTCCCCGCTCAGCGGGCCGTGCACGACGCCGTCCACCTGCGGGGAGAACGTCTCCGGGTGCGCGAGGGCATGCCGGACGTCGCGGTGGCGCAGCACGGCCCAGGCGCCCGGCCGTCCCGCCGTGCGCCCGTCCAGCCACACCACCGGCGTCCGCGTCCGGAGCCGTTCGAGCCTGTCGTAGGGGACCCCGCGCACGTAGGCGTCCGGGCAGTCGAGGACCCCCGCGTCGGAGACGGGCGGCGTGCCTCGCCGTTGAGGCATGGGTACCTCCTCTCCCCAGGCAGACGCTAACGCGTCACGGTCGCCCGTTGAAGGGCCAGGTCCGGCCGTCCCCGCCCGGAATCCCGCCGAAACACGCGGCGGCTAGCCCGCGATCCACTCTCCGGTCTCCACGCTGACCAGACCGTGCCGGGCGGCCTCGATCACCGCCTCCCGCTGGGAGTGCACCCCCAGCTTGCTGAGGACGCTCTGGACGTGGCTGCGCGCCGTGCTGCGCGTCACCCCCATCGCCCGGGCGAGGGTCTGCGTGGACTCGCCGCGCGCCAGCCGGGTCAGCACCTCGCGTTCCCGGGGCGTGAGGAACCGGGCGAACCTGCGCGACTGGTCGCGTCCCCGGGCGTCACCGCGGCGGATCTCCTGGTCGACGACGATCTCGTCGTCCGCGACACGGCGCAGCACGGCGAGGATCTCGCCGGTCTGCTGCCCCTTGTGCGCGAACCCGCGGACCCCGGCCGCGAGGCCCGCCTCCAGCACGGGCCGCTCCAGGAATCCGGTCAGCACGACGAACCTCGTCCGCGGGGACGAGCCGCGCAGCCGCGGCATCCAGTCGAGCGCGGTGCCGGACGGGAAGTGCAGGTCGATGAGGCACAGGTCGGGCTGCCTGGCCCGGAGCACGGGCAGCGCCTCGGCGGGGGAGTAGGTCACCTCCACGACGCTGTGCCCGGCGCTGCTCAGCACCAGGGACAGCGACTCGGCGAAGACCGCGTGGTCGTCGCAGATCACCATCCTCATGGGTGGGGCCGCCAGTCGTCGGAGCAGGCGTCGGCGAGGGCGCCCGCCGCGCGGTCCTCCGGGGGCGGCGCCGCGGGCAGCAGCATGCGGACGCGCGCGCCGCCCATCTCGCTGGTGCGGATCTCCAGGCCGCCGCCGTACCCGGAGATGAGGTCGTGCACGATGCCGAGCCCCAACGACGCCAGCCCGGGCCGGGCCGGTCCTCGCCCCGCCGGTGTCCCCAGGCCCGCGCCGAACCCCGGGCCGTCGTCGTCGACCTGGATGACGAGCCGGCCCCGCGCGGCCTCGACGTGCACGTCCACGCGTCCCTCCGCGACGCGGCACGCGTTCTCGAGGACGTTGCGGACCGCGCGCCATAACGACACCGGGTCCATGTGCGCCCACGCCTCGCCGGCGGTGAGGCGTATCTCGTGCGGGGTGACGAGCCGCATCCCGGTGACGACCTCGGCGGTGAGGTCGTCCACCCGGATCCGCTCCGGGGCGGGCGCCGGGCGGTCGTCGTCCTCGTCGAGCCGGCGGAGCAGGTGGTCGAGCCACCGGGTCTCGCCGAGCAGCTGGTCGATGCGGGCCCGGCTGGTGTCGCCGAGGTCGTCCGCGACGGCGACGGCCGAGGCCAGCATGATGATCGTGCCGAGTTCGTGGCGGATGTCGTGCCGCAGCCGCCTGCGCCACAGCTGCCGCCCGCCGCGGTCGGGGGGTCCCGTCCGGTCATGGTGTTCGTGGCGCACGCCCTCGCGGCCGCCCGTGCCCGCGAGCGCCCGCGCGCCCGGGGCAGTGTCCGCTCGGGAAGATCGAGCCCGCCCGTTGCCCATGACGACCACCGCCCGCTATTCCAGCACCCAGTCGACGATCGCCCGGCGGCCCCGCGGATGTCCAGTAGATCGTCCGTAATATGTACCTTTTGTCCGGAAGCGGTCATTGCCCGGGGGAGTGTGAACTCGATCTGTTTCCGGGCGTCTCGGCCGACGTATCAACACCGTGCATATAGTGCTTTCATGCTGACGGCGTAGCCGCTTTACGCACTCCGGCGGGTGTGCCGGCGGGGCCCGAAGGGCGACAGTCTGGACATGCCGACTGTCACATTTATCGGACATGCGGGGGTGTCGGTGGACGCGGCCGCGTTCCATCTGCTCGCGGACCCGTGGCTGGCTCCGACCGGGGCCTTTCTCGGCGCCTGGCACCAGTACCCGAGAAACGATCATCTGGATCTCGCTCCGTTGCTCGACGCGGACTGGGTGGCGGTCTCGCACGAGCATCTCGACCATTTCGACCCGTGGGTCATCGAGCGCCTTCCCGCGCGGACCCGGATCCTCATTCCGTGTTATCCCGGACCCGCCTTCCGGGAACGCATCACGGCCGCCGCGGGCGGGCGTCAGGTCATCGAAATACGGCCGTGGGAGAAATTCACGCTCGACAATCGCGGCTCCTGGATCACCGTCATTCCAGAACTGTCGCCCATGTGCCATGACGCCGCCTTTCTGATCGTGGCGGACGGTCGCGCGATCCTGCACTGCAACGACGCCAGGCTCACCGCCGCGCAGGCCCGCCGGGCCAAGCACATGGCGGGAGGCCGGCTCGACCTGATGGCGCTCCAGACGTCCGGGGCGTCCTGGCACCCGATCTGCTACGAGTACTCCGCCGCCGAGATGGCCGAGGTCTCGGCGGCCAAGCGCGTCTCCAAGCTGCGCGCGGCGCAGCGGCTCGTCCGGCAGACCGAGCCCGTGCTGGCGGCCCCGTTCGCCGGGCCGCCGTGCTTCCTGGACGCCGAGGTCGAGCACCTCAACCGGGTGCTCGACCAGGCGGACGGCGCGTTCTGCGACCCGGAGGTCGCCACCGGCTGGCTGCGCGAGCATCTGCCGGGGCAGCGCTGGGAGTGCTTCAAGCCGGGCGACGCCGTCGACCTGGACACAGGGGAGATCACCCGTGACCCGGTCTCGGCGGTGTTCTCCTTCGCCGACGACGCCCGGGGCGACTACCTCAGGCGGTACGCCGCCGACCGGGCCGGCGCCATCGCCGGCGTGCTGGCGGACCACCCCGAGCCGGGCCCGGACCTGTTCGACAGGTTCACCGCCCACTTCGCGCGCCTCGGCGGGCTCAGCGACTACTTCCTCCGGCGGATCTCGATGATCGTCCGGTTCGACGTCACCGGTCCGCACGGCGGTTCCTGGGACGTCGACTTCTCTCCCGGCGGCCTCACGGTGGCGCAGGCGTCCCCCGGCGTCCGCCCGCACTACCGGATCACCACCGCGGCCCGCTGGCTGGACGGCGTGCTCACCGGCCGGATGGCGTGGGAGGACCTGCTCATCTCGTTCCGGCTCAGCCTCTACCGCGATCCCGACGTCTACAACGACCACCTGGTCGGACTGCTCAAGCACGCGAACGCGCCGGCGCTGGAAGCCGTCGAGGCGTACGAGACCGGGCGGGACGAGAGCGAGCGCATCGTCGTCGCCGACGCCGGCGCCCGCTACGACATCCCGCGGTACTGCCCGCACGCCGGTGAGGACCTGTCGGTCGGCTCGGTCGTCCGGGACGGGCGGATCCACTGCCTGGCCCACAACTTCGCCTTCGACCTCGCCACCGGCGAGTGCCTCAACGCCCGCGCCGCCAACCTCACCAGCCGAGCCCTCTGACCGCGCCGCGGGGGCGGCGCGGGAGGCGGGGGGCTGCGCAGGATCACAAAGGCGTTACAAAGGGTGAGAAACGGGCAGTTCCGGAACAGAAGAAAGATCACTGCATGTTAAGTTCTTGACCTGCTCGTTCGGGGGTTTCAAAGGGGTGCGCGGTTGAACCGCAGGAAGCTCGGCCTGATGGCCGTCGCGTTGATTCTGGCCGTCGGTGTGATGGAGGTCCTGGCCCTGAGGCTCGGGTCACTGGAGTTCCAGGTTCCGTCGAAGTCGCGGCATCCGGCCGTCGCCGACCAGCCCGGCGGTAACTGACCTCCGCGCCGGTCAGGGCCTCTCAGCGCGCCGTGTTGCGTGCCCGCATGAGGCTCTGCAGGTCGGGGTGGGCGCCGCCGGAGGCGTCCGCGAGAGTGGGGCAGGCCCACTTCTCCTGGTGTCCCCAGGAGTAGGAGATCTCCAGCGGCGGCCGCGGCGCGAGCCGGTCCCAGCGCGCGAGGATCGCGCGGAACTGGGCCCGCGTCGGCAGCCAGTACTGCTTGTCTCCCTCGGTGCAGCCCTGCCCGAACGTCTGCAGGACGGGCGCGACCTTGGCGCGCGGGATGCCGGCGGCGTCCGCCATACGGACCATCCGGTCGATCGCCCCGATGTCGCAGTGCTCGCGCGCCTCCGGGGAGCCCTTGCAGGGGTAGGGGTCCAGGCCGACCAGGTCGACGCCGACGCGCCGCGGCGTGAGCGGTCCCATCGGCCAGTCGGTCAGCGAGATGAACGAGACCTGCCCTGGCGCGTTCCGGTCGATGTAGCGGGCGCGGCGGCGGATCTCACCGGCGACCTCCGGGCAGTCGCCGGTGTTGGGCTCGTCCGACAGGTACCACCCGTACACCTTCGGGTCGCGCCCGAACCGCTGGACGGCACGCTGGAACTCGTCCCAGCCGAGCGCGAAGTCGCCGCAGGTGAAGTTGCCGACCCACAGCAGCGCCCGCATCCCGGCGGGGACCCCGGCGACGAGCGACGGGTCCGCTTCGACGTCCACCAGGTCATAGCCGAGCGCCCGGAGCCGCGGATAGTCCGACGGCCGGGTGTTCAGCGCGATCCGGCGGGTCCCGCCGGGCTCGGTCGCGGGCGTCCCCGGCGCGGCGGACGGCCCCCGGTACGGCCGGTGGTCCGACGTCCGCCGGTGCAGGTGGAAAAGGAATCCGGCCGCCAGCACGACCGCCGTGGCGACGGCCGCGATCTTGAATCGGGCGTCCTGGACGTCCATCCCGCGTCACTCCCCGAAGGCGATGGTCAGGCGGCGGAACCGGGCTCCTCGGCGGCGCGCACCGGCCGCTCCCGCGCCTCCTCGACGGCGGCCTCGTGCACGGCCCCGGCGGCGTCCACCCGCAGGGGCGGGACCGTGAAGCCGAGGAGGTGCCGGACGGTGTCCCAGAGCGCGCCGAGCGTGGCCCGCATCGACGGGTCCCGCAGGTACACGGCGTCGACCGCGACCCGCGCCGGGACGATCCGCTCGATGTAGCCGGCGAGGTCGACCTCCTCGCCGGGGCCGAGCACGTCGAAGTCGCGGAACCGGACCTCCGACACGCCCGTCAGGCCGGGCCGGTGGTCGAAGATCCAGCGGTGCCGCCCGTCGTAGTGGACGGCGAGGTCGTAGGTCTCCGGGCGCGGCCCGACGAGGGTCATCTGGCCGCGCAGGACGTTCACCAGCTGCGGCAGCTCGTCCAGCGACCACCGGCGCAGGATCTTCCCGGTCCGCGTCAGGCGCGGGTCGCGGTTGGCGGTGACGGCGAGGCCGCCGACGCCCTGCCGCATCGTCCGGAACTTGTACATGGTGAACGGCCTCCCGCCCTGCCCGACCCGCGTCTGCCGGAACACGCCCGGCCCCGGGCTGGACAGCCGCACCAGCAGGTAGACGACCAGCAGCGGGACGCTGAGGAGCAGCAGCCCGGCGGCCGCTCCGGCGACGTCCAGGACGCGGCGCGCCGTGGACGGGGGGACGCCGTCGGACGTGTCGACGGGACGGCTCGCGAACTCGGACATGATCACCCCTTGTCTTCGGGTGCGGGGGGCGGCGGCGCGGCCTTCCCGACGCGCCGGAACAGGACGAGCAGCGCCGCCGTCGTGGCGACGAACGAGATGGACGTGGCGACCGCGGCGCCGACCGCGCCGTGCGCGGGGATCAGGACCACGCCGAGGACGACGACGACCGCGAGCCCGATGCCCTGCCCCGCGGACGCGGCGCCCGGCCGCCCGACCCCGTACAGGCAGGCCATGACGAGCCCGGTGACCCCGAAGGTCACGACGCCGGCGAGCCGGACGTAGGTCGGCACGACCGCGTCGTCGAACACGTCGCCGAAGATCCACGGCAGCGCGGTCCCGGCGATGAGGGCGAGCGGCAGCGCGGCCAGGGCCGACACGCCGAGCGCGGGCAGGATCAGGCGGGACGTCCGTTTCATCGCGGTGTCCCGGTCGTCCTTGGCGAAGTCCGGATACAGGATGTAGTTGACCGCGAGGCCGGGAAGCTGCACGAGCTCGGCGAACTTGCTCGCGACCGTGTACACGCCGAGCACCTTCGGCCCGGCGAGCGCGCCGAGCAGCGCCATGTCGAACCGCAGTTGCAGCAGGTCGATGAGCTGGCCGAGGTAGCCGCGGAGCCCGTACCCGGCGATGGACCGGCCGAGCCGCCGGTCGGGGCGCCCCCACCCGGCGAAGAACCCGCGCCGCGCGAGCCGCCGGGCGATCCACGCGGCGGCGGCGACGTCGGCGAGCACCAGCCCGCTGATCAGCGCGCCGGGCCCGTACCAGCCGGTGAGGAGCACGAGGTAGATCGGCAGGAACACGAACTCCTCGACGGCGATGGCGAGGCTCGCGCCCGGCTGGTCGCCGGTCCCCTGCAGCAGGCCCTTGCCGACCGAGACGAAGCCCTGCGTGAAGGACGGCGCGGCCGCGGCGACCGCGACCCACAGCCCGAACGACTTGAAGAACACCAGGTAGACCAGCGGGCTGAGCGCCAGCCAGCCCGCACCGGAGATCGTCGCGCCGATCACGGTCAGCCACGCCAGCGTGGGCCGTACCCGGCTCTGGTCGTAGTCGCTCCGGGCGAGGAAGTACGGCGCCGCGCCCGGCAGCCCGGCGCTGGACAGCTGGCACAGCAGCCCCGGCAGGATCCGGACGAGCGTGAACGCGCCGACGAGCTCGGGCCCGCCGATCCGCGCCACCAGGATCGTCGCCACGCCGAGCGAGGCGAGCGCGCCGACCCGTCCCGCCACGTTCCCCGCGACCAGCGTCAGCAGCCTGCGCCGTGCGTTTCTCCCGCCGCCCTCCGGTTCGGGAGTTCGGGGCGGCGGCACGGCGACCGCCGCACCGTTCAGGTTCGGCGGGGGGCCGGGCATGGCCGATGAGACGGCGGGCGTGCTCGCCCGCGGCCGGAGACGCCGGCGGACGGAGGAGTCGCCGCGGCGTCCGAAGAGGTCGAGCGCGGCGATCAGCCCGAAGATCGCCCAGCCGTGGCGGTAGTGGAGCGTCTCGTAGAACAGGCCGGAGACGAGGAAGACGGCGACGAGCGCGCCGAACAGCTCGGGACGCGGGACGAGCCGCGCGTACTCGCCGGTCAGCGCGTCCCGGCGGGCGATCCGCACGCACTTCAGCAGCAGGACGAAGACCAGCGCGATGAGCGCGACGCCGCCGAGGAAGCCGCGCTCCAGGACCGCGGCGACGTAGTCGTTGTGCGCCTCCCGGACGTAGGTCTCCTGCCGCACCAGCATCTGGCGCTCGGTCTGGCCGGGCCCGATGCCCCACGGATGCGTCTGGTCGTCGATCATCTGGAGGGTGGTGGCGAGGACCGTGCCGCGCGAGTTCGTGCTCTCCCCGGTCGTCCGCCCGATGGAGTCGCGCAGGATCGGCGACGCCTGGCCGGCCTGGTCCAGATACGGCTGGACGTCGACCTGGGCGACGACCGCGACGCCGGCCCCGCCGACGAACACGGCGAACAGGCCGACGGCGATCGCGTGGTGCGCTCTGCCCTCGCGGACCAGCCGGAACAGGTGGCCGAGCAGGACCGCGACGCAGAGCGCGAGCAGCCCGCCGTTCGAGCCGGTGAGGATCTCGGCGGCGAGCAGGATCCCGCAGACCGCCCACCTCTTCCCCCCGGCCCCCGGATACCGGGTCGCGCGGGCGACGAAGAAGACGCAGATGAACCAGTTGGACGCGTAGTTCGCGTCGCCGAACGTGAACATCGCGCGCTCGCCGTCGATCTGCTTGCCGGACAGCGCCTCGATGCCCAGCACGAAACCGACGATCATGACGGCGGCGTAGCTCGTCCCGATCCACACGAACGCGCGGAGCGCCGCCCTCAGCAGCGCCGGGTCGCGGCCGAGGTTGGCGAGGCTCACCGCCCACAGCAGCACGAACATGTCCTTGAGCAGGGTGAGCGCGCCCGCCTCGTTGACGATGGCGGCGACCCCGCCCGCGATGATCGTCATCAGGGTCGGGACGAGGAACGGCCACCGGACCGGGTGCCCGCGGGTGCCCGCCCACACCAGCGTCGTCGCGATGAGCCCGACCAGCGCGAGGTCGGGCAGCCCGGTGTTGCCGGGGCCCGGCGGGAGGCCGCCCGGCATCAGCATCGGCAGCGAGGCGATGCCCGCGACCAGCACGGCGGCCGCCGGCCGCGGGCCGCGCCTCAGCGGCGGCGGCGCGGGCGGGGCCTCGATCACCGTGGTCATGGCCGGCGCGAGTCGCCTCGGTAGGTCTCGTCCAGGACGGTCCCGAGGTATCCGGGCGAGAACCACTCGCCGACCCTGGCCCGGGCCCGCTCCGCCATCCGCGCGGCGGCGGACGGATCGTTCAGCAGCGCCGACATCCCGGCGGCGAGCCCGGCGGGATCCCCGGGCGGGACGAGCACGCCGGTCTCCCCGGCGAGCACGAGGTCCTGGTTGGACGGGACGGCCGTCGCGACCAGCGGGATCCCCGCCCCGATCGCCTCGACCAGCACGCACGGGAGACCCTCCCAGCGGCTCGCCATCGCCATCACGTCGAAGGCGGGAAGCACGTCGGCGACGTCGCCGCGGTGCCCGAGCCAGCGCATCCGCTGGCCGACGCCGAGCCTCGCGGTGAGCCGCTCCACCTCGCCCGCCATCGGGCCGCCGCCGACCCACAGGCCGAACACGTCGTCCGGAAGCCGGGCGATCGCCCTGGCGAAGATCTCCGGTCCCTTCTGGAACGTCAGCCGCCCGACCGACCCGACGACCCTCACGCCGAGCGGCAGGCCGAGGCGGCGGCGGGCCTGAACGCGGGAGCCGGGCGCGGCCGCGTAGGCGTCCACGTCCACGGCCGGCCAGGACAGCCGGACCCGCTCCGGCGTGGTCAGCCCGAGCCGCAGAGCCGTCGTCACCGTCTCCGACCCGATCGCGAGGAACGCGTCGGTGCGCTTCGCCGCCATCCGTTCGAGGCGGATGTAGAGGTGCCGCCGGGCCCGCGACTGGAACTCGTTGAACGGGAACCCGTGCCACGTGTGGACGATGCGGGGGACGCCCGCGCGGGCCGCCGCGATCCGTCCGAGCACGCCGCCCTTCGCGCTGTGGGTGTGGACGACGTCGTACCGCCCCTCCGCCAGGACGCTGGTCAGTGTCCTCAGCGCGGCGAGGTCGTCGCGCGGGGACACCTGCGGTACCAGCGGCCCCACCTGGACGATCTCCATCCCGGCCGCGTGCGCCCGCCCGGTGAGGTCGCCGGCGGCGGCGTTGGCGACGGCCTCCTCCCCGTAGAGGACGCCGTCGCCGGTGGCGGAGGCCGTGCTGTCCATTCCGACGCCACCGGTGACGATCGTGCGCTGGTAGTCGCCGTCCGGCAGCGCCAGCGCACCGTTCAGCGCGACCTGGCCGGCGCCCCCGTTGAGCCGGGTGATCACCGTGGCGACCCTGAGCTTGCGGGCGGTGCTCACGCGCTCCGGCTCCGCAGCGCCGCGGAGAGCGCGGCGACGACGCGTTCGACGCCGTCGGCCGTCAGCCCCGGATACAGCGGCAGCGACAGTAACTCCTCACCGACCCGGTCGGTCACCGGCACGCGCGCGCATTCCTCGGCGCCGAGGATCCGCCGGTAGGCCGTCATCTGGTTCGCCGGGATGAAGTGCACGGACGTCGCGACGCCCGCCGCCTCCAGTTCGGCGCTGACCGCGTCCCGGTCCGGCACCCGGACCTGGTAGAGGTGCCAGGCGTGCTGCACGCCGTCCAGGTCGCGCTGCGGCAGGACGAGACCGGGCAGCCCCCCGAGCTCCGCGTCGTAGCGGGCCGTGATCTCGGCGCGGTCCCGCTGCCAGCCCGGCAGCGCCGCGAGCTGCGCCCGCCCGATCGCCGCCTGGACGTCGGTCATGTTGGCCTTCAGCCCGACCGTCTTCACGTCGTACCGCCAGCTGCCGCCGGGCAGGTACCGCTTCCACGAGTCCTTGCTCATCCCGTGCATCCGCATCGCGCGGACCCGGTCGGCGAACTCCCCGTCGCTCGACGCCACCGCGCCGCCCTCGCCGATCGGCATGTTCTTGGTGGCGTAGAAGGAGAAGCAGGCCGCGAACGACTCCGACCCGACCGGCCTGCCGCCGCGTCCGGCGCCGGGACCGTGCGCCGCGTCCTCGACGACCTTCGTCCGGTCCAGGCCCGCCGCCGCGGCGAGCGCCGCGACGTCCACCGGGTAGCCGCCCTGGTTCTGGACGACCATCGCCGCGGGAACGGCGCGGCGGGCCGCCGCCGCGACCGTCTCGGGACTCGGGACCAGCGTGTCCTCGTCGATGTCGACCAGCACGGGCCGGTGCCCCGCGTGCAGGATCGCGTTGATCGCGCCGCAGAACGTCAGGCTCGGCGTCAGCACCGCCGAACCCGGGGGGAGGTCCAGCGCCCGCAGGCACAGCTCCAGCGCGGCCGTGCACGAGGAGACCGCGACGACGTGCGCGGCGCCCAGATGATCGGCGAACTCCTGCTCGAACGCGGCCGTCTGCGGCCCCGTCGTGATCCAACCCGAGTCGAGCACCTTGACGACGGCGTCGGCGGCCTCACCGGACACCGACGGAACCGTGAACGGAACGGACGTACTCATCTGGTCACCCCTTGATCTTCCGGGCCGCGCCGACGACGCCGAGCAGCGGCCAGCCGGACGCGGCGACCAGGTCGCGGACGGTCTCCAGCCCCGCCGCCCTCGTCACCGGACCGACCACCACGACCACGCCGACCACGTCGTCCGAGCCCGGATCGATCTCCTCGAACGCGTGCACCTGGCAGAGCCGGCGCACCGGGACCGCCTTCTTCGCCATCACGGCGGTGCCGGCACGGACCACCGACGTGCTGCTCTTCCCCTTGCCGGACCCGCCGCCGGCCGGCGGCGTCCCGCCCTTGCCGTCGCCGTCGCCTTCGCCGTCCGGGGCGTCGTCTCCGGGGCGGGCCGTGACGACCTTCGTGCCGTCCCCGTAGACGGCGGACGCGACCGACGACACCACGCCGGCCGGCAGCGGGCCGGGCGCACCGACCAGCGCTACCCGTCCGACCCCCTCCTTCTTCATGGCGAGCCGGACGCGCCGCCCGAGGTCGGCGAGCTGCTCGGGCCCCCGGTCGGCCCAGCCGAGCAGCGGAACCCCGAGCCGCCGCGCGACCCGCCGCTGCCCCGGGATCGTGGGACGGGCCGTCTCCGTCACCACCGCGATCAGGATGCCGCCGACCAGCCCGACCAGCCCCGCGATGGCCGCCGTCATCACGACCGGGTTCGTGCGCGGTGCCAGGACCGCCGGCTGCACCACCGACGCCGTCCCGGCCGACGACAGCTGCGTCTGCAGGTCCGACCGGTTCGACCGCAGGTCGGTGAGCTCCGCCTGCACCCGCTCGCGCTCGTTGGCGGCGCCGATGTCGGGGTTCGGCTGCGCGCCCGCCCGCCGCGACAGCGGGCCGAGACGCTTCTCCAGCGTCCGGACGCGCTTGTCGATGTCGTCCATCTGCTGCCGGATCGAGCCCTGGTTGGACTCGTTGATCTCCTTGACGACCGCGGCGCCGAGCGCGTCGGCCAGCCGCCGCGCCACGCCCGGGTCGCGGTCCTTCACCGACAGCTCCACCACGGTGGACGTCCCGAGCCCGGTCACCCCGATCGCCTTCGCCGTCTTCACCGTCGACCGGTCGGCGTGCTGCTGCCGCAGGACCCCGCTCAGCAGGTTCTCGCTGGTCGCGAACGCCTTCACCTGGCTGACCACGATGGACACGCCCGCGTCCCCGGGGGCCGCGTCGGTCGCCCTGCTGCTCGCCTGCAACCGCGTCGCGGCCGTGTACGGCGGCTCCCGCCCGCTCATGGCGAGGCCGACCAGAACCAGGGGGAGGAGCGTCATGACCAGCAGGAGCACCCAGTAGCTCCGGACCACCCGCGCGGCGACTTCGTCGATCTCCACGGTTCCCCCTCCGGCTCCGTCATGGCCGAGCGTAGAAAGCCGCCTGTCCGGAGGAATCACACAAATGACGACCCCGCTCTACGCCGTTTGCACCAGAGCGCGCCCCACGCTCAGTAGTCGTCCGAGGTCGGCCGCATGCCGGCGCGCATCGCGAGGGTGATCGCCTCCAGGGCGGAGTGCAGGTCGAGCTTGGCCAGCAGGTTCTGCGTGTGGGTGCGGACGGTGTTCGCCGACAGGCCCAGCCGCTCGGCGATCTCCGCGCGGCCGAGGCCGTCCACCATGCACTGCAGGACCTCGCGCTCCCGCGGCGTCAGCTCGGCGATCAGCCCGTCGCCACCGCCCTCGGTCAGCCTGCGCAGCACCTCGCCGAGCACGTCCGGGGGGATCCAGCCGCCCTGCCGCGCCGCGGACCGGATCACCCGGGCGACGAGGTCGGCGCTCTCGGTCTTCTCCACCCAGCCCACCGCGCCGGTCCGGACCGCCCGCACCATCGCGTCCACGTCGCTCATCGCGGTCAGCATGACGACCCGGACGTGCGGGTACCGCTTGCGGACCCGCTCCAGGACGTCCAGCCCGTTCTCCGTGTCCAGCGTCATGTCGAGGACGAGGACCCGCGGGCGCTCGGCGGCGGTCAGCGCCAGCGCGCGCCGCACGTCGGCGGCGATCGGGAGGATCACCAGATCGGGCTCGCGTCCCAGCCGTGCCGCGAGGGCCTCGGCGAAGAGCGCGTGATCGTCCACGATGAGGACACGGATCGGTTCCATGCACCGACGATGACCGCTGCGCGGGCCCGGCGGATCCTGCAAACGCTGTACTTCGTTTCGGCCGTCCGATTGCCGGAGCCCGGTTTGCGACCTCGCAGGACGAGTACTCGGGGGAAGGCTCGTGCGCGGACGCGCCCGGGCCCGGCCGGTTCACGCGAGTCCGGACCCGGTCACCTCGAACGCGGGACATTGACCGCCCGCCGCCGCCTGCTCATCCTGTGGCTGGAACTTCAGGGGACGCACTGGCCTGCAGGGATGCCACATGAAAGTGCTGATCACAGGGGGAGCCGGCTTCATCGGCAGCACGATCGCCTCCGCCTTCACCGAGCGCGGCGCCACTCCCGTGGTGCTCGACAGCCTCATCACCGGACGGCGGGAGTTCACCGACGGCAAGGTCTTCTACCAGGGCGACATCGGGGACGGGGACCTCGTCGACGAGATCTTCCGCGACCACCCCGACATCGCGCTCGCCGTGCACTGCGCCGCGCTGATCGTGGTGCCCGACTCGATGACGGACCCGCTGCGCTACTACCGGGTCAACCTGTCCAAGACCCTCGATCTCGCGGGCCACCTCGTCCGCAACGGCTGCGATCGGATGATCTTCGCGTCCACCGCGGGGATGTACCGCCCGGAGGCCGACCTGTCGGTCACCGAGACGTCCGAACTCGAACCGCAGAACCCCTACACCCGCTCGAAGATGATGGCGGAGCTGCTCCTGCGGGACTTCTGCGAGGCCTACGGGCTGCGCGTCATCTCGCTGCGCTACCTCAACCCGATCGGCGCCGACCCGCGCCTGCGCACCGGCCTGCAGAACAGCAAGCCCACCCACGCCCTCGGCAAGATGATCGAGTGCTACGCGACGGGCGTGCCCTTCAAGATCACCGGGGTGGACTGGGAGACCCGCGACGGCACCGCGATCCGCGACTACATCCACGTCTGGGACATCGCCCGCGCCTTCCACGCGGCCGCCGCCCGCTTCGACGCGATCGTCCCGCCGGCCGGCGACCACGCCCGCTACGAGGTGATCAATCTCGGCACCGGCGACGGCGTCACCGTCCGCGAGCTCGTCGCCGCCTTCCGCGAGGTCGTCGGCGACTCCTTCCGGGCCGAGGACGCCCCCGCCCGCCCCGGCGACGTGGTCGGCGCCTTTGTCGACCCGGCCAAGGCCTGGGACCTGCTCGCCTGGAAGCCCGAGTACACCGTCGAGGACGCCATCCGCCACTCCCTCCAGTGGGCCGACCGCCGCCGCGGTCTCGACGTGGCCTGACCCACGAACTCGGTCCGTCCGGTCGCCCGTACCTTCCGCCGGGGCGACCGGACGGACCGCGTCTCAGGACAACGCGGACGGGCTACGCCTCCCGGATGCTGACCGCGGTCCGGTGGTGGCGGGGCGTCTCGATCTCGTCGAGCAGCGCGATCGCGAAGTCCGCGTACGTGATCCGGCTGGCCGGGTCTCCATGGTCGGCGACCCGGTACCCGCCGGTGCGGGCGCCGCCATGGTCGAAGTCACCCGCGGGAGCCACGTACGCCCAGTCGAGGTCGCAGGTCCTGAGCTCCTCCAGGCCCGCCGCGTGGCCGAGGTAGAAGGAGCGGTACTCGTCGGGGTAGCCGGGCTCGTCCATCAGGGGAGCACCGGACGCCCCCGGCATGATCGATGCGAGGCCGACCACCACCAGGCGGCGCACGCCCGCCTTCGCCAGGCCGGTGCCGAGGGCGCGAGCCGACGCGGTGAAGAAGTCGTGCGGCGGCACCGTCAGGTCCGCGGCGGCGCTGACGGCGGCGTCCTGCCCCGCGGCCGCCCGCTCGACGCTCTCCGCGTCCGTGACGTCGCCCGCCACGACCCGCACGTCGGTCAGGTCACCGTGACTCGCGGGGTCGCGCACCACGGCGGTGACCTGGTGGCCGCGCCGGCGTGCCTCGGCGACCGCCTGCCGCCCGGCCCGTCCACCCGCACCGAAGACCACGATGTTCATGAGCGACCCTTTCACCAGGGCCGGAGCTCCTGTGCCCGACCGCTGCGCGGACGCTATCGGGGGCCGTGGTTACCGCCTGGATACCGGCTATCGTGAGGCCATGAGGGAACCCCTGCCCGCCGACATGTTCGACGAGCTGTGCCCGTCCTCGCTCAACCCGATCCGGTTCGGTGACAAGTGGGCCGGGCTCGTCATCCGCTGCCTTGAGAACGGGCCCCGCCGGTACTCCGAGTTGCGCGTGCCGCTCAGCCGCGTCACCCCCAAGGTCCTCACCCAGTCGCTGCGGTCCCTCGAACGCGACGGCCTCGTCAAGCGCACCGTCTACGCCGAAGCGACGCCGCACGTGGAGTACGAACTGACTTCGCTGGGCCGCAGCATGCTCGAACCGATGGCGGCCGCCTGCGCCTGGGCGGAAGAGCACTGGGACGAACTCCTGGAAGCCCGCGAGTCGAGCACCCTCACGTCCCACCTCGACCGCGCCGTTTAACGCACTGTCACCGGAGGGGCCGTGCTGAAGAAATTGCCGGATGGTCTGTGGGCCACTCCGTATGTCGGTGCGCGCTTTCCGGGGTCACCTCTGGTGACCGACCGGCCCGGGCTCGCCGATGGGGCCAACTGCCAGCTGTTCGCTTATGAGGTGCTCAGGATGTTCGGACTCGACCCGCCTGACCTGCGGTCGAGTGACCTCTGGGACGATGTGGAATCCACCGAGCGGGTGACAACGGCACGTCCTCTCGACCTGGTCCTGTTCAACGCCACCCGGAATGCGTGGGGCGCTCACGTGGGAGTCGTCGCCGGCGACGACCAGATCCTGCACCTGTGCGCCGAGGCCGGGCACCCCACCGTGTGGAGCTGGCAGGAGTTCGAGGCCCGGGATCGGTACCGGACCGTGGTCGGCATGAAACGGGTCGTGCGCCGCCTGCGGCCTCCGTAGGTCTCCCGGCACTTTT
This sequence comes from Actinomadura verrucosospora, assembly GCF_039540335.1. Classification (NCBI taxonomy): domain Bacteria; kingdom Bacillati; phylum Actinomycetota; class Actinomycetes; order Streptosporangiales; family Thermomonosporaceae; genus Actinomadura; species Actinomadura verrucosospora. The sequence continues at coordinate 42,941 of NZ_BAABEV010000030.1, read as the reverse complement.
GTGCGTCTCCACGGCCCTCTGCCAGCATGAGGCCCATGCGCCACCCTCTTGACACGCTGGACTGGCCGGTTTCCACCGGCCGACTCCTGTTGCGCCGGGCCGCCCCCGACGACGTGGACGCGACCTGGGTCTACCGGCAACGGCCGGAGACCCAGGAATGGGTCACGGCGGCCACGGAGTCCCACGACGACTACCGTGAGCGTTTCCTCCGCGAGGACCGGCTCGCGGACCTGCTCATCATCGAACTGGACGGCCGGGTGATCGGCGATCTGACGCTGCAGGTCCAGGACGCTTGGGCCCAGGAGGAGGTCGCTGACCTGGCGAAAGGCGTCCAGGGAGAGCTGGGGTGGACGTTGGACCCCTCCTACGGCGGCAAGGGCTACGCCACCGAAGCGGTACGCGCCCTCATCGACCTCTCCTTCGGGAGCCTTGGCCTGCGCCGTCTGCACGCGGAGTGCTTCTACGACAACGAAGCTTCGTGGCGGCTGATGGAGCGGGTGGGGATGCGCCGCGAACAGCACACGGTGAAGGACTCTCTCCACCGCACCAAGGGATGGCTCGACGGTCTCTCCTACGCGCTCCTGGCCGAGGAGTGGCCCGCTCCCCAGTGACGGACCGCAGCGCTTTATTCTAGCGCTAGAGTAACTCCGTGGCCGCTGACCTGACGCCCGCGGAGTTGACGCTGCTCGGCCTGCTCGTGGAGAAGCCGAGGCACGGCTACGAGCTGGACGACGTCATCGACGCCCGGGGCATGCGCGAGTGGACCGAGATCGGTTTCAGTTCGATCTACTACCTGCTGACCCGGCTCCGGGACCGCGGGCTGATCGCCGAGGTGGACGCGCCGCAGGGCGGCCGGGGGAAGGCCCGCCGGGTCTACGGGCCGACGCCGGAGGGGTACCGGGCCTGCGCGCGGGCTGCCGAGGCCGCGGTGGCCGAACTGCGGCCGGTGTTCCCGCCGCTGCTGGTCGGTCTGGCCAACCAGCCCGTCATCCCGCCCGAGCGCCTGCGGGCCGCGCTCGACCAGCGGGCCGCCGCCCTGGCGGAGAGGACGGCCACCATCAGGGCGGCCCGCGACGCGCAGCCTGACGTGCCCGACTTCGTCCGCGCCACCTTCGATTACGCGCTGGGCCAGTTGGCTGCCGAGCAGCAATGGCTGACCGAGTACCGGGCAGCCCTAGTCGACGACCGATCTCTTGAGAAGAAGGCAGACGGCAATGGACCGCTATGACGTCAAACGAGACCTCAAGCAGTGCTACGCGCCCAGGAACACCGACTGGGCGCTGGTCGACGTGCCCGCGCAGCAGTTCATCGCCGTCGACGGCAGCGGCGACCCCAACACCAGCGACGACTACGCCCGTGCCGTCGAGGCGCTCTACGCCGTCGCCTACACGATCAAGTTCGACAGCAAGGCTCTCGGCCGGGACTTCGTCGTCGGGCCGCTCGAAGGGCTGTGGTGGGCCGACGACCCGGAGGTGTTCGTCACCCGCGTCAAGGACGCCTGGCAGTGGCGCATGCTCATCAGCCAGCCCGACTGGATCACCGAGGACGTCATCGAGGAGGCCAAGCGGGCCGCGCTGGCGAAGAAGGGCCTCCCCGCGATCGCCGAGGTCCGTCGGGAGGCCCTGAAGGAGGGGACCTGCGCCCAGCTCCTGCACGTCGGGCCCTACGACGACGAAGGCCCCGCGCTCGCCAGGCTCCACCACGAGTACCTCGCCGCCAACGGCCTGCGCATGTCCGGGCCCCACCACGAGATCTACCTCGGCGACCACCGCCGCACCGAGCCCGCCAAGTTCAAGACCGTCCTCCGCCAGCCCGTCCAACCGGCGACCTGACGGAAGCGGCCTCGGGGTCCAGGGCGGCGGTTTCGACGGCCTGGTTCTTGGTGGTGAGGATCGCGAGGTCGCGGGTCTCGCCGGCGTCACAAGTTGAACCATGGTACAAGTAGTACGTTCGTTCAACTACTGACGACGGGGCGTGGTGTGCATGGAGCGGTCGGTGCGCGCAGGGTGGCGCGAGTGGGCGGGGCTCGCGTTGCTCGCGCTGCCGACCCTGCTGCTGGGGCTCGACGTGACGGCGCTCTACCTCGTCGTTCCGAGCTTGTCCGCGGATCTGGAGCCGACCGCGACGGAGACGCTGTGGATCATGGACGCCTACGGCTTCTTCATCGCGGGCTTCCTGATCACGATGGGGACGTGGGGGGACCGGGTCGGACGGCGCCGACTGCTGATGATCGGAGTGGCGGCGTTCGGCGCGGCCTCGGTCTTCGCGGCGTTCGCTCCGAGCGCGCTGTGGCTGATCGTGGCGCGGGCACTGCTCGGAGTGGCCGGCGCGACGCTCATGCCGTCGACGCTGTCGCTGATCAGCAACATGTTCGCCGACGTCCGGCAGCGGGCGCTGGCGATCGGCGTGTGGGCGACGATGTTCGCCCTCGGGATGGCGGCGGGTCCGGTCACGGGCGGTGCGCTGGTCGCCGGCTTCTGGTGGGGTGCGGCCTTCCTCGTCGCCGTGCCGGTCGCCGTGCTGGTGCTGGCCGGCGCGCCGGCGCTGCTGCCGGAGTACCGGACCTCCGGCGGCCGTCCCGACCTGCCGAGCGTCGGGTTGTCCCTCGCGGCGATGCTGCCGGTCACCTACGCGCTCAAGCACGCGGCGGTCCACGGCCTCGACGCCCGGGCATCGGCCGCCGTTCTCGTCGGCGGGGGCGCCGCGGTCGCGTTCGTCCGCCGCCAGTTGCGCCTGAGCGAGCCGCTGCTGGACATGAAGCTCTTCACCGGCCGGGCCTTCCGCGCGGCGCTGGCCGTCCTGCTGGTCGGTCTGGTCGGTTTCGGTGGGGTGATGTTCCTGGTCACCCAGTACCTGCAGTTCGTCGAGGGCCTCTCGCCGACGGCGGCGGGGCTGTGGATGGGGCCGCCCGCACTGGCGATGCTCGTCGGCGCCATCGGCGCCCCGCTCCTGGCCGGCCGGATGTCACCCGGCGTCGTCATGGCGGCCGCGCTGGCCCTGTCGCTGTCCGGATACGTGCTGCTCGCCTTCGCCGGGACCGGCAGCAGGCCCAGCGTGATCGCCGGATTCGCGTTCGTGTACCTCGGACTCGGCGTCATCGCCGCGCTCGGTACCGACATCGTCGTGGGCGCGGCGCCGGCGGAGAAGTCCGGATCAGCGGCCGCGCTCTCCGAGACCGTTCAGGAACTCGGCGTCGCGGTGGGAGTCGCGCTCCTGGGAAGCCTCACCACCGTGCTGTACCGGAGCGGAGTCGAGGCGCCCTCCGGGCTGACGCCGTCCGACGCCGACACCTACCGAGACAGCCTTTCTGGAGCCTCGTCCGTCGCGGACCGGCTGCCGCCCGCGGCCTTCGACGGCGCGAGGACCGCGTTCACCAGCGGACTCAACACCGCCGCCGCGGTGGCGGGCATCGCCGTGGCGGCCGCTTCGCTGGTCTGCTTCACGGCACTGCGCCACCTGCGGCCCCTCGGGGCCGCTGATCGTGAGGCGGAGCCGATAGCCTCGACGAGCATGAGCGGCGACGACGGGTGAGCACGAGGATGGCGGCTGAGCACGGCACCGTTGACGGGCGGAGAGCGCGCGGTGAACGCCGCAGGGCCCAGATCATCGAGGCGACCCTGGCGATCATCCGCCGGGACGGCGCCACGGGTGTCACCCATCGCGGCGTCGCCAAGGAGGCGGGGATCACCACCAGCCTCACCCTCTACTACTTCGCGACCTTGGACGACCTCCTGGTCGCGGCCCTGAGCAGCGTCACGGACGAGTACACCCGGCGCATACGCCGCCTCATCGAGTCCGACGACGACCCGGTCGGCGGTCTCGCCCGGCTCATCGCCGAATCCGCCGGTCCGGGCCGGGAGCGCGCCCTTGCCGAACGGGAGCTGTCTACTCTGGCCGCCCGCCGGCCCGCCCTGCGGCCGGTAGCGCGACGCTGGCGCGACAACGTCGCGGAACTCGCCCGAACGCAGACGGACGACCCGGACGCGGTCGAAGCCTTCGTCGCCGTGTCCGACGGCCTGTGCGCGGCCATCCTCCTCGACGACGACGAGGCCGATCCGGACCACATCCGCGCCGTCCTCGGCAAAGCGCTCCGGCGAACCGGCCAATAGCCCCTTCCCCGGCGAGGCTCGACCGGCGTCACGAGCGCCAGGTCCCGCGGCGGCCGGCCCTGGTTCCCTTCGCGTAGCCGGTCAGCGGGGCGTCAGGGTCACCGGGAATTCGGTCACGCCTCTGACGAAGGCGTTGCGGAGGATTCGGGGGCCCTCGTCGTCGGCCCATTCCGCCGTGTCCACGCGGGCTATGAACTCTTCGAAGAAGATCTGGAGTTCCAGGCGGGCCAAGGACGCGCCCAGGCAGAAGTGGGGGCCCAGGCCGAAGGCTATGTGGTCGCCCGGGCGGCGGGTCACGTCGAAGACGTCCGGGGCTTCGAACACCGACTCGTCGCGGTTGGCGGAGCCGTACATCAGGAGGATCTGGCCGCCCGCCGGGATCCGCACGCCCGCTATCTCTGCGTCGGTGGCGGCGACGCGGCACATGTTGAGGATCGGGGTGGTCCAGCGGACGAACTCCTCGACGGCGTCCGGGATGAGGGACGGGTCGTCGCGCAGTTTCCGCCATTGCGCCGGATTCTGGATGAGGGCGTCCAGGGCGGTCGCGATGACCGTGCGGGTCGTCTCCGCGCCGCCGACGAGGAGGAGCAGGGCCTCGTGCGCGAGGTGCTCGTCGTCGTAGGCGGGCTGGTCCGGGCCCGCGTTCGACCAGATCGACAGCAGGTCGTCGGTCGGGCGGGCGCGGCGGTCCTTCGCCATCTCCAGCACCGCGAGGGCGTACTCCCCAGCGGCGATCGTCGCGTCGTCGGTGATGTAGCGCAGGCCGCCGCCCGCGTACACGGCCGTCGCCGACCAGTGGACGAGGCGCGGCCACATGTCCTCGGGGAAGCCGAGGAGCCAGCCGATGACGCGGGCGGGCAGGGGAGCGGCCAGCGCCGGGACGGCGTCCACGGTCCCCGCTTCAAGGGCCGCGGTGATGCAGTCGACGGCGGTCGACCGGATGCGGTCGGCGTAGCGGGAGACACCGCGCGGGGTGAAGCGCTGGTAGACCATGCGGCGCCGGTGCGCGTGCTCGGGGTCGTCCTGCCCGATCATCGAGGGGTCGGCCGGCAGTTGCGGGCGGTACCCGCCGGAGTTCGTCCACACCTTGGGGTTCCGCTCGACCGCGAACACGTCGGCGTGCCGCGCGACGCCCCACAGCCCGTTCTCCGCGTCGTGGTAGACGGGCGCCTCGGCGCGGAGCCTCGCGTAGACGGACCAGGGGTCGGTGGCGTACATCTCGCCGTCGAGAAGGTCGATGTCCATGGGCTCGCTCCTCGGGGGCGGGAGGGGAGAGACGTGAGTCGAGACTAGCGTCTCACCCAAGCAAGCGGTAGGTCTATCGTGAACCGGGACGCGCTGTCGGTAAAGGGGCATACGCCCGGGATTGGCGCGTTAGGGGGCGATGTACGGAAGAATGGGTAACGGTCACGGCGAGGCGGGCCAGGCGGAGAGGCAGGACGATTTGAGCGGCGAGGCGCGGTTCACCGTCACGCGGACGCTGAGCAAGGACCAGCAGGCGCGGCGCGAGCGCCTGATCGACTCGGCCCGCGAGCTCGCGCTGGAGGGCGGCTACCCGGCCGTCACCATGCACGACGTGGCCGACCGCGCCGGGGTCGCCCGCGCGACCGTCTACCGGTACTTCGCCACCAAGGACCACCTGCTCACCGAGGTGGCGGCGACGTGGGCGCACCGCGTCACCGACGACGTCGACGCGCTCGCCGTCGGCGACACCCCGCAGGAGCGCCTCACCGCGCTGCTGGAGCGCATCGTGTACGTCGCGGCGGCGGAGCCGACCCTGACGTCGGCGATCATCCAGGCCGTGACCTCGGACGACTCCAGCGTCGACGACGACCGCACCGTGCTGTTCCTGTTCCTGCGCGACCGGCTCTCGACGGCGATCGGCGACCCGGTGCCCGAGCGGGACGACGTCGAGATCGTCCTCGGGCACATCCTGCTCGCCGCGCTGATCAGCCTGGCGTCGCTGCGGCAGCCGGCCGAGGAGGTCGCCGCGATGGTCCGCACCGCCGGGCGGCTCGTGCTGGCCGGCGCGTTCGCCGCCCCCACCCCAAGCTGATTGGTCCATGATGCTCGACGGAGATTGGACCTAGAGGACGGGCCAATCCGGTCCTAGCGTGCCTCCATGACCAACCCGCTGCTGTTCCTGCTGGCCGCCCTGACGCTCGTCGCCATCCCGGGTCCGAACCACCTCTACATCACCGCGCGCAGCGTCGGGGAGGGCCGCCGCGCCGGGATCGCGTCCGCGCTCGGGGTCGAGACCGGCACGCTGGTCCACATCGCCGCGGCGGCGGGCGGGCTGTCCGCGATCGTGGCCGCGTCCGCGACGGCGTTCGGGTTCCTTCGCTACGCGGGTGCCGCCTACCTCGTCTACCTCGCGTACCGGGCGCTGCGCGGCCGCCACGACGCCGGCGAGCCCGACCTCGAACCGCGGCCGCTTCACCGCGTCTACCTGGACGGCGTGCTCGTCAACGTCCTCAACCCGAAGGTCGTGCTGTTCTTCCTCGCGTTCCTGCCCCAGTTCGTCGACCAGGACGCGGGCGCGGTGCCGCTGCAGATCGCGGTGATGGGGGCCGCGACCGCGCTGATCGGGCTGGCCGCCGACATCGTGTACGCGGTCGCCGCCGGCTCGATCGGGACGTGGCTGCGGGCCCGTCCCGCGTTCCGGCGCCGGCAGCGGTACGCCACAGGGCTGATCTACCTCGCCCTCGGCGCCGCGGCCGTGTTCGCCGCCCCGAGCCCCCGCCGTGCGTGAGGCTCGTTCCGCACGGCGCTCCGGCGGGACGCGGAGGGTTTGTCAGTCCGCTGACAAGTGACGCGGCGCAATGCGCGCCGCGTCGTGCAGCCTCCCGGGCCGGGCGTCGGTAGCTTCCGGAGCGGGAGGTGCGAAACGGTGACCACGAGCCTCGATCAGCGCTCGCCGCTGGAGCCCTGGGCCGGCGTCCCCCGCGAGCTGTCCACCGTGTTCCGGCCCCATCTGGACGCCCTCGCCGAGGAGATGATCGAGGAGATCCTCGCCGGGATCCCCGAGTACTCCCGCCCGCAGGACGAGGAGTACGCGCGCCTCGTCCGGCTGGCCGTCGAGGGCGCGCTGCGCCAGTTCGTCGACCTCATCATGGACCCGGAGAGCTCCTGGGAGCCGGTCGCCGCCGTCTACCGGGAGATCGGCTGGGCGGAGGCGCGCGAGGGCCGCAACCTGGACATCCTGCAGACCTCGCTGCGGCTCGGCGCCCGCGTCGCCTGGCGAAGGCTCGCCGCCGAGTCCGAGCGGTACGACATCTCCCGCCGCACCCTCGCCGGCATCGCCGAGGCGATCTTCGCCTTCCTGGACGAGATCGCCCGCGCCGCCACCGAGGGCTACACCAAGGCCCGCGAGCAGGAAGCCGGCGAGCTGGAGCACCGACGCCGCCGGCTGCTCGACCTGCTGCTCGCCGAGCCGCCCGCCGCCCCGCAGGCCGTCGCCGACCTGGCCCGCCTCGCCCGGTGGCGCGTCCCGCGCACCGTCGCCGCCGTCGTCCTGTACGAGCGGGGGCGGCGGCCCTTCTCGCACCCGTCCCTGCCGCCCGACGTGCTCGCCGACGTCGACCGCCGCGAACCCTGCCTCCTCGTGCCCGACCCGGAGGGCCCGGGGCGCGGCCGGATGCTGGAGTCGGCGCTGCGCGACTGGGTCGCCGCGCTCGGCCCGACCGTCCGCACCGAGGACGCGGCCAGGTCGCTGCGCTGGGCCCGGGAGGCGCTGCCGCTCGCGCGCCGCGGCGTCCTGCCGTCCGACCGGCTGATCCGCTGCGCCGAGCACATGCCGGCGCTCGTCGTCTTCAAGGACGAGGAGCTGGTCCGCGCCGTCGCCGAGCTGCGGCTCGCACCGCTGAAGGAGGTCCGGCCCCGGCACCGCGAGCGGCTCATGCGCACGCTGCTGGCCTGCCTGCAGAACGGGTTCAACGCCACCGAGGTCGCGAACCGGCTGCACGTCCACCCGCAGACCGTCCGGTACCGGCTGCACCAGCTGGAGGAGCTGTTCGGCGAGCGGATGTACGAGCCGGAGCTGCGGCTGGAACTGGAGATGGTGCTGACCGTCCGGCTCTCCGGGCCCCCGGCGGCGGCTCAATCAAACGATTGACCGGGACGGTCGGAGCGCCTAGCTTGGGCGGATGAGCAGCACCGACTCCGGACGAGACCGGATCATCGAGGCCGCCACCCGGCTGTTCGCGGCCCTCGGCTACGACGGCACGTCCACCCGGATGATCGCCGAGGCCGCCGGGCTGAACGTCGCGACCGTGGCCTACCACGTCGGCGGGAAGCGCGACCTGTACCTCATCGTCATGGAGCGCGCCCACCGGGCCGAGCGGCAGGTGCTGGAGGAGGCCCTCGCCGAGATGACCCCGGACCTGGAGGGCGTCCTCACCCTCGTCGACCGGTACGTCGAACTCTGCATGGCGCGGCCCGAGATCCCCGCGCTGTGGATGCACCGCTGGCTGTCGGACGCCGCCGACGTCGCGCATCTCGACGACGACTACGTCCGGCCGCTGATGGAGATCGTCAGCGGGGCCGTCCGCGGGGTCGTCGGTGAGGAGGTCGACCTCGACTTCCTCGTGTGGACGGTCGTCTGGTGCACGCACGGGTTCGGCTCCGGCGGCCTCCTCGACCAGCAGGGGAAACGCCGGAAACTGGACGACCCGGAGGCGGTCGCCCGGTTCCGCGCCCACATGCGCCGGACGGTCGCCGCGGCGATCAGCCCGCCCGCCGGCAGCCCCGGATGAGCGGTGCGCTGCCCCGGCGGCGGCTCCTCGGCTACGGCGTCGGCTCGATCGGCACCGGCGTGTTCTCCTCGGTCCCCGGCCTCCTGCTCCTCTACTACCTCACCGACGTCCTCGGCGTGTCCGCCGCGATCGCCGGGGCCGTCCTCGTGGTCCCGAAAGCCTGGGACGTGCTCCTCAACCCGGTCGTCGGCGCCGCCAGCGACCGCGAGGCCGTCCGGACAGGCCGCCGCACCCGCTTCCTGCTGCTGGGCGCGCTGACCCTGCCGGTCCTCTTCGCCGCGATGTTCGCCGTGCCGGTCGACTCGCCCGGGTTCGCGGCCGGCTGGGCCGCACTCATGTTCCTGCTGGCCGCCAGTGCGTTCGCGTGTTTCCAGGTGCCGTACGTGGCGCTGCCCGCGGAGATCTCCGGCGAGCCGTCCGAGCGGGGCCGGGCGATGGCGTGGCGGGTCGTCTGCCTGACGGTCGGCATCCTGGTCGCGGGCGGGCTCGCGCCCGTCCTGACCGGCGCCGCTGGGGGAGGGCGCGCGGGATACGCCCTGATGGGGGCCGTGATCGGACTCGTCATGGGCGCGGCGATGGTGGCGAGCACGCTGGCCACCCGCTGGATCCCGTCCCGTCCGGGGCCGCACCCGCTCGGCCTCGCCGCCGCGCTGCGCACCGCGCGCGGCAACCGCCCGTTCTTCCTGCTGCTCGGCGCGCACGTCGGGAACACCCTCGCCGTCGCGATCATGCTGGCGGGCGCGCCGTACGTCGCGACGTACCGGCTGGACGACTACGGGCTCACCTCGGCGATGTTCGTCTGCATGGTCGCGCCGAGCGCGTTCGCGGTCCCGCTGTGGCGGTGGCTGGCGCGCCGGTACGGGGAGGTCGGCTGCTACGCGGCGGCGCTGGTGGTGTTCGCCGCGACCGGCGTCGCCGCCTACCCGCTCATCACGTCCACCGCCGGGGTCCTGGCCCTCAGCGCCCTGGTCGGCGTCTGCTACGCGGCCGTGCAGCTGCTTCCCCTGTCGCTGATGCCCGAGACCGTCCACGCCGACGCCGGGCGGACGGGCCACGCGCAGTCCGGCGCCTTCACCGGGCTGTGGACGGCGGCGGAGACGGGTGCGCTCGCCCTCGGGCCCGGCGTGTTCGCGCTGATCCTGGCCGCCTCGTCGTTCCAGTCCTCCGACCTCGACACCCCCGTCGTCCAGCCGGAGTCGGCCCTCACCGGGCTGACCGCCGGGTTCACGCTCGTCCCGGCCGCTCTGCTGCTGCTCAGCGTCCCCCTCCTGCTGGCCTACCGCCGGCAGGCCGCCGTCCACCGCCCGATCGAGGGAACACCGGAACATGCCGTCTGAACGCCTTCCCGAAGCCGGGCGCCCCGGCGCCGAACTGCTCGACGAACTCGCCGGTCTGCGGAGCGCCGACCTGCCCGTGCGCGGCGGCCAGGTCACCGCCTACGTCTACGACACCGGGCGGGAGGCCGTGCACGACCTCGCCGCCACCGCCTACCAGGAGATGCTGGAGGTCAACTGCCTGGACCCGACGGCGTTCCCGAGCATCGTCGCGCTCGAACGACAGATCGTCGGCTGCGTCGCGGACAAGCTGGGCGGCGGCACCGGCGTCTTCACCAGCGGCGGCACCGAGTCGATCATGCTGGCGGTGAAGGCGGCGCGGGACGCCCGGCCGGTGGAGGGAACGCCGCAGATCGTCCTGCCGACGACCGCGCACCCCGCGTTCCACAAGGCCGCGCACTATCTCGGCCTTGAGGTCGTGCACGTTCCCGTCGACGACGCGTTCCGCGCCGACCCGGCCGCGACCGCCGCCGCGCTCACGCCCCGCACGGTGCTGGTCGTCGCGTCGGCGCCGTCCTATCCGCAGGGCGTCATGGACCCCGTCCCGGAGATCGCCTCCATCGCGGCGTCCGCCGGGGTGCCGTGCCACGTGGACGCCTGCGTCGGCGGCTGGGTGCTGCCCTGGCTGCGCGACGCCGGACGGGACGTCCCGCCGTTCGACCTGTCCGTGCCGGGCGTGACGTCCCTGTCCTGCGACCTGCACAAGTACGGCTACTCGCCCAAGGGGGCATCGGTCGTGCTGTTCGCGGACGAGTCGCTCCGCCGCCGCGCCTACTTCGCGTCCGCGGAATGGCCCGGCTACACCGTCATCAACGCGGGCGTGCAGAGCAGCAAGAGCGCCGGGCCGCTGGGCGCGGCGTGGGCGACCCTCATGGCGGTCGGCGCCCGCGGCTACCGCGACCTCGCCGCGTCCGCGATGGCGGCGGCCGAGCGGCTGGCCGCGGGCGTCGCCGGGATTCCGGGCCTGCGGGTGCTCGGCGAGCCCGCCGCCCCCCTCGTCGCCGTGGCCTCGACCGATCCGGCGCTGGACGTGTTCGTCGTCGCCGACGAGGCCCGCGCACGCGGCTGGTTCTTCCAGCCGCAGCTGTCCTACCAGGGCATCCCGCCGAACCTGCACTTCACGCTCACCGGAGTCAGCGACGTCGGCGCGCTCCTCGCGGCGCTCGCCGACGCGGTGAAGGCCGCCCGCGACGCCGGGCCGCCGGACGTCCCGTCCGGCCTGGTCGACGCGCTCGCCGGCCTGGAGCTCGACAGCCTCGACGACGCCGGATTCGCGGGGCTGCTCGCGTCGGTCGGCGTCGACCTCGCGGGCGGCGCGGAGCCCGAGATGGCCATGGTCAACGCCATCCTGGACGCCCTGCCGCCCGCCACCCGCGAGGCCCTGCTGATCCGCTTCCTGTCGGCGCTGTACGCGTGACCCCCGACGCGCCTAGCCGAGGCGCGTCAGCCGCTTGACGATGGACGGGGGCCGTCCCGTGCCGACCTCCACCGGCACCCGGGCGGCGCCCGCCTCCACGACACCGGCCTTCGTGCCGCGCGCGGGCTCGGCGGGCGGGTCGCCGTCGAAGCGGACGGGCACGGTGAGGCCGGGCCAGCCGACGACGTTCACCGGCGACGCGGCGGTCAGCGCCTTGCGGCCGCCGAGGCCGTCCTCCAGCCAGGCGACCCTCTGCCCGGGGCGCGCCAGCGGCACCGCGACCATGGCCTGCTCGGCCGCGACGAGGATGCCCTCCGCCGTGTTGACGGCGTCGGCCGCGCTGGGGGAGCGCTGCCCCATCACCGCGCCCACGATCAGGGTCTGCGTGCCGCCGACGTCCCGGCGCGCGGCGAACACGTAGTTGCCGCCCGCCGCGTCCGTGTACCCGGTCTTGCCGCCGACCACGCCGTTGCGTCCCAGGATGAAGTTGCCGCCCTGCCGCGGGGAGCCGCCGCCGTCCGGCACGTACATCCGGTTGTTCACGATCTCGGTGAACGCCGGGATCTCCATCGCCGCCCGCAGCAGCCTCACCTGGTCGGCGGCCGTGCTGACGGTGCCGGAGTGGTAGCCGCTCGGGTCGGTGTAGCGCGTGCCGGTCATGCCGAGGCGCTTCGCCGCGGCGTTCATCTTCGCCACGAACGCCTGGTCGCTCCCGGAGTCCCAGCGCGCCAGCTCGTGCGCCACGTCGTTCGCCGAGATGATGAGCAGGGCCTCCAGGGCCTTGCGCTGCGTCAGCCGCTGGTTCGCCGTGACTCCGAGCAGCGACTCGCCGCGCCGCTTGCGCGCCGGGATCTGCGCCGCCGCCTGCGGTGACACCGTCAGCACCGGCCCCGCCTCGCCGGACTTCAGCGGGTGGTCGTTCAGGTACACGTAGGCCGTCATCACCTTGGCGACGCTCGCCGTGGGCGTCGGCACCGCCCCGCCGGACGAGCCCATCGTCCCGACCCCGTCCACGTAGAGCACCGCCTGGCCCACCGCTGGCCACGGCAGCGCCGGGGCCTGGCCGGGGAAGGTGTGGCTCGACGCGAGGGTCATCCGCACCGTCGGGTCGGGCGGCGGCCGCAGCAGCTGCCCGGCCACGACCCCGGCCACGAGGACCAGCATGGCCGCGACGACGACGAGCCAGCGCCGCTTGCCCTTCCGCTTCTCCGCCTCGGCGGGCGCGGCCGGGTACGGCGGCTGAGCCGGTTGAGCCGGTTGAGCCGGTTGGACGGGCTGCGAGGGCTGTGCGGGTTGTGCGGGTTGTGCGGGCGATGCCGTCCCGTCCCAGGGCACGCTCCACTGGCCGGACGTCCGCGCCGCCGGAGCAGGGAGCGAGGCCTCCCAGGGGCCGCCCTGCGCCGACAGATCCGGCAACCGCTCGACCCGCGTAGGCCCGGCGGACGAGGAGGCGCCGCCGCGGACGTCGCCGGGCGCCTCCGGCCACATGGCCGGTGCGGCCGCGGCGTGGGGGCGTTCGATCTCGGGCGGCGCGGGAGGCCGGTGCGGGGCGGGCAGCGCCCGGTCGCTCCGCGTCTCCTGGGCGTCGCCGGGGCGTTCCCGGTGTTGCGGCGGTGCGGGCGCGGTGCGCGGGGCAGCGCCTTGGGGGTGCTCGGTCTCCGGGGGTGCGGCGCGCCGGGCGGGGGCGGGCGGCGCGGCGTTGGCGCGCGCCTCGTGGACGTCGCCCGGCGCCTGCCGCCCGGCCGGTGCGGGCGCCCTCGGGGGGCGTTCCCCCTGGGGAGGCGGCGCTTGCCGCGACGGAGCCACCGGCGCCGCGCCTGCACGGGGCTCGCGGACGTCGCCAGGTGCGCCCTGCTGCGCCGCCGGCGCGGGCGCGCCTTGCGGACGTTCGGCGTCGGGCGGTTCGGGGCGAGCCCGCCTGCCGCGCGGTCGGTGGACGTCGCCCGGGTGTTCCTGGTGTTGCGGTGGCGCGGGGACGGCGTGCGGAGCCCCGCCCTGAGGGCGTTCGGCGTCAGAGGGGGGCGCGTGCCGACGCCCCCTGGCGGGCGGAGCCGTGCCGGGGCCGGCCTCGGAGGCGTCGCCCGCCGCTTCCCGCTGTGCCTCCGGCTTGGGGGCGCCCTCGGGATGCTCGGCCGCGGGACGTATCGCGTGGCGTCCGCTGCTTCGGGGGGAGACGGCCGGAGGCGGGTCGTCGTCGGGCTTCGGCGGCGCGGCATGGCGCTGTCGCGGGGCGCTGCGCGGCTCGCGGGCGTCGTCGGTGCGCTCCTGCGGTTCCGCCGGTGCGGCGGCGGCACGGTCCTGCCGGGGCGCGGTGGTTCGGGCGTCGTCGTCCTTGGGGCGCTCTTCGGCCGGTGACTGCTCCGCAGGGGAGGAGGTGTCGTCCTCCTGGGCGGGCTCCTCATCCTGGACGGAGCGGGACGTGGGCCGCCAGGGCTCGGTCTCCGGGGGCGGAGCAGCAGCGGCGGAAGGCGCCTCCTGCTCGGGCTCCTCGTCCGGGGGAGGAGGCGTGAACTGGACGTACCAGGTGGGGCCCGCCGGCTTCTCGGCCGCCTCGTCGCCGCCCTCGTCGCCGCCCTCGTCCGAGGTCTCGCCGGCGGCCTCGTCCGCAGCCTCGTCCACGACCTCGTCCGCGACCTCGTCCGCGACCTCGTCCGCAGCCTCGTCGCCGGGCTCGTCCCGAGGCTCGGCGGGACGGCGGACGGCGATGTCCGGACGGGTCAGGTTGACCTTCACCGGCACGCGGAACTCGGCGGTTCCGTTGCGCGCCGGTTCCGCGTCGAGCTCGGCGTCGTCGCCCACGTGCAGACCCCCTCTGCTCGTCCCTGACAGGCGGCGGAGCGGTCCTGCCGACAACCCCGTGCGTATAGAGGATGCGCATTTTATCGGGAAGGTTCGCCAGGATCCGTATCGGCGCGCGCCGTGTCGCCGTGAACCTGGTGCGGGGTTCGCGGAGATACATCGCTGACAACGTCCCCCCACGGGAAGGCCCGGTGCGCATGCCATGGTGGCCGCGATGACCGTTCCCCCGACGGCTCGGGAGGGCGACGCCGATCTCGTCGAGAGATCGCTCGCCGACCCCGAGGCGTTCGCCGCGCTGTTCGACCGCTACTCAGCGATGATCTACCGGTACGTCTCCCGCAGGCTCGGGCCGGAGGCGGCGGAGGACGTCGTCGGGGAGACGTTCCTGGTCGCGTTCAGCAAGCGGAACCGCTACGACCTGGAGCAGCGTGACGCGCGGCCGTGGCTGTTCGGCATCGCGACGAAGCTGGTGGCGCGGCACCACCGGGCGGAGGCCGCGCGCTACCGGGCACTGCGGCGCAGCCCCGTGGACGGCCCCGTCGAGGGGCCCGACGACCGCGTCGCGGCCGGGGTGACCGCGTCGGCGACCCGCCCCGCGCTGGCGGCGGCGCTGTCCGGCCTGGCGCGCCGCGACCTGGACGTCCTGCTCCTGGTGGCCTGGGGCGACCTGTCCTACGAGGAGGCGGCGCGGGCGCTCGGCATCCCGGTCGGCACGGTCCGCTCCCGCCTCAACCGGGCGCGGCGCAAGGTGCGCGCGGCGCTCGGCGACACCGACCCGACCCGCGAGGAGGCGTGACCATGGACGATCTCGACCTGATCCGCGGCCTCGGCCGCGACCTGGAGCACGAGCCGCCGCCGTCCCTCGCCCGCCAGCGCGGCCGGCTGCTGGACGAGGCGCGGCACGGGCGCCGCGGCAGGGGGCGCTGGACGGGCATGGCGGGAGTGACGGGCATGGCAGGGGTGACGGGCATGGTGCGGTGGACGCTGCTCGGCGTGGTCGCGGCGGTGACGGCCGCGGCGATCCTCGTCCCGGCGGTCCTCCTGCACGGGCGGGACGCGCGGCCGGCGGCGACCGGCTCGACCGCGCCCGCCGCGGGCACGGCGCTGAACGTGCTGGTCATCGGGCTGGACGCCCGCTACGGCGGCGCGTCGCGCTCGGACACCCTGATGCTCGTGCACGTCCCCGCCGACCGGAAGAGGCCGCGGGTGGTGAGCATCCCGCGGGACGTGCTCGTGCCGATGCCCGCCTGCGGCCGGGCCGGAGGGCGGCAGGCGCTGGTCAACACGGCGTTCCCGAGGGGCGGCGCCGCCTGCACGCGCAGGACGGTGGAGTCGCTGACCGGCGTCCGGATCGACCAGACCATAGTGATCGACTTCGGTGGTTTCACGCGGATGGTGGACGCCCTCGGCGGGGTGGAGGTGACGCTGCCGACGGCGGTCGACGACGCCAAGTCGGGGCTGAGCCTTCCCCCGGGCCGGCACCGGCTGAGAGGGAAGCAGGCGCTCGCCTACGTCCGGACCAGGCACGGCCTCGGGGACGGCTCGGACCTCGACCGCGTCCGGCGCCAGCAGCAGTTCCTCGCCTCGGCGGCGCGGCAGGCCGGGGTGGTCATGGCGAAGGACCCGATCCGGTTCGCGCGCTTCCTCGCCGTCGCGGCCCGTTCGATCGACAGCACGCCGCGGCTGGACGCCGGGGCGCTGCGCGCGCTCGCGCGCGGGTACGACGGGAGCGGCGGCGTCGCCGCGGCCACGATCCCCGTCCGTCCCGCCCCCTCGGACCCGAACCGGCTCGTGCTGGACGAGGCCGCCGCCCGGAGGGTGCTCGCGCCCTTCCTGACGCGATGAGTGACGCCCGGTCTGAGGGGTAGGGGCCGCATCGTTCCCGGCTACGACCCACGAGCAAGGAGTGAGTGAGCGATGGCCACGAAAGTCCGCGACATCATGACCGGCTCGCCTACGTCGGTGTCGCCGGAGCTCGACATCGTCACCGTGGCGCGCGCGATGCGCGACGAGGAGATCGGTGCGGTCCTGGTGGCGGAGGGCGACGACCTGAAGGGCGTCGTCACCGACCGCGACCTGGTGGTGCGCGGGCTCGCCGCGGGCGGCGACCCCGCCCAGGCCAAGATCGGCCAGATCGCCAGCAAGGTGACCGCGACGGTGGGGCCCGACGACTCCCTCGACAAGGCCGCGCAGATCATGCGCGAGCGGTCCGTCCGGCGGCTCCCCGTCATCGAGGACGGCCGTCCGGTGGGCATCGTGTCCATCGGCGACCTGGCGATCGAGAAGGACTCGGCCTCGGCGCTCGCCGACATCAGCGCGGCGCGCTCCAACGGCTGACATGCCCGCCTACAGCACGGACAGGAGCAGCTCCAGTTCCTCGTCGGTGTTGTAGTAGTGCACGGAGGCCCGCACGGCCGACGGACGGGCGTGCGGGTCGTATCCGTGCGAGAGCGGGTCGGTCACGTTGACGTTGACGCCCCGCTCCCTGGCCGCCGCCTTGACGGCGGCCGGCTCGCGTCCGTCCACGGTGAACGTGACGATGCCGGACGGCCGCGCGCCCCGGTCCAGGACGGTGATCCCGGGCCGTTCGGCGAGTTCCTCCCTGAGCCGGGCGGCGAGGCCAAGGACGCGGTCCTCGATCCGCTCCATCCCGAGGCCGGCCGCGTAGTCGGCGGCGACGCCCAGCCCGATCTGCCCGGCGACGTGCCGTTCCCACGTCTCGAACCGCTGGGCGTCGTCGCGCAGCTCGAACCCGTCCGGCGCCTTCCAGTCGGCGGCCTGGAGGTCGAGGAACGGCGGGACGAGCGTCCGCAGGATGTCGCGCCGGACGTAGAGGAAGCCCGTGCCGCGCGGGCCGCGCAGGAACTTGCGCCCCGTCGCCGACAGGATGTCGCAGCCGATCTCCTCGACGTCCACGGCGAGATGCCCCACCGACTGGCACGCGTCCAGGAGAAACAGGACGCCGTGCGCGCGGCACAGCCGCCCGACCTCGGCGGCCGGGTTGATGAGCCCGTTGTGGGTGGGGATGTGGTTCAGCGACACCAGCCGGACGTCGCCCTTGGCGAGTTCGGCCTCCAGCGCGTCCAGCGAGAGGGTGCCATCGGCCTCGTCCGGGACGACCTCCACGCGGGCGCCCTTGGCCGCCGCCACCTGCTGGTAGGCGATCGCGTTGCTGGAGTACTCGCTCGTCGTCGTCAGGATGCGGTCGCCCTCGGCGAAGGGGATCGCGTAGAACGCCATGTCCCATGCCCGGGTGGCGTTCTCCACGAAGGCGATCTCGTCGGGGCGGGCGCCCAGCAGCCGGGCGACGGCGTCGTAGAAGTGCGCGATGGCCGCCTCGTTGCGTTCGGCGGCCTCGTATCCGCCGATCAGCGACTCCAGTTCGAAGTGCCCGGCGACGGCGTCGATGACGGGACGGGGCGGCAGCGCGGCCCCGGCGTTGTTGAGATGGGCCACCTTCGCGCAGCCGGGAGTGTCGGACCGGAGCTCGTCGATGTCCACAGGCAGCCTTCCCCTCGCGGAATTGTCGTACCCCCGCGGGACCCTGGGATCCTGCGGCGGCTTGACCTCAACCTTTCTTGAGGTCGCATGCTTGCTGTTCCAGGCTAACGATCACAGGGGTCTCCATGGACATGGAAGTCACGGCGTGGATGTCGCTGCACCACGCCATGAACGCGAGGGACAGCAGGCCGTTCTCCCGGGCGACGCTGGGCCGCATCGCCCGCTTCGCCCGCCCCCACCGGGGCATACTCACGGCCTTCCTCCTGCTCAGCGTGGTGATGGCGGTCATCGCCGTCGCGACGCCCGTCCTCGCCGGATGGGTCGTCAACGCGATCGTCGACCATGACTCCACGTCCACGGTCGTGTGGCTCGCCATCGTGATCGCGGTTCTGGCGCTGGCCGAGGGCTCCCTCGGGCTCCTCAACCGGTGGCTCTCCGCGCGCATCGGCGAGGGGCTGATCCTCGACCTGCGCACGTCCGTGTTCGACCACGTGCAGCGCATGCCGGTCGCGTTCTTCACCCGGACCCGCACCGGCGCCCTGGTCAGCCGGCTCAACAACGACGTGATCGGCGCCCAGCGCGCGTTCAGCGACACCCTCTCCGGAGTGGTCAGCAACCTCGTGACGGTGCTCCTCACCTTCGCCGTGATGGTGCGGATCTCCTGGCAGATCACTCTGCTGGCGCTGGTCCTGCTGCCCGTGTTCGTCCTCCCGGCCCGCCGGATGGGCTCCCGCCTGGCGAAGCTCGAACGCGAGGCCGCGGCGCACGACGCCGCGATGAGCACCCAGATGACCGAGCGGTTCTCCGCCCCCGGCGCGACGCTGGTGAAGCTGTTCGGGCGCCCGGCCCGAGAGTCGGCCGAGTTCGCCGCCCGGGCCCGCCGCGTCCGCGACATCGGCGTCCGCACCGCGATGGTGCAGCACGTCTTCATCACGGCGCTGACCATGGTCTCGGCGCTCGCCCTCGCGCTCGTCTACGGCGTCGGCGGGTTCCTGTCCCTGCGCGGCCACCTCGACGCCGGCGCCGTCGTCGCCCTCGCCCTGCTGCTCACCCGCCTCTACGCGCCGCTGACCGCCCTGGCCAGCTCCCGCGTCGAGGTGATGAGCGCGCTCGTCAGCTTCGAGCGGGTCTTCGAGGTGCTCGACCTCAAGCCGCTCGTCGCCGAGAAGCCCGAGCCCGGCGACGTGCCCGAGGGCCCGGTGGCCGTCGAGTTCGACCACGTCACCTTCGCCTACCCGTCGGCCGACAAGGTCTCCCTCGCCTCCCTCGAAGAGGTCGCCACCCTCGACACCCGGGGCGGCGTCGACGTCCTGCACGACATGTCGTTCCGCGCCGAGCCCGGCCAGATGGTCGCCCTGGTCGGCTCGTCCGGCGCGGGCAAGTCGACGATCGCGCAACTGCTGCCGCGCCTCTACGACGTCGACTCCGGCGCCGTCCGGCTCGGCGGCGTCGACGTCCGCGACCTGTCGTTCCAGGCCATCCGCGACACGCTCGGCATGGTGACGCAGGACGGGCACCTGTTCCACGAGTCGATCCGCGAGAACCTCCTGCTGGCCCGCCCCGAGGCGTCCGAGGAGGAGCTCTGGGACGTCCTGCGCCGCGCCCGGCTCGACGCCCTCATCGAGGGCCTGCCCGACGGCCTCGACACGATCGTCGGCGAGCGGGGCTACCGCCTGTCCGGCGGTGAGCGCCAGCGCCTCACCATCGCGCGGCTCCTGCTCGCCCGCCAGCGCGTCGTGATCCTCGACGAGGCCACCGCGCACCTCGACTCCACCTCCGAGGCCGCGGTCCAGGAGGCCCTCACCGAGGCCCTCGACGGCCGCACCGCCGTGGTCATCGCGCACCGCCTGTCGACGGTCCGCGCCGCCGACCTGATCCTCGTCGTGGAGAGCGGCCGCATCGTCGAGCGCGGCACGCACGAGGAGCTCCTCGCCGCGGACGGCCGCTACGCCGACCTCTACCACACCCAGTTCGCCGACGACCCGCCCCTGGAGCCCGTCGCCTGACCGAATGCCGCAACCGCCCCAGCCCGGAACCCCGCCCCCGCGCCCGCGCCCGCGCCTCCGCCCCCTCTCCGGGCGGGGGCGCGCTGTCGGTCTCCGCGCGGGCCGGGGCCACCGAACGCCTTCGCTCGTGCGCGAGTCGGCAGCGTCCGGAGGCGCGGCCGTGTCCGACATCCCGTGTGGTCGAGCCGCAGCACGGCCGAGTGGGCCGGTGCGGGGTTCTCGGCCAGGGCGGGTGGGTCAGGGAAGGTCGGTGAGGAGGTCGTGCAGGGCGCGGTGGATGTTGGAGCGCCAGCCGCTGCCCATGCCGCGGAAGGCGTGGGCGTTGACGGGGTCGCCCAAGTCGAAGCCCGCGTGCTCGACGAACAGGCGCGTACCGCGCCCCTCGGGCACGAGCCGCCACGTCACCGTCGTGTCGAGGCCGCCGCCGCGCCAGCTGATGCGCAGCAGTGCCGCGTCCTCGACGTCGAGGACGCGGCACGCGATCGTCCCGTCGAAGCCGACCGCCGGGATCGGCGTCGCGGTGAACGTGAAGCGGTGCCCGACGACGGCCTTGAAGTCGTTCGGCATCAGCCACCGGGCCAGCAGGTCCGGCTCGGTGAGCGCTCGCCACACCTTCGCCGGCGGATGCGGCAGGAACTCGTCCACCTCGATCGAGGAACGCTCACCACTCATGTTCTCCCTCTCCCATGTCTCATCTGGCGGAAACGGGCGACGGTGACGGCGCCCGACCTCAGGACGATCCCTGTGGTCTCGGTCGGCGCTCGCAAGACGTAGTGCCTGAGGCGCGCCGAGCCCTGAGGGAGGACCCGCGCCGCGCCGTCCGGTACGCGCCCACGTGCGCCACCGGGCCGAAGGGGCGGCCCTGTGGCCGGGGAAGCTTGCGGCCTTCGGGGCGCCGCCCCGACGTGGGTATGTGCGGACGGCGGGGCCGTTGCTCTCGGGCGGTGCCGTCACGTTATGACGATGCCCGTCACCGTGCGCGAATCCTAGGGTGCTCTCATGACGAATGGGGATATGCGCTACGGGCAGTGCGGCGCGTGCGGCGCCGGCGAGGTGTTCCAGGGCGAGTACGTGGCACAGAGCGGGCTCCGCAAGACGGGCGGGGGCTCGTTCGGGGGCAGGCACCTCACGCACAGAAGGCCCAGGCTGGTGCTGTGGTTCTCGTCGGCGAGGTCACAGGTCCTCCTCGTCCAGCAGGTCGCGCAGGCCGGAGAGCTTCTCCCGCCAGAACCGCTCGTACGGGGTGAGCCACTGCGAGAGCTCCCGCAGCGGCGCGGGCTCCAGGCTGTAGAGGCGCTGCCGGCCGTCGCGGCGCTCGCTGACCAGTCCGGCGTCGCGCAGCACCTTGAGGTGCTCCGACACGCTCGGGCGGCTCATCGCGAAGTGCGCCGCGAGGTCGTTGACCGGGCGCGGCCCGTCCAGCAGGAGGGCGGTGAGCTCCCGCCGGACGGGGCTGGCCAGGGCCGCGAAGACGTCCGCCGTCACCGCGCGGCCAGCACGATGCCGTTGCCGTCGGGGTCGGTCAGCGTGGCCTGACGGCCCCAGGGGAGGTCCTGCGGGCCTTCGACCCGCACACCCGCGTCGCGCAGGTGCTCGCAGTCCGCGTCGAGGTCGGTCGTCTCCAGCATCAGACCGTGCACGCCGCCGGGCGCCGCGCCGGGCACATGGTTCGCCAGGACGACGTTCGTCTCCGCGCCCTTCGGCGCCATCTGGAGCCAGCGCATCGGGCCCATCGAGCGGTCCATCACCACCTCGAAGCCGAGCTTGGTCGCGTAGAAGTCCCTGGCCGCGTCCTGGTCGGAGACCGGCACGGTCAGCAGCCGCACATGCGTGATGTTCATGCGCCCGAAGATATGTAGGAGTTTGCCTACATGTCAAGCGTAGGAGGATTCCTACGCGACGGCGCCATGTTTGCCGGGCGGGCCGGGTGGCAGGTTGAGGGCATGCGCGCCGTCACCTATGACTCCTATGCCACTGACAACTCCCGCCTGAAGGTCGGGGACGTCCCGGATCCGAAGGTCGGCCCGGGGCAGGTCCTGATCGAGGTCCGCGCGGCGGGGGTCAACCCCGTCGACTGGAAGGTCATGGCCGGCGGCCTGGACGGGATGATGGACACGATGTTCCCCGTCATCCCCGGCTGGGACGTCGCCGGTGTGGTGCGGGGCCGCGGCCCCGACACGCCGGAGTTCGCGGACGGCGACGAGGTCATGTCCTACGCCCGCAAGGACGTGGTCGGCGCCGGGACGTTCGCGCAGTATGTCGCCGTCGCGGCGGACGATGTGGCGCGCAAGCCCGCGTCTCTCGACTGGAACCAGGCCGGTGGGCTGCCGCTCGTCGGGATGACCGCGCAGCGTTCCCTCGACCGGCTGGAGGTCGGTCCGGGCGATGTCCTGCTGATCCACGCGGCGTCCGGCGGGGTGGGGAGCCAGGCCGTCCAGATCGCACGGGACCGCGGCGCCCGCGTCATCGGCACGGCCTCCGAGCGGAACCACGACTTCCTGCGCGGCCTCGGCGCCGAGCCCGTCGTCTACGGGGACGGCCTGGTCGAGCGCGTCCGCGACCTCGCGCCCGACGGGGTGACCGCCGTCGCCGACTTCGTGGGCGGCCAGCTCGACGCCACGCTCGCCGTCCTGGCGGAGGGCGGGCGGCACGTGTCGGTCGCCGACGACACGGTCGAACAGCACGGCGGCCACTGGATCTGGGTCCGCCCCAGCGGCGCGAAGCTGGCGGAGCTCGCGGCCATGGCCGACCACGGCGCGCTCACGGTGGAGGTCGCCGGGACGTACCCGCTGGAGAAGGTGGGCGAGGCCTTCGACGCCAGCCGCGGCGGGCACACGCGCGGCAAGCTCGTCATCACGCCGTAGCCGCGGGACGGCCCCGGGCGGCTAGATCGACTTGCGTGCCAGCCCGGCCTGGCGCGCCTTCTCCCGGCGCTTGTGCGCGGCCTGCCGCCGGGCCGTGTCCTGGGCCGCCCAGACCTCCGGCTGCATGTACATCAGCTCACCGGTGTCCGGGACGAGGATCACCCCGCCGAAGGGGTCGTCTCCGGCGAACCATACTCCGCGCTCGATCCCCCTCGGCCAACGGTCGGAGAACAGCGGCTCCCGGGCCGACATGCGCGGTGAGCCGGCGGCGCCCATGGTCAGGGACCGTACCCCGTTGCCGCGCAGGTTCGACTTCTTCACCGGGGAGCGGAACTCGAAGTCGTAGACCTTCAGTACGCGGTCGCACTTGCGTAGGTAGAGAATCTGGGGGAGCCAGAACCTCGTCCCCAGCAGCAGTGCCATCATGCCCGTGCCGACGAACGGGTAGAGGTAGCGGACGTCCACGGCGAGCGGCACGACGACCATCGGGGCGCCGACCGCCACCAGCACGAGGTAACGCCCGATCAGGACCTTGTAGTGGTGCTTCACCGGGCCCCGGCGGTCGGTGCCGTCCGTGGCGTAGGGGACGGCACGGCGGAACGGCCCTTCGAGCAGCACGTGCAGCGCCATGAGCACCACGCACGCGAGCCCGAGCATCCCGGGGATCCCGAGCCACCAGAAGTCGTCGCTGAAGGCCGGCAGGACGAGCCCGTAGGAGATCGCGTAGCCCGGGACGAGCCAGGCCGCCCACCTCGGCCGGCTCGGCGGGCCGACCGTCGCCCGCCCTTCCGTCGCCTGCCCTTCCAGCGATGGCTCTTCGCCGGGCGCGGCCGAAGGTTCCGGCATGTGCTCCCTCCCTTCCGCCCGCCATGTCCGAAGATCGCGTGGTCGTCCAAGGTAGAGGTGATCCTCCGGGTCTGGCCACCCCGCGCCGGGGTGAGTTGGTAACTTGGTACCATGGTAAAAATTGAGCGGGTGCAGACCGGTGTGCGGATCGAGCGCAACGTGCTCAAGGTCCTCAAGGCGCTGGCCGAGTACCTCGACCTGTCCCTGGGCGACCTGGTCGAGGGGATCGCCCTGCACGCCTTCGAGGGAAAGGCCCCCTTCGCGCCGGAGACGCTCGCCAAGATCGAGCAGCTCAAGGACGTCTACGGCCTGACGCTGACCGCGGCGGACGCGCACGTCCTGGACGAGACGCGATGAGCGGCGCCCGGCACCGGCTCACCGGCCGCCTGGCGGTCGCGCTGCCTCCGGACGAGGCGTTCCCCCTGTTCACCGCGCGGGGAGAGCGGCGGTGGGTGCCGCGATGGGCGCCGTCCTTCCCCGCGCCCGTCGCCGACGACGCCGAGCCCGGGACGGTCTTCCAGACCCTCGACCATGGCCGGACCACCACCTGGATCGTCGTGGACGCGACCCCCGGCCGGCGCATCCGCTACGCGCGCGTCACCCCGGGCGTCAGCGCGGGAACGGTCTCCGTCGTCCTGGACCGGGCAGGCGATCACAGCGACGTGACCGTCACCTACGAGCTCACCGCGCTCTCCGGCGACGGAGCCGCCGACCTGCGGCGTTTCGCCGACGGATACCCCGCCTTCCTGGCGGCCTGGCAGGACGCCATCGCCGAGGCCCTGCGCGCCGAAGCCCAAGGCCCGTCCGCCTGACCGGCGACCGACGCCAAGGCGTGCACTCGTCCCGCTCCACAGGCGGAGGGAACCCGTCCGGCGCGACCGGCCGAGTACCGGGTGAAAGCCCACCGAAAGGACCCCTGTGAACGGACGAGTCACATGATGACCGCACCTTCGGGGACGGAGCCGGACGTCCCTCCAGGCCCGCCGACCGACGCCGCGGTCCTGCGGGAGTCGCTCCGGCGACCCGAGCGCTTCGCGGACCTCTTCGACCGGCACGGCGACGAGATCCACCGCTACGTCGCCCGCCGCCTCGGCCCCGACATGGCCGAGGACGTCGTCGCGGAGACGTTCCTGACCGCCTTCCGCAAGCGCGGACGGTACGACCCCGGCCGGCCGGACGCGCGCCCGTGGCTCTACGGGATCGCCACGCACGCCCTGCGCGAGCACCGCCGCGCCGAGGCCCGCCGCACCAGGGCGATGGCCCGCGCGGCGCCGGACCGGCCGGAGGAGGCCTTCGACGAGCGCAGCACCGCCAGGGTCGCGGCGGGCCGGCTCCGGCCCGAGCTCGCCGCGGCGCTCACCCGGCTCTCGGCCGCCGACCGCGACCTGCTCCTGCTCATCGCCTGGGCCGACCTGAGCTACGAGGAGGCGGCCCAGGCCCTCGGCGTCCCCCTCGGCACGATCAAGTCCCGCCTGCACCGGATCCGCAAGAAGCTGCACCGCGCGTTCGGCGGCGCCCACCCCCTCCAGGAGAACGCGACATGACCACCGACGAGATCACCCTGTTCCGCGAGGGCCGCCCGGACGTCCCCGAGTACGACCGCCTGGCCAAGGCCCGCCTGCGCGTCCGCCTCAGTGACGGGGCGCCCGCCTCCCCGGCCCGGCCGTGGCGGGCCCGCCGGCGCCTCCTCACGGCCGGAGCCCTCGCCGGGGCGCTGGCGATCGCCGCCGCCACCGCCGTCACCGTCGGCGGCCGGGACGAGCGGGAGCCCGGCGCCCTGGCCCTGCGTCCGGTCGGCGCCCCCCAGGATCTGGCCCACAACGCCGCCCTGGTCGCTGCGACCAAGCCCGTTCCGAAGATCGGTCCGGCGCAGTGGGCCTACCTGAAGACGGTCTACGCCGAGACCCAGGAAGGCGGCGGACGGCCCCTCTTCGGCGCCCCGGACAAGACCCGCACCCAGGAACTGTGGCGCCGGACGGACGGCAGGCGGTTCGCCGTGATCGAGGACGGCAGGCTGCGCGTCGCCAAGGGCTCGAAGTACACCCCGACCTATCCCGAACTGCTCTCGCTGCCCACCGACCCGGGCGCGGTGCTCGCCCGGATCTACAAGACGATCGACGCCGAGTACGCCCGGCGTCTCGCCGAGTGGGGCAAGCCGATCCCGGAGGGGCTGCCGAAGCGGACGCGCGAGAAGCACGCCCTGATGAAGAAGGCGAAGCCGAAGCCGCCGACAGCCGAAGAGCGCGACTCCACGGCGTTCGAGCTCGTCTCCCAGTACATGCGCGACGCCGTCCTCCCCGCGAAGATCGAGGCGGCGCTGTACGGCGCCGCCGCGAGGATCCCCGGCGTGCGCTACGAGCCCGCGGCCGCCGATCTCGGGCATCGCCGGGGGGTGACGCTCTACCGCGTCGAGAACGGCTACCTGCGCAGTGAGATCCTCATCGATCCGAAGACCTACGCCTACCTGGGCTTCCGCGCCATCGCGGTGAAGGACCACCGGGAGCCCGGCCTGCTGCCCCTGAAGCGGGGCCAGATCACGGGCTGGGGCGCCCTGATGGCCTCCTCCTTCGTCCCGAAGCCGGGCGGCCGCGGCTGAGCGGGGAGGACACGCCGAGATGACGCCTCGCCTGCGCCGGTGGGCCCGGATCGTGGCTTCGCCGGAGCGGTGAGGCGTCATCGCCCCCGTCGCGCCGTCCGCCCGTGCGCGGGACGCGGGATCGGCCGGACGGCGCGAGGACGGTCCCGCGTCAGTCGACCAGGGCGCCGGCGGAGATGTTGACCTGCGTGGAGGTCAGGCTGGCGGCGTGGTCGGAGGCCAGGAAGGCGGCGACGCGGCCGACGTCGGCGAGCGTCGCGGCGCGCTTGAGCAGGGTGGCGTCCACCATCTGCTGCTTGATCGGCTCCATGTCCGGGATGTTCGGCATGGACTCGGGGATGCCGCCGGTGCGCATCGACAGGACGCGGACCGAGTGCGGTCCGAGCTCGCAGGCCCACTGGCGGCGCATCGCCTCCACCATGTCGCAGCCGATCTGCACCGTCCCGATGCCCGGCAGCCGGTGGGCGGGGTCGGAGCCGCCGAAGTGCAGGATCACCCCCGAGTTCTGCTTGACCATGTGCCGCGCGGCGGCCCGCGTGGTCACCAGGAACGAGCGGGCGACCTTGTCCATGGCCCGGCCGAAGTCCGCCGCCGGCATGTCGAGCAGGGGCATGAACAGGGCGTCCTGGGAGATGGCGTTGACCGACACGTCGACGCTGCCGGCCGTCTCCACGACCGAGTCGACCCAGCCGTTCACGGCGTCCTCGTCCAGGGCGTCCACGCGCGCCGTCTCGGCGAGGCCGCCCGCGGCCCGGATCTCCTCGGCGACGGCGTCGAGCTTGGCGGGGGTGCGGCCGGCGAGGAACACCCGCGCGCCCTCGGCCGCGAAACCGCGCGCCATGGCGCCGCCGATGGCGCCGCCTCCGCCGTAGACGACCGCGGTCTTGTTCTCCAGAAGCATCGTGGTTCTCCGTTCGTCTGAGGTGCCACGACGCTACGAGCGCGGACGGACGGCCCGCATCGGTCATCGAACGGGTGTTCAACAGCGCAGGTCGGCACGGCTGAACCGGGCCGGGGAGAGGCGCGGGGAAGGCGGGCCCCGCGGGCGCGGCGGCAGGCCTAAGTCATGTGTCCGATACCAGCCGGGCCAGCTCCACGCGGCGGGTGACGCCGATCTTCGGGTACGCCTTGTAGAGGTGGTGCCCGACCGTGCGGGGGCTGAGGTAGAGCTGCGCGCCGATCTCCCGGTTGCTGAGCCCGGCGGCGGCGAGCCGCACGACCTGGAGCTCCTGCGGGGTCAGCCGTTTCAGGGGGTCGGCGTCCCCGGACCGGGCCGCCGGGCGGTCCCCGAGGACCTCCAGCTCCGCGCGGGCGCGCTCGGCCCAGCACTCGGCGCCGAGCCGCGTGAACGCCTCCCGCGCCGCGGTCAGCTCCTCCCGGGCCTCGGGGCGGCGGCGCCGGCGGCGCAGCCACTCGCCGTACAGCAGCCGGGTCCGCGCGGCATCGTAGGCGCGGTCGCCGTGCAGGCCGAGGGCGGCGCGGTAGTGCTCGCCGGCCTCGTCCCCGGTGGCGAGCAGGGCGCGGCAGCGGGAGATCAGGGCGGTGCTCGACGTGGCCGCCGCCCACGCCTCGAACGCGGGAAGGTGGGCGCGGGCCAGGTCCGGGCGCCCGGCGCGCACCGCCGCCTCCGCGTGGTCCGGGACGGCGCGGATCAGCACGTCGTGCCGGGACGGGCCCGAGCACACCGCGTCCAGCCGCTCCAGGGCGGCTCCGGCGTTCCCCTCGGCGAGGTCGAGCAGCCCGAGGCCCCAGGACGCGAGGGCGGTGTTGGTCGGGTGCAGGTCGGAGTGCTTGAGGACGCCCGCCGCCAGGGCCCGGCTGCGGACGGCGTCCGACTCCAGCCGCACCACGATGCACCGCAGCGCGGTCACCTGCGTGTCCATGCCGATGTCGGCGGCCAGCGACATGCCCTCGGCCGCCGCCGCGTCCGCGCCGCGCAGGTCGCCGAGCAGCACCCGCCCGATCGCGAGGGCCTCCAGGATGTAGGGGAGCCAGCCGAGCGCGCCGCGGGCCCTGGCCTGCGCGGCCATCCGCTCCAGCAGCCCGGTGGCGCCGCGGTCGTCGGCCACGAGCAGGCCCATGAACCCGCCGATGACGAGTTCGACGGCCTCCTCGACCTCGCCGCTCCGCGCGGCCTCGAAGAGGGCCCGCATCGGGGGGACGGCCCCTGGCACGCCGTCCGCGAGCCGACCGTAGGCGATCAGCGCGGCGCTCACCGGCGCCTTCGGTGAGCCGTCCGGCAGCCGCACCGTCCCGAGCAGCTCGACGCTGCGCCGCACCAGGTCGTGGGCGCCCGCGTCCCGGGCGGCCCAGACGGCCTCCGTCAGCATGGCGACCGCCTGCTCGGGATCGCTCCCGGCGATGAGCGCCGCGCCCCGCAGCGCCAGCTCGGCGTCGGCGGCGGGCGAGGTGCGCTCGTAGGCGACCTGGGCGCGGATGAAGGTGGCCTCCGCGACGACCCCGTCCTCGGCGCTGAGGTGCTCGGCCTCCTCGGCCAGGCGGGCGGCCTGGTCGGGCCGGCCGGCGTCGTAGGAGGCCCGCGCCGCGTGGACGAGCCGCCGGGCCTTGCCCTCCGGCTCGGTGCTGAGCCGCGCGGCGCGCTCGTAGGCGGTGGCGACGGCGGCCGTCCCGCCGCGCAGCTCGGCGCGGTGCGCGACCCGTTCGAGCTCGGCGGCGACGCCCTCGTCGGGGCCGGTCGCGGCCGCCGCCAGGTGCCAGGCGCGCCGGTCGGCGTGCTCGTCTCCGGGCAGCACGCTCGCCAGGGCGCCGTGCGCGTCGATCCGCCGGTGGTGCGCCGCGTCCTGGTAGGTGACGGCGCGGATGAGCGGGTGGCGGAACCGCACCTCACCGCCGTCCAGGACCACGAGCCCGGCCTCCTCGGCGGGCCCGAGGTCGGCGGGCGTCAGGCCGAGCGCGTCCCCGGCGCGCAGCACGATGCCGAGGTCGGCGGTGCCGTCGGCGGCGACCACCAGGAGCAGCCGGCGGGTGGCGTCCGGCAGCTCGGCCAGCCGGCGCCGGAACGTCTCCTGCACCCGGCCGCCCACCGGCAGCGGCCCGGCGGGGCGGGCGGGCCGCGACCGCAGGGCGTTCCCCAGTTCGATGAGCGCGAGCGGGTTGCCGGCCGCCTCGTCCAGCAGGCGCTCGCGCACCGGCACGGTCAGCCCGGGGGCGTGCGCCATCACCAGGTCCTCGGCGGCCCCGCGGTCCAGGCCGGTCAGCCGCAGCACCTCCAGCCCGCGGTCGGGGAAGGGGCGGGCGCCGTCCCGGGCCGTGAAGATCATGGAGATGGGGTCGGCGCCGAGCCTGCGGGCGGCGAACAGCAGGGCGTCCAGCGACGCGGTGTCCAGCCACTGCGCGTCGTCGACCAGGCACACCAGCGGGCGGTCGGCGGCCAGCTCCGACAGCAGCGTGAGCGTGGCCGCGCCGATCAGGAAGCGGTCGCCCGCCGGGCCCGCGCCGAGGCCGAACGCCGACCGCAGCGCCGCCGCCTGCTGCTCGGGCAGGGCGTCGAACCGGTCGCCGTAGGGGTGCAGCATCAGATGCAGCCCGCCGAACGCGAGCTCGCTCTCGGACTCGACGCCGATCCCGCGGAGGACCCGCATGTCCCCGGCGGCCGCCGCGACCTGTTCGACCAGGGCCGTCTTGCCGATCCCCGCCTCGCCCTGGACCACCACGGTCCTGCTCCGCCCGGCGCGGGCGTCCCTGAGCAGCCCGGTGAGGTGGTCGAGCTCGCGGTCTCGCCCCATGAACACGCCGAGAACACTACAAGCCGGACCGCCCGCCCACCGGTCGGCCGGCCGTTCTGGGGGTGGCGGACGAAGGCCTCGTGCTGGAACGTCCATGCCGCGCGGCTTGCGCCCGGACGAATCACGCGGGGTGATCCCACGAATGAGCGCCCCGGCGACGGCGTGATGCCGTCACCGGGGCGCCTACGTTCAGGGTCGCCTGGCAGCGATTACTGCTTGCCCTGGTCCTTCAGGGTCTGTGCCAGGTTCTCCGGGGTGTTGTGGAGGGACGTCTGCGAGACCTTGCCGCTGTCGTCGACGATGTTGACGACGCCCGTACCGCCGTTCTTCGGCGCCTCATCGATCGCGTACTGGATGGCGAGGGTCGCGTTGGCCTCGGGGGACAGGCCCTCTTGGTAGTAGTAGTTCTTATCTTGGCCGGCCATGTCAGGTCCTTTTCGTTGCTCCGACGGGTGACCTCCTTGCTGCCACCCTGCGGGCGATCGTTCCCGGGGCGGGCCGACGATGTCAAGATCAGCTGCCGGCCTCAGCGGAGTGCGGAGCGGGCGGTGGGGGCCAGGGTCAGCCGTTCCGGTGGCGCCGCGGAGTCCGCGGCGAGGGCGGGCAGGAGCCGCTCGGTCCACTCCGGTGACCGGGCCAGCCGGTCGAGGTGGTCGCGCAGGTGAGCGGCGTTCTCGAAGACCGCGAACCAGACGAAGACGTTCTCGCCCGTCCGCACGGGGAGGAGGGGAAAGGTGTTCTCGGCCGGTTCGGTCTGGAAGCGGGCGACGGGAGCGGCGCCGAGACCGGCCATGAACGGTGCGATCGTGGCGTCGAAGTGCGCCGCGAACGCGGCGTCGACGGGTGCTCCGCGATGCAGGATCGTCGCCATGACCCGGGACTCGGGAGGCGCCGCTCCGACCGGCGGCCGCCCGTCCGCGGGCGGGAAGCCGGAGCCGGGCCCCACCGGCCGCAGCAGCAGGACGTCGTCGGAGTCGACCATGGTGGCGGCGGCGGCCATGCCGTGCTCCCTCCACGCCGCGCCCTCCAGGTAGAAGGCGGTGAGCGCCGCCTTCCGCGCCTCCATGTCGGGGAAGCCGCGCAGCCACACGTACCGGTCCGGGTCGGCCTCGTCGTGGAACTGCCCGATGACGCGCATCCCGGCGGCCTCCTGGGTCTCGACGAACTCGCGGTCGAAGAGATCGGTCAGGACGGGCCGGGCCCCGGGCCGGAGGGTGTACTGCCGCAGTTCGACGACGGAGCAGCGGAGGTCCGCCGCGGGGGCCGGCGCGGCGCCGGGGGCCTCGGACATGGCTCGTTTCCTTCGTTCGGGAGGGGCGGGCCTCCACGGTCGCAGCCCGGCGCGGCGGCCACGAGTGGCTGATCTGCCGACATGCGCACGCTTTCTGCCATAAGTTGGGCGGCTATGACGCGCGCCTCCGTCGCCCTCGTCCTGCTCGACGACATGCCGTTCTTCGAGGTCGGGATCGCCTGCCAGGTCTTCCGCTCGGCGCGGGCCGACCCGGACGTCCCGTGGTACGGCCTGCGGCTGTGCTCGACCGAGCCGGGGGACGTGCACCTGGAGTTCGGCTTCACCCTCGGCGCGGGGCACGGGCTCGACGGCCTGGCCGGCGCCGACATGGTGGTCGTCCCCGCGCTGCCGTACGCCCACGTGGAGTCCGACCGCCCGGTGCCGCCCGGGCTGACCGCCGCGCTCGCGTCCGCGCACCGCGCCGGCGCGCGGATCGTGTCGCTGTGCACCGGCGCGTTCGCCCTCGCCGCCGCCGGGATCCTGGACGGACGGTCCGCCGCCACCCACTGGATGTTCGCCGGCACGTTGCAGCGCCGGTACCCGCGGGTCCGGGTGGACGCCTCGGTGCTCTACGTGGACGAGGGGGACGTGCTCAGCAGCGCCGGACGCACCGCCGGGCTCGACCTGTGCCTGCACATCGTCCGCCGTGACCTCGGCGCGGACGTCGCCAACCAGGTCGCCCGGCGCATGGTGGTCCCGGCGCACCGCCCCGGCGGCCAGGCCCAGTACGTCGAGCTCGCCGTGCCCCGCACCGACGGGGACGGGCTGGGCCCGGTCCTGCAGTGGGCCGCCGCGCGCCTGGACGAGCCGCTGACCGTCACGGACCTCACCCGGCGGGCGCGGATGAGCCCGCGGACGTTCGCCCGCCGCTTCACCGCCCACACCGGGACCACCCCGTCCCGGTGGCTCCTCGACCAGCGCCTCGGCCGCGCCCGCGCCCTGCTCGAATCCACCGACCTGCCCGTCGACCAGGTGAGCCGCCGCAGCGGCCTGGGCTCGGCCGCGAACCTGCGGCGCCATTTCACCCGGCACGTCGGCGTCCCGCCGACCGACTACCGGCGCGCCTTCCGCGCCCGCCGCCCCTGAACCGGCCGCCCGGCTCGCCACGTGTCCTGACACACCCTGCGGATAGGGTCGGCGCATGTACTCGACGCGGGTGTCGCGGCACGTGAAAGCCCGTCCTTCGGACGTCTACCGGGCGCTCGTCGACGCGGACGCGATCAGGAGATGGCGGGTGCCGGACGGCATGACCGGCGAGGTGCACGCGTTCGACGCCCGCGAGGGCGGCGCGTTCCGGATCTCGCTCACCTACGACGCGCCGACCGGCGCCGGCAAGTCGTCGGCGCGCACCGATACCTACCACGGGCGGTTCGCGGAGCTCGTGCCCGGCGAGCGCGTGGTCGAGGTGTTCGAGTTCGAGACCGGCGATCCCGCCTTCCAGGGCGAGATGACGATGACCACGACGCTCACCGAGGTCGACGGGGGCACGGAGGTCCTCGTCGTGCACGAGGGCATGCCCGACGCGGTGCCCGCCGCCGACAACGAGACCGGCACGCGAATGGCCCTGGACAACCTCGCCAGGCTCGTCGAAGCGGACTAGGGACGGCCTGGCTCAGCGCGCCTCCCTCTCCGCGAGATCGGCCGGCTCGCCTGGGGAGGGCGACGAATCGCTCTTGCTCTGTCTGGGCAGCCAGCGAGATGCGAGCACGCCGAGGACGACGTGCAGGAGGCTCGCCACGGCGACCGCCGCGTGCAGTCCGACGACGAAGGCGGACTTCGCATCGTCGGCCTGAGTGGCCGTCAGTTCCGGGATCTGGAGTGTCTCGCCGAGGGTCGGGGCGAAGGCCGGGCCCTGGAGCCGGAAGACGAGTGCGGCGAGCGAGCCGAGGAGCGCGATGCCGAGGGCGTTGCCGATCTCGTTGCTGGTCTCGGCGATGGCTCCGGCCGCGCCGGCGCGCTCCGGCGGGACCGCGCCGACGGCGGTGTCCGCGACGAGGGCGAAGGAGAGGCCGTAGCCGACTCCCGCGACGACGGTGGAGGCGATGTACCAGCCGGCGCCACCGTGGACGGTGGTGGGGAGCAGGAGCAACAGCCCGGCGGCGATGGAGAGATGGCAGACGAGCAGGGTGGTGCGTTTGCCGATGCGGTCGACCACGGCCGGCGTGATGATGCAGGTGAGGGTGAGCACCGCGGCTCCGGGTAGGGCGAGCAGGGCGGCGTGCAGGACCGCAAGGCCCAGGACCGACTGGAGGTAGACGCCCGCCAGGTAGGCGGTCGCGGACCATGCCGCCAGGGGCAGCAGCCCGGTGACGATCGCGACGGTGAAGGTGCGGTCACCGAACAGGGAGAAATCCATCAGTGGATGTCGCAGGCGCCGCTGCCGGGTCGCGAACCACACCAGAAGAACCGCTCCGGTCAGGGCCGCCAGGACGGGGAGGAGCGAGAGACCTTCGGCCGC
Source organism: Actinomadura verrucosospora (assembly GCF_039540335.1). Classification (NCBI taxonomy): domain Bacteria; kingdom Bacillati; phylum Actinomycetota; class Actinomycetes; order Streptosporangiales; family Thermomonosporaceae; genus Actinomadura; species Actinomadura verrucosospora. Next base: position 9,220 of record NZ_BAABEV010000030.1, on the reverse strand, counting down.
GACGCGCTTCAGCGCGTAGATCGCGAGCAGCAGGCCGGCAGCGGAGGTCACGACGCTGGTGACGTCGACGCGGCCGGGCCGAGTCGCGCGGACCTCACCGAGCAGGACCGGCGCGAGGACCAGGAACACGGCGACGACGGGCAGGTTGACCAAGAAGACCGATCCCCACCAGAAGCTCTCCAGCAGCACACCACCGAGGACCGGGCCGATGGCGAAGCCGGCGGCGAACGCGGCCGCGAAGATTCCGATGGCCTGTGCGCGGCGCCGCGGGTCGGCGAACAGCTCGCTCACCACCGCCAGGGCGGAGGGGAGCAGGGTGGCCCCGGCGACGCCCATCAGCGCACGAGCGGCGATGAGCAGTCCCGGGTCAGGGGCGAACGCCGCGGCCGCGGACGCCAGCCCGAAGACCGCCGTGCCGATCATGAGGAGCCGCAGCCTGCCGTATCGGTCGCCGAGGTCGCCGAACGCGATGAGCAGGGATCCGACGGCGAAGCCGTAGACGTCCAGGATCCACAGGGCCTGCTCGGCCGTCGGCGCCAGTGCTCCGCTGATCCGGGGCATCGCCAGGAAGAGGATCGACCCGTCCATCGAGACCAGCAGTACCGGCCCCAGGACGACAAGGAGACCAAGCCAGGCCCGTGCACCCGGCGTACTCGCGTGCTGTTGATACATGTCGTCCACGCTCAGGGCCGCCGCGTCGGACGGCCATCCCCTTGCTCTGGGTAGACCCAGCAGGTGCACCCACGCCCGCCGCGGCGTGCATACGCTCCATGGCGTGGAGAGTCTGGGAACGTTCCTGAAGAACCGGCGTGATGGAATCACCCCGGCCGAGATCGGACTGCACACCTACGGCACCGCTCGGCGGGTCCCGGGGTTGCGTCGCGAAGAACTGGCCCAGCTCGCCGGAGTCAGCCCCGGGTACTACACCCGGTTGGAGCAGGGACAGGCGGAAACCGCTTCGGACCAAGTGCTCAATGCCCTGGCAAGGGTGCTGCGGCTCGACGAGGTGGAGACCGCGCACCTGCGCAATCTCGCTCGGCAGTCCACCGCCCCCGGACTGTCGGACCCCGGCCGGGAGGAGCCGCACGGGCGCGTTCTGGCTCTCCTCGCCACGCTCGGCGACGCGACCCCGGCGCTCGTGCTGGGCCGGCGAGGAGACGTGCTCGCGTGGAACCGCGCCGGCCACGCGCTGTTCGCCGAGCACATCGACTTCGACGCGCCGGACGCGCCGGATCGGCGTCCCTCGATCCCGCGGATGTTCTTCCTCGACCCGCTCACCCGGAGCCTCCATCGCAACTGGGACGAACTCGCACGCGTCCACGTCGCCTACCTGCGGCTCACCGCGGGCCGCTTCCCGACCGACGCCCGGCTGGCCGAACTCATCGGCGAACTCACCATGCGCAGCGACGAGTTCGCGGCCATGTGGGCGACCGGTGAGGTCGCCGACTGCACCGTGGGGGACATGCACCTGCAGCACCCCACCGTCGGAGCCGCGAGCGTCGCCTACCAGGTCTGGCTCCAGCCCGACAGCCCCGACCACCGGCTTGAGATCTACACCCCGAACGACGCCGGCTCCGCCGACGCGCTGCGCATCCTCACCCGGGACGCGCCGCACGGAGCGTCATCGCCCTAGCCGCCGTCCAGGGCGCGCCGGGCGAGGATCGCCGCGCCCCTGACGGCCGCCTGGTCGTCCAGCCGCGTGCGCAGCAGGCGCGGCGGGTCGCGGAACTTCAGGCGGGCGGCCAGGCGTGCTTCGAGGGGAGCCAGCAGGGTGTCCCCGGCGCGGGCGAGTCCGCCGCCGACGACCACCAGGCCCGGGTCCATCAGCAGGGTCGTCATCGCGAGGCCGTCGGCGAGGCAGTCGAGCGCCTCCGACCAGACCCGTCCGGCCTTCTCCTCGCCCCGCCCGGCCCGCGCGATCACCTCTTCGGCCGGGACGCCCTCGCCGTGGCGGCGGGAGATGGCGGCGGCGGACGCGTAGGTCTCCACGCACCCCCGGTTCCCGCAGGCGCAGGGCTCGCCGCCGGGACGGACGACGACGTGGCCGATCTCGCCGCTCCAGCCGACCGTCCCCGGGTAGGGGGCGCCGTTCAGGATCAGGGCGGCGGCGATGCCGGTCCCGACGGCCACGAAGACGAAGTCTCCCGCGCCGCGGCCCGCGCCCAGCACGGCCTCGGCCAGGCCGCCGGTGCGGACGTCGTGGCCGATGGCGACGGGGATGCCGAGGCGTTCGCGCGCCAGCCGCCGGATCGGCACGTCCCGCCACCCCACGTTGGCGGAGTGGACGGCCGTGCCCGACGCCTCGTCCACGATGCCGAGCAGGGCGATGCCGGCCGCGCGGGCGGGGGAGCCCAGGGACGCGGCGCGGGCGGCGAGATGGGCGGCGAAGTCGAGGACGCCCCCCACCGGGTCGGCCCGGTCGGTGGGCCGCGACTCGCTCGCTAGGATCTGCGGTTCCTCGCCGCCCGCGTCCTCGCCGAACAGGGCGGCCTTCATCGTGGTACCGCCCACGTCCAGGCCGATCAGGGTCATTTGACCGACCCCGCCGTCAGGCCGCCGATGAGGTAGCGCTCGATGAAGACGAACAGGATGACGACCGGAATGATCGCGATCAGCGACGTGGCGAAGAGGTACTGCCAGTGCGCCTGGTACTGGGTCACGAAGGACGGGATCCCGACGGTGAGGGGGCGGCGGTCCGGGGACGCGGTGACGGTCAGCGCCACGATGTACTCGTTCCACGCCGCGATGAACGTGTAGACGATCGCGGTGACGACGCCCGGCATGGAGATGGGCAGGGTGACGCGGGTGAGGGCGCCGACGCGGCCCGCGCCGTCCAGGAAGGCGGCCTCCTCCAGCTCCTTCGGGATGCTGGAGAAGTAGCCGTGCAGGATCCAGATGCAGAACGGCAGGTTGAACGCCGCGTTCACCAGGATGAGCGACAGCAGCGTGTCGGTGAGGTCGAGCGCGACCATCTCCCGGTAGATGCCGATCACCAGGGCGGTCGGCGCGAACATCTGCGTGACCAGGACGAGCAGCAGGAACGCCCCGCGCCCCCGGAAGCGGTTGCGGGCCGTGTAGTACGCGGCGGGCATCGCGCAGGCGAGGGTGACCAGGGTCGCGGCCGCCGCGACGGTGAGGGAGACCCGCATGTACGTCCAGACGGGCGCGGCCGACCAGACGTCCACGAAGTTCGACCACGTCCAGTGCGAGGGCAGGTAGGTGCCCGGCGACCTGGTCAGCTCGCGCTCGGGCTTGAGCGCGGTGACGAACATCTGCAGGTAGGGCAGCAGGAACGCGAGGGCGACCAGCCAGCCGACGCCCGTGAGGACGATCCGGCGCGTCATCGGACCTCCTCCCGCCAGCGGGCGGCGCGCAGGTACAGCAGCACCATCACGAGGATCAGCGCGAAGTTCACGACCGCCATCGCGCCGGACTCGCCGACGTCCTGATCGTAGAACGCGAGTTTGTACATGAACGTGGTGGTGGTGTCGGTCTTGCTGCCGGGGCCGCCGCCCGTCATCGCCCAGATGATCGGGAACGAGTTGAAGACGTTGATCACGTTGATGATGGACGCGACGAGCACGGCGGGGCGCAGCAGCGGCAGCGTGATGGCGACGTAGGTGCGCACGGACCCGGCGCCGTCGACGCGGGCCGCCTCGTACACGTCGGCGGGGATCGTCTGGAGCCCGGCGAGGATGACGAACGAGGTGAACGGCAGCGACACGAAGACCGCCACCCACATCATCCACAGCATCGCCTGCCCCGGGTGGGCCAGCCAGTTCACCGGCTCGTCGATCACGTGAAGGTCGAGCAGCACGCGGTTGACCAGGCCGGAGTAGTTGTCCAGCATCCACTTCCAGATCAGCGACGTCATCAGCACCGACGCCGCCCACGGGACGATGACGGCCCAGCGCACGACGCGGCGGCCGGGGAAGCGGGCGTTCAGCAGCTGGCCGAGGGCGAGCGAGAGCACCATCGTGACGACGACGACTCCGGCGACCCACAGCAGCGTCCGCAGCACGACCGGGACGAGGTCGTCCTCACCGAACAGGTCGGTGTAGTTGCCGCCGCCCCGGTAGCCGAGCGTGACGCCGGACGAGCTGATCTTCTGCAGCGAGGTGCGGACCATCTCGATGACGGGCCACAGCACCACGATCGCGATGAGCGCGAGGGACGGGGCGAGCCACGGCAGCGGTGCCAGGGCGCGTCCGGTCCGCCGGAGGAGGGAGGGGCGGGGGGCCGTCGAGGCGGCGGCCCCCCGCTCTCCGGTCGGGGACTCCAGCACTCAGCCGGCCTTCTCCGCCGTCTCCTGGATCTTGTCCAGGATCTTCTTCGGGTCTTCGTTCGCGGCGGCGGTGCCGAGGTCCTGCTTGACCGCGCCCGCGACCGCCGACCACGCCGGGTTGGACGTCGGCGCGAACTTCGACGTCGGGAGCGCGTCCACGAACTGCTTCATGTACGGGTCGGCGCTGAGCGCGTCCCCGGCCGACTTCGTCACCGGGAGGAAGCCCTCGGTCTTGAGGAACTTCGAGGTGTTCTCCTTCTGGTAGAAGAAGTCGAGGAACTTCTTGACGGCCTCCTTGTTCTTGCCGCCGTCCTTCTTGAACGCGGCGAGGACGTCCATGACGCCGAGGGTGTTGTGCTCGGTGCCGCTCTTGCTCGGCAGCGGCGCGACGCCGAATTCCAGGTCCTTGTTCACCGGGTCGATGAATCCGGCCTTGGTGAACGGGCCGCCGATCGCCATGCCGATCTTGCCCTGCGCGAACTGGTTGAACACCGTCTTGCGGTCGGTGGTCTCCGGGTTCGGCTGGGTCAGCCCGGACTTGTTGAGGTCCTTGAGGAAGGCGAGGGTGTCGACGTTGGCCTTCTGGTTGATCGCCCATTTGCCGGACGCGTCGACCCAGCCGCCGCCGTTGTTCATCGCCCAGGAGTAGAACTCGGCCTGGGACTCCTCGGGGCCGAGCGGCAGCCCGTACCCGGTGGCGCCCGCCTTCTTGATCTTCTCGGCGTCGGCCCTGACCTCGTCCCAGGTGGCGGGCGGGTCGCTGATGCCGGCCTTCTTGAACAGGGCCTTGTTGTAGAAGAGCAGGCGGGCGCTGGAGATGAACGGCAGGCCGTACTGCGCGCCGTTGTACTGCGCCTGCTGGACGAAGGTCGGCGTGAAGTCGCCGAGCGTGCCCGGCGACAGCACCTCGTCCGCCTTGTAGATGAGGCCGTCGCGGGCGAAGTCGGAGAACGCGTTGTAGTTGAGGACGTCCGGAACCTGCTTGGTCTGGACGTAGGTCTTCACCTTGGCGTCCATCTGGGTCCAGTCGACCATCTCCAGGTTGACCTTGTAGCCCGAGTTCTTCGCCTCGAAGTCCTTGATCAGGGCGTCCCAGAAGGGTTTGGTGTTGTCGTCGTAGATCGCGGCGACGAACTTGATGGTCTTGCCGTCGGAGTCGCCTCCCGACGAGCTGCCCTTGCCGCAGCCGCTGACGCCGAGTGCCACGGTCAGGCCCGCGGCGACGACGCCCATGAGGTGCCGTTTCATCTGTCCCCGCCTTCTCCGGCTGTCGCGCATGAAAGATTCTGCGCGGTGTGAACGCCCCCCGAGCACAAACGCGCGTGGTGGGGAAGAAGATAAACACTGGTCCGTACCAGTTCAAGGGGCCCGTAAAGCACGAATCTCAACCGTTATGCGAGGTTTCGGAGACGCCGGTCTGGTCCGGTGTCCACGCTGGGCTGGTCTGGTCGCCCGTCAGGAGCGTCCGGGTGTTCGCTCCGGGGGCCTCGCGGGCCCCCGTCCTGGAGCGGCCAACCGCACCGCGATGTGTCGCATCTTGCCTGCGTCCTGTTTTGCCCCATCTTGACCGGGTAACCCGGCGCCGTACCCGAGTTGGACGATGAGGTGGACAGGACATGAAACTCCGGACGGGCCCGATCGCGGGCGCGGCCGTCGGCGCCGGCGGGGCGCTGGCCGCGCTCTCGGCGCGGCGCCTGGCACGCCGTGCCTCGGCCGGGCTCGTCACCCGGCTCGAACGGCGGCTCGACCGTGCGGTCCGGCACCTCACCGCGAAGGCGGAGCAGGCCGGCCCGCTCGCCAAGGCCGCACTGGCCGGGGTCAAGGCGCTGCAGGAGGGCAAGTCGCCCTTCCGCGCGCTGCTGAGCTTCGGCTGGACGGCCCTGAAGGAGACCCTCGCCGGCATCTTCGGGCGGGGGCGGAAGGGGAAGCTGACCAACATCGTCGAGCAGATCGACGTGGGGGCGCCGCGCCGGCTGGTCTACGACCAGTGGACGCGGTTCCAGGACTACCCGTCCTTCATGAAGAAGGTCGTCAGCGTCGACCAGGCCGACGACGCCAGGCTGAACTGGAAGGCGAAGATCTTCTGGTCGGCGCGGACGTGGGAGTCGACGATCAAGGAGCAGGTCCCCGACGAGCACATCGTGTGGCGCTCGAAGGGCCCGAAGGGCCACGCCCACGGGTCGGTCAGCTTCCACGAGCTGACGCCCGACCTGACCCGCGTCCTGCTCGTCCTGGAGTACCACCCCGTCGGCCTGTTCGAGCGGACGGGCAACCTCTGGCGGGCCCAGGGCCGCCGGACGCGGCTGGAACTGAAGCATTTCCGCCGTCACGTGATGACGCAGGCGCTCCTGCACCCCGACGAGGTGGAGGGCTGGCGCGGCGAGATCCGCGACGGCGAGACCGTCACCAACCCCAAGTGAGGAAGCGGAACATGGCACGCGCAAACCCGATGGGCAAGCTGCCCGTCGGCCAGATCGCCAAGAGGCTGCCGATCGGCGGGCGCAAGCGCTCGTCCGGTATCGGCGCCATCACCAAGGCCCTCCCGGGCGGCCGGGCCGTCGGCACCGCGGGCGGCGTCCTGCTCGGCGCCGGCGCGGCCGTCGCGGCGAGCCGGGCCATCGCCGGCAACCGCGCCGGGCGGGACTCCGACCAGGGCGACCAGGAGCAGGCGAAGGCCTCCGACGCCAAGAGCGACTCCAAGAACGGCGCGAAGGACGAGGCCGAGAACGCCGCCAAGAGCGACTCCAAGGACGAGGCCAAGGCCGGCGCCAAGGACGCCGACGGCAAGGACGAGCAGTCCGAGGGCAAGGGCAAGGGCAAGGGCATATTCGGCAAGCTCAAGGACGTCCTGCCCGGCGGCAAGAAGGGCAAGGGCGGCAAGGGCGGCGGGAAGAAGGTGAAGGTCACCAACATCGTCGAGCACATCGACATCGGTGCGCCGTCCCGCCTCGTCTACGACCAGTGGACGCAGTTCCAGGACTACCCGTCCTTCATGAAGAAGGTCGTCAGCGTCGACCAGGCCGACGACACCAAGCTGAACTGGAAGGCCAAGATCTTCTGGTCGGCGCGCACGTGGGAGTCCACGATCGTCGAGCAGGTCCCCGACGAGCACATCGTGTGGCGCTCGAAGGGCCCGAAGGGCCACGTGGACGGGACGGTGAGCTTCCACGAGCTGTCGCCGAACCTGACCCGCGTCCTGGTCGTCCTGGAGTACCACCCGCAGGGCTTCATGGAGCGGACGGGCAACCTGTGGCGCGCCCAGGGCCGCCGCGCCCGGCTCGAACTGAAGCACTTCCGCCGGTACGTGATGACGAACTCGCTGACCCGCGCGGACGAGATCGAGGGCTGGCGCGGTGAGATCCGCGACAGCGAGGTCGTCCGGACGCACGAGGAGGCCATGGAGGAAGAGGAGAAGTCCGGTAAGGGCAGCGGCTCCGGCACCTCCGCGAAGGGCTCCGAGAGCGCCAAGGACTCCAAGGACTCGGAGACCAAGGGCTCCCGGAACGGCCGGAGCACGCGGAGCTCCTCCTCTTCCTCGTCCTCCTCGTCGTCCCGCAGCGGCAAGGCCGAGGACCGCGAGGAGGAGTACGAGCAGGCCCGCTGACCCGGCGGCCGGCCGGATCAGCGGATCAGCCGGGCCAGCTCGACGCGCGAGCGGATCCCGAGACGGGTGAAGACGTTGCGGAGATGGTGGTCGATCGTCCGCGGGCTGAGCAGCAGGCGCGCAGCGATCTCCCGGTTGGTGGCCCCCTCGGCGGCCATCCGGGCGATGTGCGCCTGCTGCGCGGTGAGCTTGCCGAACCCGCTCGCCGCCCGCGGCGCGGTCTCCCCGGCGGCGCGCAGCTCGGCGCGGGCCCGCCCCGTCCACGGGGCGGCGCCGTAGCGCTCGAACACGCGCAGCGCGGCGCGCAGGTGCTCGCGGGCGGCGCGGGGGCGTCGCCCGCGCCGCAGCCGGTGCCCGAACAGCAGCTCGGTGCGGGCCAGCTCGAACGCGGCGCCGGCGGCCTCGTGCAGGCGCAGGGCCTCGGTGAAGTGCTCCTCGGCCTCGTCGTCGCACCCGGCCAGCAGGCCCAGGCAGCGGCGGCCGAGCGCCTCCGGGCCGGGGGGCGAGCCGATCCCGTCCACCCAGCGGCGGAAGTGCCCGTAGGCCCCCGCGGCCGGGTCGTGCTCGCCGGTGCGGACCAGCGCCTCGACCAGGTGGGGGACGGACAGGAGCCGCGCCGGCGGGTGCGCGAGCCCGGCGCCGCCCGGCAGCCGCACCCGCGCGGCCGCGTCGGCGGGCCGGTCCGCGGCGAGGTCGAGGCACGCGGGCGCCCACGATCCGAGGGCGCCCGCGCGGGCGAGGAAGCGCGCGTCGGCGGCGCCGGTGAGCTGGTCCAGCAGCTCGCGCGTCCTGGCCTCGTCGCCGTTGAAGGCGGCGGTGAGGGCCAGGGTGGCGAGCTGCTCCGTGGCGTGCCCGTGCAGGCGGGTGGCGCGGGCCAGGCGCAGGCCGTCGTGGCAGGCGGCGATCGGCGCGGGGGGATGCCCGAGGAGCGTCTCGCAGCGCCCGGCGGCCACCAGCGCGAACGACTCGGCGGGCGCGTCGCCGGACCGCCGGGCCGCCGCGACCGCCTCGCCCGCCAGCGCGCGGGCGCGGGAGCCGTCGCCGAGGGCGAGGGCCGACAGCGCCGCCCACGACCGCGCGTCCGGGTCCGCCGCGTCCGCGCCGAGGCGCACGGCGTGCCCGAGGCGTTCCGCCGCCTCCCGGTACCGGCCGCGGATCACGGCCGCGACGCCGCCGAGGTGGGCGAGCAGCAGCTCGGCGCGCGGACCGGGCGCGGCGGGCTCCAGCGCGCGGGCGCGCTCGGCGATCTCCAGGCGGGCGCGGTGGTCGCCGGACGCGTCGGCGGCCTCCGCGGCCCACACCAGCGCGTCCAGCGCCGCCGCGGCGTCAAG
>NZ_BAABEV010000029.1:0-116451 GCF_039540335.1 Actinomadura verrucosospora | reverse complement strand
CGGCGGGTGTGGCGGGTCGCGCGTGCGGTGCCCGAGCCGGCGGCGTTGCGGGAGGCGGTGGGGCTGCTGCGGGGGGCGGAGCGTCCGTTGGTCGTGGCGGGCGGCGGGGTGATCTATTCCGGTGCGGTCGAGGAGTTGGGGGTGCTGGCCGAGGCGACCGGGGTCCCGGTGGCCGAGACGCAGGCGGGCAAGGGTTCGCTGGCGTGGGATCACCGGTGTTCGGTGGGGGCGGTGGGCGCGACGGGGACCACCGCGGCCAACGCTTTGGCGCGTGAGGCCGATGTGGTGGTGGGGATCGGGACGCGGTACAGCGATTTCACGACCGCTTCGCACAGCCTGTTCGCCCACCCCTCGGTGAGGTTCGTCAACATCAACGTCGCCCGCGCTGATGCGGTCAAGCTCGGGGGAGTGTCGGTCGTGGCCGACGCCCGCGAAGCGATCCGGGCGCTGGGCGAGGCGCTGGACGGCTGGTCGGTGCCCGAGTCGTATCGCGGCGAGGTGCGCGAGCGGGCGGAGCGGTGGAACGGTGTCGTCGACGCCGCGTTCGGAGGGCGGCAGGGGACGCCGCCGGCGCAGACGGAGATCATCGGGATCGTCAACGCCGAGGCCGGGCCGCGGGACGTGGTGGTGTGCGCGGCCGGGTCGATGCCCGGCGACCTGCACAAGCTGTGGCGGGCGCGCGATCCCAAGGGCTACCACGTCGAGTACGGCTACTCCTGCATGGGCTACGAGATCGCCGGGGGTCTGGGGGTGAAGATGGCCGCGCCCGACCGGGAGGTGTTCGTCCTGGTCGGTGACGGTTCCTACCTGATGATGGCCCAGGAGCTCACCACCGCCGTCGCCGAGGGGATCAAACTGGTCGTGGTCCTGGTCCAGAACCACGGCTACGCCTCCATCGGCAACCTGTCCGAGAGCGTCGGCGCCCAGCGCTTCGGCACCCGCCACCGCCTGCGCACCCCCACCGGCCTGGACGGCGACCCCATCCCCGTCGACCTCGCCGCCAACGCCGCCAGCCTCGGCGCCGACGTCATCCGCGCGGAAGGCGCCGGCGTCTTCAGGAAGGCGCTCCGCCAGGCGATCGCGTCGCCCCGCACGACGGTCGTGCACGTCGAGACCGACCCCCTCGCCGCGGGCCCGAGCAGCGAGGCGTGGTGGGACGTCCCGGTCGCCGAGGTCTCCGAACTGGACGACACGCGGCAGGCGCGCGCCCACTACGACGACAGCAAGAAGACCCAGCGACGTTACCTCTGAAAGGAACCCGATGCGTTCTATCCAGCACTGGATCGGTGGTGTCCCGGTCGGCGGGAGCACCACGGCCGCCGTCCACGACCCGGCGACGGGCCTGCGGTCGGGCGAGGTCGTGCTCGGGCGGCGCGCCGAGGTGGACCTGGCGGTGGGGACCGCCGCGCGGGCGTTCGAGTCGTGGTCGGAGGTGTCGCTGAGCCGGCGGGCGCGGATCATGTTCGCGCTGCGCGACCTGCTGGAGCGGCACGAGGACGAGCTGGCCCGCCTGGTCACCGCCGAGCACGGCAAGGTCCTGGACGACGCGCGCGGGGAGGTCGTGCGCGGCCGGGAGGTCGTCGAGTTCGCGTGCGGGATCGCGCAGGTGCTCAAGGGCGAGTACTCCGACCAGGTGTCGTCCGGGGTGGACGCGTTCTCGTTCCGGCAGCCGCTCGGCGTGTGCGCGGGGGTCGTCCCGTTCAACTTCCCCGTGATGGTCCCGCTCTGGATGCACCCGATCGCCATCGCCTGCGGCAACACGTTCGTGCTGAAGCCGAGCGAGCGCGTGCCCTCCGCGTCCAACCTGGTCGCCGAGCTGTACGCGCAGGCCGGGCTGCCGGACGGGGTGTTCAACGTGCTGCACGGCGACCGCGAGACCGCCGACGCGCTGATCACCCACCCGGACGTGGCGGCGGTGTCGTTCGTCGGGTCCACGCCCGTCGCGCGGCACGTCCACGAGGCGGCGGGCTCCGCCGGGAAGCGGGTCCAGGCGCTCGGCGGCGCGAAGAACCACGCGGTGGTCCTGCCCGACGCCGACCTCGACCTGGCCGCCGACCAGATCACGGCGGCGGCGTACGGATCGGCGGGCCAGCGCTGCATGGCGGTCTCCGTCGCGGTCGCCGTGGGGGCCGCCGCGGACCCGCTGATCGAGCGGCTCGCGGTCCGGGCCCGCGCGATCCGGGTCGGTCCTGGCGACGACCCGGCGAGCGAGATGGGGCCGCTGATCAGCGAGGCGGCGCGGCAGCGCGTCACCGGCCACGTCGAGGACGCCGAGCGGGCCGGCGCGAAGCTCGTCGTGGACGGCCGCGGCGCGGCCGGCCCCGGGTTCTTCGTCGGTCCCTGCCTGCTCGACGGCGTCGCCACCGGCATGGCGGCCTACCAGGAGGAGATCTTCGGACCGGTCCTGCTGGTGCTGCGCGCCGAGACCCTCGACGAGGCGATCGAGCTGATCAACGCCAACCCCTACGGCAACGGGACGGCGATCTTCACCTCGTCCGGGGAGGCGGCGCGGCGGTTCCAGCGCGCCGTGCACGTCGGGATGATCGGCGTGAACGTCCCCATCCCGGTGCCGATGGCGTTCTACTCCTTCGGCGGCTGGAAGGCGTCCCTGTTCGGTGACACCCACGTCCACGGGGCCGAGGGGGTGCGCTTCTACACCCGCGCCAAGGCCGTCACGTCCCGCTGGCCCGTCCCCGCCGCGGCCGACGGGGCCTCCTCAATGGCCTTCCCCACGGCGCGCTGAGGAGCCGCGCACGGTGGTGAGCGCCTCGCCGAGGGACAGGACGTCGGCGTACTTGGCGCCGAGGTCCAGCAGGTTCGCCTCGTGCAGGCGGGGATCCCGGTCGCCGCAGGCCTCGTCCACCACCAGCGGGCGGAACCCGTGCTGCAGCGCGTCGGTCGCGGTGGCGCGGATGCAGCCGCTGGTGGTGAGCCCGCAGATCAGCACGGTGTCGATGCCGGACGCGGTCAGGGTGGCCGCCAGGGACGTGCCGTGGAACGCGCTGGCGTACTGCTTGGTCACCACGGTCTCCCCGGGGCGGGGGGCCGCCCCCTCGGCGAAGTCGCCGAGGGGGCTGCCCTCCTCGAACACGCGGAGCGCGGGGATCTTGCGGCGGAACAGGCCGCCGTCCGCGCCTCCCTGCTGGTAGCTCACCCGGGTGAACAGCACGGGCAGCCCGGCCGCCCGGCCCGCCTCGATCAGGCTCGCGGCGGCGGCCACCGCGCCCTCGACCGGGGCGCGCAGCGGCGACCCGTCCACCAGGTAGGCGCGGACGAGGTCCACCGCCAGCACCGCCGGCGACCGGCCGCAGCCGAGGCCGCGGCCGAATCCCGACGCACGGTAGCCGGCGGCGAGGTCGTCGCTCACCGGCGGTCCCGGAGCGCGGCGGCGGACCGCACGTCGACCGGCGGGCGCGGCGCGGGAAGGCCCGTCTCCTCCTCGCAGCGGGCGAGGATCTCCTCCAGCGGCGGGCCCATGTCGAACACCGGGATCTCCGTCCGCTCCGCGGCCGTCCTCGCCCGCAGCAGGCCGGTGGCCTCCTCGTCGAGGACGCCTCCGGCGGTACAGACGACGCCGTAGCCGTCGCGCGCGCCGTCCGCGGTGACCAGGCCGCGCAGCACCTCCAGCGCGACCAGCTCGGCGGGACGGGCGAGCGGGTCGCCCCACCCGCCGCCGCCCCAGGTCACGAAGTGCAGGACGTCCCCGGGCCCGACCGCGACATCGTGGATCTTGCTGGGCAGCACCTCCCGGGTGCCGTCCGCCCGCTCGATCCACTTGCGGCCCCGCTCGCCCGGGCGCCCGCCGTTCACGCCCCACGGGTAGGTGAGCCAGCGGTCGTCGTGGATCGCGATCGTGCCGGGCTCCTCGAAGCGGTACGCGACGTCGACCCCGTTGCCGCCCCGGTGCAGGCCCGCGCCGCCGGAGTCGGCGATCGTCTCCCACCGCTCGACGCGCAGCGGGTAGTACGACTCCAGGTACTCGCAGGGGATGTTGACGAAGGACGGCCACAGCGAGTGCCCGTCCGGGCCGTCCCCGACGGGGCGCCCCGGCACGCCGCCGAACCCGATCGAGTACAGCTGGAACCACTCGCCCTCGCGCGGCCCCGAGCCGTAGTGGCCCGAGTACATGAAGTGCGGCGAGGACGAGAAGCCGGCCGCGTTGAGGATCTCCGGGTTGGTCTGGCCGAGCAGCCCGCCGAACAGGTCGAACACCCGGCCGATGCCGTGGTTGCGGGCGTTCAGCGCCGCCGGGTGGCGCGGCTTCCAGAACGAGTCCTCGGGGATCGTCACGTCGATCAGCGGGTAGAAGCCGTCGTTCCAGAGGATCTGCGGGTCCGCGACGGTGATCACGTAGATGCCGAAGAACATCCGGACGAGGTTCTCGTTGATGAAGTAGTTCACCGGCCCGACGGCCTGCGGAGCGGCGTGCGAGAAGTCCAGATGGATCTTCTCTCCGGTCCGGGTGAGCGAGATCTTCAGCTCGTACGGGCCGTACCCGCAGCCGTCGTCGCAGATGTAGTCGGCGAACTCCAGCGTCCGGCCGTCCTCGAAGAGGGTGGCCAGCAGCACCTTCATGGCCTGGTAGTTGCGGTCGAGCAGGGCGTCCAGCGCCGACAGGTACGTCTCGACGCCGAACCGGGCGCACAGCTCGGAGACCCGCCGCGCGGCCGTGGTGCACGCGGCGACCAGGCCGTTCAGATCGGCGCGGTTCCAGTCGGGCATGCGCACCTGATTGAGGATGATGCGCAGCGCCGGCTCGTTCAGCACGCCGCCCTCGTACAGCTTGAACGGCGGGACGACCACGCCCTCCTCGTAGATGGTGCGGGCGTCGGCGGGCATCGAGCTGGGCGTCTTGCCGCCCACGTCCGACATGTGCCCGAACATCGAGGACCAGCCGACCAGCCGTCCCTCGTGGAAGATCGGCACCACCAGCAGCCAGTCGTTGGCGTGGCTGATCGCGGCCCCGCACGCGTACGGGTCGGACGTCATGAGGATGTCGCCCTCGCCGATCGTCCCGTCGAAGTTCTCCAGGAAGTCGGGGACCGAGAGCCCGAACTGGCCGACGACCATCTTCCCCGACGGGTCGGCGATCAGCGGGAACTCGTCGTGCTGCTCGCGGATGCCCGGGGACAGCGCGGTGCGGAAGAGCACCTCGTCCATCTCCTGGCGGGCGTTGCGCAGCGCGTTCTCGATGATGTCCAGGGTCACCGGGTCGACGTCGACGCGGCCGGCCGGCGCGGTCGCGGTCTGCAGGATCTCGGCCATCAGCCCTCCTCGTTCAGCGGACGGATCAGCAGGCTGCCGCTGGGGTGCACGGTCGCGGCGTGCCCGGCCAGCACGAGGGTGGTGGAGTCCATCTCCACCACCACGGCCGGCCCGGCCACGACGTCACCGGAGAGCAGCTTGGAACGGTCGTAGATGCGGGCGGGCGTCGTGGCGCCGTCCATCCACACCTCGGTCTCGCGGACGAGCGCGGCGGACGGGTCGCCCGACCCCTCCGGCAGGACGCGCCAGGCGACCCGCGGGCGCGGACCGCTCACCGTGACCCGCAGGTTGATCACCTCGCGCTCGTTGCCGAGCAGGAAGGAGAACAGCCGCTCGTGCTCGGCGTCGAACGCGGCGCCCAGCCCGGCCAGCAGCTCGCCGTCGACGGTGGCACGGTCCACCTCGACCGGGATCTCGAAGCCCTGCCCGTGGTAGCGCAGGTCGATCTGGTACGTCGCGGTCTGGCTCGCGCGCGGCACGCCCTCCGCCTCCAGCCGCGCGGCGGCGGCGTCGGCCAGTTCGGCGAGCGCGGTGCGCAGCTCGTCGTCGTCGAGGGTGGAGAAGCGGCGCACCATCGTCCGGGCGCTCTCGTCGCGCGGGCAGGTGGTCGCGTCGCCGTAGGCGCACAGGACCCCCGGCGACGGCGGAACGATCACCGGCCAGGAGCCGGTCAGCCGGCCGAGGGCGTTGGCGTGCAGGGGGCCCGCGCCGCCGAACGACATCAGCGCGAAGTCGCGGGGGTCGTAGCCCTGCCGGACGCTGATCAGGCGGAGCGCGCCGAGCATGTTCTCGTTGACGATGTCGATCACGCCGGCCGCCGCGGCCTCGACGCTCGGCAGGCCCATCGCGTCGGCGATGGAGCGCATCGCCTTGCGGGCCGCCTCGGCGTCCAGCGCGATCTCGCCGCCGGCCAGCCGCGTCGGGAGGTAGCCGAGCACGACGTTGGCGTCGGTCACGGTCGGGTCGGTGCCGCCCGCCCCGTAGGCGGCGGGGCCCGGGTCGGCGCCCGCCGACTGCGGGCCGACCCGCAGCGCCCGGGTCAGCTCCGGGACGTGCGCGATCGAGCCGCCGCCCGCGCCGACCGTGCGGACGTCCACGCTGGTGGCGCGGACGGTGAGGTCGCCGACGGTGGTCTCCCGGCCGATCCGGGGGCGCCCGCCGAGCACCAGCGCGACGTCGGTGGACGTGCCGCCCATGTCGAAGGTGAGGAAGTCGGGGAACCCGGCCTGCTCGGCGAACCAGACCGCGCCCGTCACCCCGCCGGCCGGGCCGGACAGCAGCAGCGAGACCGGGTCCTCGGCCGCCTTGGCGGCCTTGGTGAGCCCGCCGTCGCTGCGCAGCACCGACAGCGGCGCGTCGATCCCGCTCGCGCTCAGCGACCGGTCCAGGTTGCCCACGTACCGGGCCACCTCGGGCTGGACGTAACTGTTCGCCACGGTGGTGACGGTGCGCTCGTACTCCCGCATCTCCGGCAGGACGTGGCTGGACAGCGAGACCGGCACCCCGGGCAGCTCCTCGGCGGCGAGCTCCGCCACCCGCCGCTCGTGCGCGTCGTTCGCGTAGGAGTTGATCAGCGAGACGGTCAGGGCCTCGATGCCGGCGCCGCCGAGCCGCCGCAGCTCCGCCCGCGCGCGGTCCTCGTCCAGCGGGGCGACGACCGAGCCGTCGGCGGCGATCCGTCCCGGGATCTCCACGGTGTGCTCCAGCCGGGCCAGCGGCTCCGGCTTCGGCCAGATGATCCAGCCGGCGAGGCCGCCGGGGACGAACGACCGGCCGATCTGCAGGACCTGCCGGAACCCCTCGGTGGTCACCAGCCCGACCCGGGCGCCCCGGCCCTGGAGGATCGCGTTGGTCGCCACGGTGGTGCCGTGCAGGACGTGCGCCACCTCGCGCATCTCGATCCCGGCGTCCCGGCACACCTTGCGGATGCCGTTCAGCACGCCCTCCGACTGGTCCGCCGGAGTGGACGCCGTCTTGGCGCGGTGGCTGACGCCGGTCCGCTCGTCGACCAGCAGCACGTCGGTGAACGTGCCGCCCACGTCGACGCCCAGTCGATAACCCATCTGCTCTCCCGGTGCTGTGCTCAGATGACGCCGCGCTGCGACAGCGCGGCGATCTCGTCTTCTGGTAGGTCGAGGAGGCCGCCGTAGACCTCCCGGTTGTGCTCGCCGAGCCCGGGGCCGGGCCGGCGGACCGACCCCGGGGTCTCGCTGAGCCTGGGGAACGCGTTGTGCATCGGGAGCTCGCCGAAGTCCGGGTGGACGAGGCGCACGATCGCCTCCCGGGCGGCGAAGTGGGGATCGTCGAACATGTCCTTGGCGGTGTAGATGCGGCCGGCCGGGACGCCGCCGGCGTGCAGCCGCTCCAGCAGCTCCCCGGTCCCGATCCCGGCCGACCAGGCCGAGATGATCTCGTCCAGCTCGGCCATGTTCCGGCCCCGGTCGGCGTGCCCGGCGAACCGGGGGTCGGCGCTCAGCTCGGGCCGCCCCATCGTCGCGGCGAGCCGTCCGAACACGGTGTCCTGGTTGGCGGCGATGAGGATCATCTCGCCCGACGCGGTCGGGTAGACGTTGCTGGGCGAGACGTTGGGCAGCACGGACCCGGTCCGCTCGCGCTGGTACCCGGCGACCGCCCACTCGGGCAGCAGCGACTCCATCATCGCCAGCACCGCCTCGTAGATCGCCGAGTCGACGACCTGGCCGCGTCCGGTGGCGTGCCTGCGGTGGACGGCGACGAGCGCGCCGATGGTGGCGAACACCGCCGCCAGCGAGTCGCCAAGCGAGATACCGGCGCGGGCGGGCACGCCGCCGGGGTCGCCGGTGACGTAGCGGATCCCGCCCATCGCCTCGCCGATCGACCCGTATCCGGCCCGGGGCGCGTAGGGGCCGGTCTGCCCGAACCCGGACACGCGCACCAGGATCAGTCCGGGGTTCGTCTCGCGGAGCCGGTCGAAGTCCATCCCCCAGCGCTCCAGCGTGCCGGGGCGGAAGTTCTCGACCACGATGTCGGCGCGCCCGATGATCCGCCGGGCGAGGTCCTGCCCCTCGGGGGTGCGCAGGTCGCAGGTCACCGACTTCTTGTTGCGGGCGACCACCGGCCACCACAGGGACTTGCCGTGCGGCTTCTCGCGGCCCCACTGGCGCATCGGATCGCCGGCGCCGGGCGACTCCAGCTTGATCACCTCCGCGCCGAAGTCGCCGAGCAGCTGGCCGCAGAACGGTCCGGCGAGCAGCTGCCCCATCTCCACGACGCGCAGGTCGGCGAGCGGGCCCCTGGCGTCCGGCGCGGCGCCGTCGTGCGTTGACATCTACCCGGTCCTCGTTTCCGTGTGGTCGTTCCGGTCGTTCCGGTCGTTCCGGTCGTCCGGGGCGGGGGCGGCGCGCAGCAGCACCGCCTTGGCGGCGAGCACGTGCGCCCGCATCACCGACTCGGCCCACGTCCCGTCCCGGGCGCGCAGCGCGGCGGCCAGCTCGCGGTGGTGGGCGGAACTGCGGGCCAGGTCGGCGGGGGAGTAGCGGTGGAAGGTCCGCATCACGAGCGGGAGCTGCACCACCGCGTTGAGCATGGACACGAGCCGGCCGCTGGCGGCGGCGGCGCGGACGATGTCGTGGAACTCGGCGTTGAGCTCGGCGACCCGGTCCAGGTCCTGGCCGGCGCCCGGCTCGACGGCGGCCTCCATCAGGCGGCACAGCTCGTCCATCTGGTCCACGTCGGCGTCGGTGACGCGGGCGGCGGCGCGCCGCGCGGCGGCGCTCTCCAGCAGCATCCGCAGGTCGTAGATCTCCTCCAGGTCCTCGGCCGTCCAGTCCGGGACCCGCGCGCCGCGGTGCGGCAGCACCTCCACCAGGCCCTCGACCTCCAGCCGCCGCAGCGCCTCCCGGACGGGCGTCCTGCTGGAGCCGGTGGCCTCGGCCAGCTCGGCCTCGCCGAGGCGCGCCCCGGGCGGGTGGACACCGTCGAGGATGTCGGCGCGCAGCCGTGTGTAGACACGGTCCACGGCACGGACCATCCGAACCTCCTCGGGTCGATTGCATGCAAGATAGACAGAACGTGAGCCTTGACACAAGAGACTTCCCAGGACAATCCTGCAGATGGCTCTGGATTGCATACAAAGGATGCTCATGGTCGAGATCATCGAGGTGGCGCCCCGGGACGGGCTGCAGAACGAGTCGGCGATCCTCGCGACCGCCGACAAGGTGCGGCTCATCGAGCGCAGCGTCGCGGCGGGCCTGCGGCGGATCGAGGCCGTGAGCTTCGTGAACCCGAAGCGGGTCCCGCAGATGGCCGACGCCGAGGCGGTGATGGAGCGGCTCCCCAGGCCGGACGGCGTCAGCTACGCGGGGCTCGTCCTCAACCGGCGCGGGCTCGACCGCGCGCTCGCCGCCGGAGTGGACGAGATCAACGTCGTCGTGGTGGCCACCGACGAGTTCAGCCGGCGCAACCAGGGCTGCACGGTCGAGGAGGGCGTCGCCGCCTGGGCCGCCATCGCCGCGGACGCCGGCGCCGCCGGCGTCCGCCGCACCGTCACGATCGCCGCGGCCTTCGGCTGCCCCTTCGAGGGCGAGGTCCCCGCGGACCGCGTGCTCGACCTGGTCCGGCGGGTCGCCGAGAGCGGGCCCGACGAGATCGCCGTGGCCGACACGATCGGTGTCGGCGTCCCCGCCCAGGTCCGTGCGCTGCTGACGGGCGCCGCGGAGATCGCCCCCGGCGTGCCGCTGCGCTGCCACTTCCACAACACCCGCAACACCGGCTACGCCAACGCCCTCACCGCCCTCGACTGCGGGGCGAGCGCCCTGGACGCCAGCGCCGGCGGCTTCGGAGGCTGCCCGTTCGCGCCCGCCGCCACCGGCAACATCGCCACCGAGGACCTGCTGTACGCCCTGGACCGCTCGGGCGTCGACACCGGCGTCTCGATGTCCGCGGTCGCCGGGACGGCGGCCTGGCTCGGCGACCGCCTCGGCAGGCCGGTCCCGGCCCTGCTCGGCCGCGCGGGTCCGTTCCCCGCCGGAGCGGCGGTGCGGGACGGCTAGGGGGCGAGCAGGCCGTCGTCGCGGATCGTGCGGAGGACGTCGCGGGCCGCTTCGAGCGTGCGGTCGATGTCCTCCGCCGTGTGGGCGGCGGAGATGTGGTTGCGCTTGAGCGACAGGGGGAGCATCAGGAAGCCGCGGTCGGTCATGCGGCGGTGGAACGCCACGTAGGCGGCGTCGTTGTTGCGCATGAGGTCGCGGTAGCCGCGGATCGGGCCCTCGGTGAAGTAGAGGGCGAACACGCCGCCGAAGCCCGCCGCGGTCCCCGCGATGCCCAGTTCCGCGCAGATGCCGGTGAGCCCGGCGCGTACACGGTCGCCGAGGGCGTGGGTGCGCTGGTAGAAGTCCGGGTGGTCGCGCAGGTAGGTGATGGTGGCGATGGCCGCCGCGGAGGAGACCGGGTTGCCGTTGAAGGTCCCGGCCAGCAGCACGTCGCCGCCCGCGGAGCTGAAACGCTCCATCAGCCGCCGGGGTCCGGCGAGGCCGGCGATCGGGTACCCGTTGCCCATCGCCTTGCCGAAGGTGGTCAGGTCCGGCAGCACGCCGCAGACCTCCTGGTAGCCGCCCGGCGCGTGGCGGAAGCCGGTGATCACCTCGTCGAAGACCAGCAGGGAGCCCCGCTCGGCGGTCAGGGCGCGCAGCCCCTCCACGAACTCCCGGTCGGGCACCAGGGCGCCGACGTTGTGCGGGATCGGCTCCATGATCACTGCCGCGATCCGGTCCGGATGCCGCTCGTAGAGGGCGCGCACGGACTCCAGGTCGTTGAACTCGGCGATGAGCGTGGAGTCCAGCGCCTCCGGCAGGATGCCGCGCGACAGGGGGTCCTCGCCGTAGGCGCGGTCCGGCGCGGAGATCACGTTGCGGGCGACGGCGTCGTGCCAGCCGTGGAAGCCGCCCTGGAACTTGACGATCAGCGGGCGGCCGGTGACGGCCCGGGACAGCCGGACCGCCTGCGCGGTGGCCTCGCTGCCCGACATCGCCGAGATCATCTGCTCGGCGGACGGGATCGTCTCGACGACCAGCCGGGCGAGCTCGATCTCGGTCTCGGTGACGCCCCAGCCGACCAGGTCGAGCCCGCCGACGGCGGCGCGCACCGCGTCGTCCACCTCGGGCGCGGCGTGGCCCAGCAGGATCGCGCCGAACGCCGCGTGGTAGTCGAGGTAGCGGCGGCCGTCGGCGTCGGTGACATGCGCCCCGGACGCCGCGGTGAGCGCGTGCGGCGCGCCGACCAGGCGGGTCGCGGAGTTGACGCCGCCGGGGATCACGGTCCGCGCGGCGGCGAGCAGTTCCACGCCGCGCGATCTCTGCCCGGCCAGCTCGGCGGTGGTCATTCTGGGAGCCCCCAAGTGGTTGACGAAGATGGTCGGAGCCGTTCGGTCGAATAGTTCATGGAAAGGTGTTCCATGTCAACAGTCCAGAAATCAGGCTTGTTCTGACCAGGGTGAGCTCGGAGTTTTTTCCGGCCGACCCTTGACATGGGAATGGTCTGACGATCAGGATCCGTCGGCATGGAATCCCATTCCGTGCCGCTTCCGGTGCTGGTCGTCGGCACCGGTTTCATCGCCGCGCAGCACGCCGCGGCGATCCATGCCGAACCCCGGCTGGAGCTCGTCGGCGTGGTCGACGTCGACCCGGCGCGGGCCGCCGCGGCGTCCCGCGCCAACGGCGGCGTCCCGGCCTTCACCGACCTCGCCGCGGCGCTGGCCGGGACCGGCGCGGGCGGCTGCGTCGTGTGCACTCCGAACGACACGCACGCCGGCATCGCCGTCCAGATCGCCGAGGCGGGCGCCCATCTGCTGATCGAGAAGCCGCTCGCGACCGAGGTGGCCGGGGCCCGGCGCGCCGTGGAGGCGTTCGCCGCGGCCGGGCGGGTGCTGATGCCCGCGCACAGCCACCGCTACTACGACTACGCGCGGACGGTCCGGGACGTCCTGCGCTCCGGCGAGCTCGGCACGGTCGACCTCGTCCGGCTGTCCATCCTCGGCGGCTGGATCTGGCCGGACTGGCGCGGCTGGATGCTCGACCCCGTCCGGTCCGGCGGCCATGCCCTGCACAACGGCGTCCACCTGCTGGACCTCGTCACCTGGTGGACGGGCGACACCCCGGAGACCGTGTACGCGCGCGGCCGCCGCCAGACCGCCGCCGAACTCGGCGTCCACGACTACCTGGAGATGACGGTCGCGTTCAGCGGCGGCGCGACCGCCGTGTGCGAGATGAGCCGCGGGCACCGCCCGGCCTCGCTCGCCCGCCGCGACGTGGTGGTCGCCGGCACCGGCGGGATCCTCACGCTCCCCTGGGACGGCGAGGCCGGGACCGTCACCGACGAGACGGGAACCTCCCTGCTCCCGCCCGGCGGCGCCGACGGTTTCGCCGCCCAGATCGGCGCCTGGGCCGACGCCGTCACCGGAGGCCCGCAGGCCGTGACCGGCGCGGACGGGCTGCTGGCCGTGGCCATGGGCGTCGCCGCCGAACGATCGATCGCGACCGGTGCGCCCGTCCGCGTCGCCGACGTCCTGAAGGAGGCGCCCTGATGCGCGCGCTGAGGGTGCTGCCCTGGGGGTCCGGCGGGTTCGGGACCCAGGACCACCAGCACGACATGTACCTTCCCGCGTTCCACGAGCACGCCGGGTTCACGGTCGTGCGGAGCGGGCTCACCGACCTCGCGGCGGCCGTCCGGGAGTCGGGCGCCGAGGTCGTGTCCGTGTGCGCGCCGCCCGCCGAGCGCGCCGCCACCGTCGTCGAGGCCCTGCGCGCCGGCTGCCACGTCCTCGCCGACAAGCCGCTCGCCCTGGACGTCGCCGGGGTCGAGGCGATCGCCGCGGTGGCGGCGGAGACGGGCCTGGTCTGCATGCCCGCGCACCACCACCGGTTCGGCGCGGCCGTCCAGGCCGCCGGAAGGGCGCTCGCCTCGGGACGCGTCGGGCTGCCCTGGAACGTGCAGGCCGACTTCCTCGTCGACGGCGGCGACCCCTGCCCGGACGGGGAGCTCGCCAACTTCGGCCTCTACCCCGTGGACGTGGTGCGGGCCCTCACGGGTCAGGCCGTCCGCCGCGTGCACGCCCTGCCGGCCGGCGGGCGCGGCACGATCACCGTCCTCCTGCTCGACCACGAGCACGGCCTGACCAGCACGATCACCGTCGGCCGGCTGCGCGGCACCGCGGACGCCCCGGGCATGGCGCTGCACCGCTACCGCGTCAGCGGGTCCGGCGGGGTCATGGACGTCGACGCCGCCCGCCCGGGCGCGTCCCTGCGGACGGTGACGGGCAACCGCACCGCCTGGCACGGCCCCGGCACCGTCGGCCGGATGCTCACCGCCCTGCACACCGCCGTCGTCACCGGGCGCCCGCCGGAGGCCGGCCCGGCCGACGCCCTCGCCGCGCTGCGCGTCACCCGCGCCGCGGCCCGCTCGCTCGCCCTCGGCACGCCCGTGCCGATCGACTCCCCGGAGGTCTGAACCATGAAGTTCGCGACGTACCGCCTGCCGGACGGCACGGTCCGCCACGGCGAGGTCGTCGACGGCGGCCGCGTCACCGACCTCGGGCCCGGGGACCTCTCACCCGTGGTCGCCGCGCTGGCCGGCGGCGGACCCGGCTCGGTGCCGTCCGGCGAGCGGGCCCGCGCCCTGGACGAGGTGACCCTCCTCGCGCCGCTGCTGCGTCCCGGCAAGGTCCTCGCGGTCGCCGCCAACTACCAGGAGCACGTGACCGAGACGGGCGGGGAGCCGATCGACAAGGCGCGGATCTCGCCGCGGCTGTTCATCAAGCCCGCCACCTCCGTCAGCGGCCCCGGCGAGGAGATCGCGCTGCCGTCCGTCAGCCCCAGCGTCGACTGGGAGGCGGAACTGGTCGCGGTCATCGGGAGCGGCGGCAGGGACATCCCCGTCGAGGACGCCCTCGCCCACGTCGCCGGCTACACGGTCGGCAACGACGTGTCGGCGCGGCGGATGGACTACGGCCACGAGCGCGACACCGCCGACCCGGCGGTCGCGTTCTTCGACTGGCTGAACGGCAAGTGGCTCGACGGGTTCGCCGCGCTCGGCCCCTACCTCGTCACCGCCGACGAGGTGCCCGACCCGCAGAAGCTCGAGGTGACCCTGGAGGTCAACGGGCGGGTCCGGCAGCACGGCGACACCGGTCAAATGATCTTCAGCGTCGCGGAGCTGGTGGCGTTCGCGTCCCGGCTGATGACGCTGGAGCCCGGCGACGTGCTCTACACGGGCACGCCGTCCGGGGTGGGACTGGCATCGGGGGAGTTCCTGTCCGCAGGCGACGAGATGACCGTGCGCGTGAGCGGGCTCGGAAGCCTGGTGAACCGCGTCCGCTGAGCGGACCAGTGGCCGGGCGCGCTCCCGGCCACCGCCGAGAAGAGGCAAGTCAATGACCATTCGTTCCGGCAGACCGACGGCCGGCGCGACCCGGCGGGCCGTCGCGGCCGTGCTGGGCGGCGCCCTCGCGGCAGCCGCGCTCGCCGCCTGCAGCTCCGACCCGACGCAGAAGTCCTCCGGCGGCGATGCCGGCGTGCTGAACATGTACCTGTACCAGAAGCCGAAGACCTTCAGCCCCCTCGCGCCGAACAACGGCCCCGACCAGCTCGTCATGTCGTTCGTCTTCGACTCGCTGTACGGCGCGGACGCGTCCTACGGGCTGAAGCCGCACCTGGCCGCCGCGGCGCCGGAGGTGTCCGGCGACGCCAAGACGATCACCTTCAAGCTGAAGCCCGGCCTGAAGTGGAGCGACGGCGAGCCGCTCACCTCCAAGGACGTGGTCTTCACCTACACCGCCCTCGCCGACCCGGCGACGGGCAGCGCCCAGGCGGGCAAGTTCGCCGCGGTGACCGGCGCCAAGGCCCTGGCGGACGGCAAGGCCGACTCGCTGGCGGGGGTGACCGCGCCCGACGCCGCCACCGTGAAGATCACCACGACGCGGCCGGCGGCGGGCCTGCCCGGGCTGATCGGCGGCACCCCGATCCTGCCGGAGCACGTCCTCGGCGGCGTCCCGGCGAAGGGGCTCGGCGACAACGGGTTCTTCACCAAGCCGGCCGTGGGCTCGGGGGCGTTCACCTTCGTCGACTACAAGACCGACCAGTACGTGGAGCTGAAGGCCAACCCCCACTTCCGGGAACCGGTGTCGATCAAGAAGGTGTACCTGAAGCCGGTGACCTCGGACGTGGCCACCGCGCAGCTGCGCACCGGCGAGATGGACCTCACCCAGGTCTCGCCGACCGACCTTCCGACCGTCAGGAAGATGGACGGCGTCAAGGTGGTCTCGGCCAAGAGCCCCGGCTACACCCGGATCGCGCTCAACCAGACCCAGGGCCGGTTCAAGGACGCGCGCGTCCGGCAGGCCCTCCTCACCGCGATCGACCGCGAGGGCCTGGTCGGCAAGGTGCTCGGCGGGGCGGGCACGGTCGTGAACTCCAGCTTCTACGGGGACGCCGGCGCGTCGGCGAAGGAGGCCTACGCCTACGACCCCGGGAAGGCCAGGAGCCTGCTCGCCGCCGCCGGCTGGGACGGCTCCAAGCCCGTCACGCTGTCGTGGATCCCCGGACAGCGCGACCGCGACACCGCCGTGACGGTGATCCAGAGCCAGCTCAAGGCCGTCGGCGTGAACGTGGAGCTCAAGCAGGTGCAGGCGGACGAGCTGCTCTCCTCCTACGAGAAGAAGTCGTTCGACATGGCGCTGTTCGGCGGCGGCAACTACGCGACCGAGCCGTCCACCGTCGCGACCATCGACGCCTGCGACCAGGGCTACCCCGCGGGCGGCAACATCGGCCGCTTCTGCGACCCGAAGCTGGACGGCCTGCTGTCCCGGGCCGACGCGGTCGCCGACCCGGCGCAGCGCACGAGCCTGTTCCAGCAGGCCGCCGGGGTCGAGAACGCGCAGGTCCCGTACCTGTGGCTCTACAACCCGGACGCGGTCTGGGCCTACCGGACGCGCCTGTCGGGCTTCGAGCCGTGCGGCCTGCCGACCAACGAGGTCGGGACCTGGGACTTCGCGAACTGGAAGCTGAGCTGACCGGCCCGGGGCCGGGGCCGCTCGCCCCGGCCCCGGCCGGCACCGACGAGAGGGGGTGAGGCGTGGCGGCCTATGTCGTCCGGCGCCTGCTGGTGAACGCGCTCGTGTTCCTGCTGATCAGCGTCGGGATCTTCGTACTGGTGCGGGTCGCGCCGGGCGACCCGGTCCGCATGATGGTCGACCCCGAGCAGATGCGCGGGGGCGGCGCCGCCTTCATCGAGGCCAAACGGCACGAGCTGGGCCTGGACCGGTCCGTCGTCGTCCAGTACGGCCACTGGCTCTCGGGCGCGCTGCACGGCGACTTCGGCTACTCCTACGTCGGGCACCGCCCCGTCTCGGCGGTGCTCGGCGAGCGGGTCGGGCCGACACTGCAGCTCATGAGCGCCGCCCTGGTGGTCGCGCTCGCGGTGTCGATCGCGCTCGGCGTCGCCGCCGCGGTGCGCCGCAACACCGCGGTCGACTACGGCGCCACCGTCCTCGGCCTGGCCGCGGTGTCGGTGCCGCCGTTCTTCCTCGGCATCGTCGGGATCTACCTGTTCTCCCTGAAGTGGGGCGTGCTGCCGTCCGCCGGGATGACCACTCCGGGCGGCGGCGGCCCCGCCGACCAGCTCCGGCACCTGATCCTTCCGGGGCTGATCCTGGCGTTCGTCACCGCCGGGCCGTTCACCCGCTACGTGCGGGGCGGCCTGGTGGACGAGCTGGGCGCCGACTACGTCCGCACGGCCGAGGCCAAGGGCGCGTCCCGGGCCCGCGTCGTGCTGCGGCACGCGCTGCGCAACGCGCTGATCCCGCTGATCACCGTGGTGATGTACCAGATCCCGCAGATGCTGGCGGGCGCGGTGGTGATCGAGCAGGTCTTCGCCTGGCCCGGCATGGGGCAGCTCGCGGTCAGCTCGATCGGCCAGCACGACTACCCGGTGATCGTCGGGTTCGCGCTGTACGTGGCGGTGCTGGTGCTGCTCTGCAACCTGATCGCGGACGTGCTGTACGCCGTCGTCGACCCGAGAGTGAGCCTGCGATGACCGCGACGCCCGCCGGCGCGCCGGCCGAGAAGCTGAGAAGGCCCCGTCAGGGGAAGGCCGCGCCGCCCGGGAAGGGGCGGGGCGGCGAGGGCCGCGCCGGCTCCGCCTCGCCCCGGGCGCGCGCCGTGCGCCGGTTCCGCCGCAACCGCCTCGCCGTCGCCGGGAGCGCCGTGCTCGGCGCGGTCGTCCTGGCGTCGCTGCTGGCGCCGCTGATCGCCGCGCATCCGAACGCGGTGGACCTGGACGCGGTCCGCGAGGCCCCGTCCGGCGCGCACTGGTTCGGCACCGACACCTCCGGCCGCGACGTGTTCGCCCGCACCCTGCACGCCGGACGGGTGTCGCTGCTGGTCGGCCTGGCCGCCGCGCTCGGCGCGGTCGTGGTCGGCACGCTGTTCGGCTCGGTGTCCGGGCTGTTCGGCGGCGTGGCCGACAACGTGATCATGCGGATCGCCGACATCGTCATGTCGTTCCCGACCGTCGTGGTGATCCTGGTGCTCGCCGGGATCGTCGGGCCGAGCGTGACCGTGCTGATCGTCGCCATCGGGCTGACGCAGTGGCCGGTCGCGGGCCGGGTGGTGCGGGGCGTGACGCTGTCGCTGCGCGACCGCGAGTACATCCAGGCGGCCGAGGCGAGCGGGGCGAACGCGTGGTGGCTGATCCGCAAGCACATCGTCCCCGCGGCGCTGGCGCCGGTCACCGTGACCGGCACCCTGGCCGTCGCGCAGGCGATCATGCTGGAGACCACCGCGTCCTTCCTCGGGCTCGGCGTGCGGCCGCCGCAGGCGAGCTGGGGGAACATGCTGAACGACGCGCAGAACCTGACGCTGATCCAGACGATGCCGTGGCTGTGGATACCGCCGGGCGTGGCGATCGCCGTGACGGTCCTCGCCGTCAACTTCGTCGGGGACGGGCTCCGCGACGCCGTCACGCCGGGGGGACGGACATGAGCGCGCCCGCCGGGAAGGCGACCCCGCGGGAGACCCCGGGGCGCGCGGACGGACGCCCGCTGCTGGAGATCGAGGACCTGGTCGTCGAGTTCGCCGGCGACGAGGGGACCGTCCGGGCCGTGGACGGCGCCGGGTACACCGTCGCGCCGGGCGAGACGCTCGGCGTGGTCGGCGAGTCGGGATCGGGCAAGAGCGTCACGGCGATGTCCGCGCTCGGGCTGGTCAGGCCGCCGGGCCGGGTCGTGTCGGGACGCGTCGTGTTCGACGGGGCCGACCTGCGCGCGATGCCCCCGCGCGAGCTGCGCCGGCTGCGCGGCGGCCGGATCGCGATGATCTTCCAGGATCCGATGACCGCGCTGAACCCCGTCCTGTCGGTCGGCGCGCAGATCCGCGAGGCGCTGCGGCTGCACCGGCCGGGCATGTCCCGCTCGCAGGCGCGCGAGCGCGCCGCCGAGCTGCTGACCCTGGTCGGGGTGCCGGGCGCGGAG
This sequence comes from Actinomadura verrucosospora, assembly GCF_039540335.1. Lineage (NCBI taxonomy): Bacteria > Bacillati > Actinomycetota > Actinomycetes > Streptosporangiales > Thermomonosporaceae > Actinomadura > Actinomadura verrucosospora. Next base: position 97,688 of record NZ_BAABEV010000029.1, on the reverse strand, counting down.
CGGCGGCTGAAGCAGTACCCGCACGAGTTCTCCGGCGGGATGCGGCAGCGCGCGATGATCGCGATGGCCATCGCCAACGACCCCGACCTGCTGATCGCGGACGAGCCGACGACCGCCCTGGACGTGACCGTCCAGGCCCAGGTCCTGGACCTGCTGCGGCTGACCCGGCGGGAGACGGGCGCCGCCACCGTGCTGATCACCCATGATCTCGGCGTGGTCGCCGAGCTCGCCGACCGGGTCGCGGTGATGTACGCGGGGCGGGTCGTCGAGCACGGCCCCGTCGAGGCGATCTTCGACTCGCCCCGGCACCCCTACACGCGGGGGCTGCTGGAGAGCCTGCCCGCGCTGGACGGCGACGCCGGCGAGCTGACCCCGATCCCCGGTGCGCCGCCGGCGCCGGGCGAGATCGCGCGGGGGTGCGCGTTCGCGCCGCGCTGTCCGATGGCGCGGGACCGCTGCCGGGTGGAGCGCCCCGAACCCGCCCAGTCCGGTCCCGGGCGCGCGAGCGCCTGCCATTTCCACCACGAGATGGCCCCGCCCGGCGGGGAGAAGGGAGGCGACCGATGACCGTACCGGACGAGGTCCTCGGCGTCACCGGCCTCACCAGGCATTTCCCGGTGCGGTCGGGGCCGCTGCGCAGGCGGACCGGCAGCGTCCACGCCGTCGACGGCGTCGACTTCTCCCTGCGCGCCGGGCGGACGCTCGGCCTCGTCGGCGAGTCGGGCTGCGGCAAGACGACCACGGGGCGGATGGCGGTGCGGCTGCTGGAGCCCACCGCCGGCCGGATCGTCGTGGCCGGGCGGGACGTCACCCGCGCGCGCGGCGCCGAGCTCCGCGCCCTGCGCCGCGACCTGCAACTGGTGTTCCAGGACCCGTACGCGTCGCTGTCGCCGCGGATGACCGTGCACGACATCGTCGCCGAGCCGCTGCGCGTCCAGGGCCGCTACGGGGACGGGGGACCCGAGCGGGTCGCCGAGCTGCTCGACATGGTGCGGCTCGCGCCCTCGCACGCCCGCCGGTACGCCCACGAGTTCTCCGGCGGGCAGCGCCAGCGCATCGGGATCGCCCGCGCGCTCGCCCTCGGCCCGAAGGTCCTCGTGCTGGACGAGCCGGTCAGCGCCCTGGACGTCTCGATCCAGGCGCAGGTCGTCAACACGCTGCGGGAGCTCCAGCGCGAGCTGGGCGTGGCCTACCTGTTCATCTCGCACGACCTGTCGGTGGTGCGGCACGTCTCGCACGAGATCGCCGTGATGTACCTCGGGACGATCGTGGAGCGCGGCACCCGCGAGGAGATCTTCGGCGGTCCCGCGCACCCCTACACGCAGGCGCTCCTGTCGGCCGTGCCGCGCCCGCGTCCCGGCGCCCGCGGCGGACGCGAGCGGATCATGCTGACCGGGGACGTGCCGAGCCCGATCGACCCGCCCTCCGGCTGCCGGTTCCGCACCCGGTGCTGGAAGGCGCGCGACATCTGCGCGACCGAGACGCCGCCGCTCGTCGCCCACGCCGGGGCCGGCCATCCGACCGCCTGCCACTTCGCCGAGCCGGCCACCGCCTGACCCCGCCACCGTCCGACCCGCCATCGAAGGAGTCACCATGCACGACGCCGACCAGCGCCTGGCCGCCGCCTCCACGGACCCGGGGCCCGCGGGGGAGCGCCCGGCCGTCGCCGCGGCGCGCCGCTCGGGGGAGATCCTGATCGCCTCCGGCCAGGTCGCCGTCCGCGACGGAAGGCTGCTCGCCGAGGGCCGCGTGGGAGACGAGGTCGCGCTCGACACCGCCCGCGCCTGCGCGCGGCAGTGCGCCCGCAACGTCCTGACCGCCGTCCGGGACGAGCTGTCCGGTGACGGCGGGCTCGGCGCGGTCGCGCATGTCGAGGCGGTCTCGGTGTGGGTCGCGTCCGCGCCCGGGTTCACCGACCAGCATCTGGTGGCCGACGCCGCGACGGCCCTGTTCACCGAGGTGCTCGGCGACGGCGCCGGGCGGCACGCGCGGGTCGCGCTCGGCGTCGCCGCCCTGCCCACGGGCAGCCCGGTCGAGGTGGGGGCCACGTTCCGGCTGCGCCCGGAGCCGGCCGCGCCATGATCGATCTGCTCATCGCCGGCGGGACCCTCGCCGACGGCACCGGGGCCGCGCCGGTCCGCGCGGACGTCGCCGTCACCGGCGGGCGGGTCACGGGGATCGGCGACCTGGCCGGGCGCCCCGCTGCCCGGACGATCGACGCGTCCGGTCACGTCGTCGCGCCGGGTTTCGTGGACGTGCACACCCATTCGGACCTGACCCTCCTGTCGTCCCCCGAGGCGCACAGCGCCGTCCGGCAGGGGATCACGACCGTCGTGGTCGGCAACTGCGGCCTCGGCGTCGCGCCCGTCGCCGCCGGAGACGACCGGGAGGCGCTGCGCGCCGCCGCCGGCTACCTCGACCTGGACCCGTCCGTCCGCTGGGACTGGGCCGACCTGCCCGGCTACCTGGCCGCGCTCGACGCCGCGCGCCCCGCCGTGAACGTGGCCGCGCTCGTCGCGCACACGCCGCTGCGCGCGGCCGCCGTCGGGTTCGGCGACCGCCCGGCGGACGCCGCCGCGCTCGACCGGATGCGGGGGCTGCTCGGCGACGCGCTCGCGGCGGGCGCCGCCGGCGTCTCCACCGGCCTGGTCTACGCGCCCGCCTGCTACGCGCGCGAAGACGAGCTTGAGGCGCTCGGCCGCACGGCCGCCGCGCACGGCCGGCTGTTCGCCTGGCATGTGCGCGACTACGCCGACGGGCTGCTCGACTCCGTGCGGCAGGCGCTGCGGGTCGCGGCGGCCACCGGCTGCCGCACCCAGATCTCGCACCTGGTCGCGGTCGGGCGGCGCAACCACGGCTCCGTCGCGCGGGCGCTGGAGCTCATCGACGCCGCGCGGGCCGCAGGGCTGGACGTCGGCTTCGACATCTACCCCTACCTCGCCGGGAACGCGCCGCTGTCGCAGCTGCTGCCCGCGTGGGCGCAGGAGGGCGGCGAGCGGGCGATGCGGGCCCGGCTCGACGGCCGCGCCGTCCGCGCCCGCGTCCGGGACGGGTGGCGGGACATGCCGAACTCCTGGGACGACATCACCGTCGGGGGGCGCCCCGTCACCGCCCTGGCCGCCGAGGCCGGGACGGAACCGCCGGACCTCGTGCTCGACCTCGTCGCCGAGCACGGCAACGCCGTCCAGATGGTGGCGGGAGGCCGCAGCGAACGCGACCTCGCCGACGCGCTCACCCATCCCGCCGGGGTCATCGGCTCCGACGGCCAGGCCCTCGACCCCGCCGGGCCGACCGGGCGCGGCACGCCGCATCCCCGCTCCTACGGCTGCTACCCGCGGCTGTTCGCCGCGTACGTCCGGCCGGGCCTGCTCGGGCTCGCCGAGGCCGTCCGCAGGTGCACGTCCGCGCCGGCCGAGCGGGCGGGGCTCGCGGGGCGCGGCGTCCTGCGGCCGGGGGTGCACGGGGACATCGTCGTTTTCGACCCCGCGCGCATCGCCGATCGGGCTACGTTCGCAGCACCCCAGCGATATCCGGACGGGATCCGCGCGGTCGTCGTCGGCGGCCGCGCCGTCGTCGAGGACGGCGCGCACGGCGGCGCGCGGCCCGGCGAGATCCTGCGCGTCCCCTGAACCGCGCATCCCCAGAACAGAGACGAGGCACCATGGACAGAGCCAGAGGGACGAGAGCCGCCGGCACGCGGCCCGCGGCCCGCCGCGCCAACGTGGACGACGACCGCCCGGCGGCGGCGAACTACCACGCCAACGCCCTGGCACGGGGCCTGGCGCTGCTCGAACGCCTCGCCGCGCAGGGCGGCGCCCTCACCCTGAACGACTTCTCGGCCGGCACCGGCCTGCCGAAGAGCACGCTCGTGCGGCTCCTCGGCGTGCTGGAGGAGATGGGCTACGTGGTCCGCGCCGACGAGCGGCCCGCCTACCGGCTCGGCCACAAGACCCTGACGCTGTCCACCGCGTACCTGACCGGGCTGGACCTGTCCCAGGTGGCGGGAGGCCACCTGGCGAAGGTCGCCGAGGCCACCGGCCAGACCGCGAACCTCGGCGTGCTGGACGGCCGGGAGGTGCTGCACGTGTGCGTCCGCGAGCCCGACCGGCCGATCCGGTTCCACACCATGCCGGGCACCCGCGACGCCGCCCACTGCACCGGGCTCGGCAAGATGCTGCTCGCCCGGCTCGACCCGTCCAAGGTCGCCGCGCACCTGCCGCCCGAGCCGTTCCCGGCCCGCACCGAGCACACCCTCACGACGGCGAGCGCCCTGGCCGAGGACCTGCGGGCCACGGCCGAGCGCGGTCACGCCCTCGACGACAACGAGGGCAGCGTCGGGCTCCGCTGCGTCGCCGTGCCCGTCGAGGTGGGCGGCGACTGCGTGGCCGCCCTCAGCGTGTCCGGGCCGTCCGCCGAGTTCGACGGCGACCGCCGCGCCGACTACCTGGAGGGCCTGCGGGCCGCGGCGGCGGACCTCGCGGCCGACGCCGACGTCGTCGCCGCCCTGGAGTACCTGCGCTCGTCCCTGCGCTCCGGCGCGCCCAGCACCCGGGAGGATGCTTGATCGACTTCCATACCCACTGCCAGCGGCCCGAGCACTGGGGCCACGAGTGGGAGCACCACTGGAGACCCGTCTACGGGCGGGGAGCCCACGAGTTCACTCCCGCCGACTACGACCGCGCCATGGCGGACGTGACCGCGGCGTGCGTGTTCGGCATCCGCGCCACGGCCGCCGGGGTCCTCACCCCGAACGAGTACACCGAGCGGTTCTGCGCGGAGACCGCCACGGAGACGATCGGGTTCATGGCGCTCGACCCCACCGACCCCGACGTGCTCGACCAGCTCGCCGACGGCGTCGCGCGCGGGCTGCGCGGCATCAAGCTGTATCCGGTGCTGGCCCTGTTCGACCCGCGCGACACCGCCTACGACCCGTTCTACCGGGCCGCGGCCGACGCCGGGCTCGTCGTCCTGTGGCACATGGGCGCCACGCCGAGCCCGGCGGGCGACCTGTCGGTCAGCAACCCCCTGGTCGTGGACGACGTCGCGCGCCGCCACCCCGGCCTCGTCCAGATCATCGCGCACCTCGGGCACCCCTGGCAGCGCGAGACGATCGTGACCCTGCGCAAGAACCGCCGGGTCTACTCCGACGTGTCGGCGTGCTGGGCTCGTCCCATGGACGGCTATCTGGCGCTGGCCCGCGCCCAGGAGTGGGACGTGGTCGACAGGCTCGTCTTCGGGTCCGACTTCCCGCTGTGGACGCCCGCCGAGGCCGTCGCGGGGCTGCGCGAGATGGCCGGGCAGCGACCCTCCGGCTTCCCCGAGATCAAGAAGGAGACCGTCGAGTGGCTGCTGGACGGGGACCCGCGGCCCCGGATGGGACTGGCATGAACCCGGACCTCCCGCCCGGCGGGCTGCCCCTGGACGCCCTTCCGACACCCGCGCTGCTCGTCGACCGGGCCCGCATGGAGGCCAACCTGGCCGCCATGGCGAGCTCGATCGGGGCCGCCGGGATCGCGCTGCGGCCCCATTTCAAGACGTCGAAATGCCTCGCGGTCGCGCGCCGCCAGCTCGCTCACGGCGCGACAGGGTTCACCTGCGCCACGCCCCCCGAGGTCGGGCTCCTGCAGGAAGCGGGCGTCGATGACGTCCTGTGGGCGCACCAACCGGTGGGGCCCGCCAAGGTGGCCTTCGCCGTCCAGGCCCTGGCCCGGGGTGGGCTGACCATCGCTCTCGACTCGCTGGAGGCCGCCGGGCCGCTGTCGGACGCGGCCTCCTCCAGCGGGGTCACCGTCCCGTTCGTCCTGGAGGTCGACACGGGCCTGCACCGGGCGGGCGTCGATCCCGGTAAGGCCGTCGAGAGCGCGGGCGCGCTCTCCGCGCTGCCCGCTCTGGAGATGCGGGGTGTCCTCACCCATGAGGGGCATCTCGCCGCGCACGGTCCCGACCGCCCGGGGCTGGAGGCGGCGGGCGACCTCGCCGGACGCACGCTGGCGCAGGTCGCCGAGGCGTTGCGCACCGCCGGGCACGAGTGCCCCCTGGTCTCGGTCGGCTCGACCCCCGGCGCCACGTCCGCGCCGTTCGCCGCGGGGGTCACCGAGGCGCGCCCCGGCACCTACGTCTACTACGACGCCAACCAGGTCGGCCTGGGCAGCGCCGGGATCGACCAGTGCGCGCAGACCGTGCTGACCCGCGTCACCAGCGCCCAGCGCCCCGGGACCGTCATCATCGACGCGGGGATCAAGGCGATGAGCTCCGACTCCGTCGCGACCGCCGGAACGCTGGGCGTCGTCTGCGACGCCGCGGGCGCCCCGCTGGACGGAGTGGAGTTCACCGGCGGCAACGAGGAGCACGGCTACCTCACCGGGCCCGGAACCGCCGGCCTGCGCGTGGGCGACCTGCTGCGCGTCGTCCCCAACCACGCCTGCGGCACGACCAACATGTGGAGCGCGCTGTACTTCGTGGACGGCGACCGCGCCGCCGAACGCCAGCCGATCCGGGCGCGCCATTAACGGAATTCGAGCATTGACATGGAATGATATTCCGTGTTCTATCCGGGAGCCATGCGAATGCATCGAGGTATCTCCATCGCCATGGGCGCCCTGCTCGCGCTGGGGCTTCCGGGCGCCGTGGCGCACGCGAGCCCGTCCACCCCCTCGGCTCCGGACCGTCCCGACGTGATCGTCGCCCAGGCGGCGCCGGGCAAGAAGCTGCATTTCCCGAACATGGAGCGGCTCGGCGACGGGTCCCTCGTCGCGGTGGCGCGGGAGGGGGCCGGGCACACCGGGCAGGACGGCCGGCTGGTGATGCTCGACAGCCGGGACGGCGGCCGCACCTGGTCGCCGCCCGAGGCCGTCCACGACTCCCCGTACGACGACCGCGACCCGATGATCACCCAGCTCCGCTCGGGCAGGCTCCTGCTGAGCTGGTTCCAGATCGACTACTCGGTCGCGCCCCCCGAGCCGATGGGCGTGTTCGTCCGGCACAGCGACGACGGCGGGGCCAGCTGGTCCGAGCCCGCGGCGGTGCGGACCTCGATGAGCGGCGAGTCCGACATCGTCGACACCTACGAGCTGGGATGGGCGGCGAGCCACGGCCAGATCAAGGAGCTGCCCTCCGGCGAACTGATCATCCCCCTCTACGGCACGGTCCCCGACGACCGCTGGCAGCGCGCCACCGTCGTGCGCAGCCTGGACGGCGGCGCGTCCTGGCACGCGGGCACCGAGTCGCTGATCGCGTCCGCGCAGGGCACGCACTACCAGGAGCCCGTGCTCACCGTCCTGCGCGACGGGACCGTCCACGCCCTGCTGCGCATCGGCACGGGAGCCTCCACGATGGGCGCGGTCCATTCCCAGGAGTCCTGGTCGCGCGACGGCGGCCGCACCTGGACGCCCCCGGCCGAGATCGACCTGGTGACCTCCTCGGCCCACACCGAGGTCCTGCGGAACGGCGACGTCTTCCTCGCCTACGGCGACCTGTCGGGGCACTTCACCAACCGCCGCGGAACCGTCGGCGCCGTCCTGCGGCACCCCGACCGGCCGTGGACGGGCGCGCCGCGCGAGCTGGTGTACGACTCCGGGACCGGTGACCAGGCCAACCCCGCCGTCGCGGAGGTCTCTCCCGGCCGGGTCCTCGTGCTCGGCTTCGACTCCGACCGGAGCCAGCTGGTCGGTGACTTCGTCGATGTGGCGGGCATCCGGTCGGAGCCGGCGGACCCGCGCCGCGTGGACCTGGCCGCGCTGCACGCCGCGGGCCGGCTCGGGATCGACACCGACCTCGTGTACACGGCCCCGAGCCAGCCGAAGGTGGGGCGCACCGGGCCGATCGACGGCGTGGTCGGCTACTACGACGCCGCCTGGAAGGCCACGGCGGCCCCGGCCCAGTACACGATCACGTTCGACGAGCCGACCCGGGTCGCCGAGGCCGGCATGGCGCTCAAGCCGGGCCACGCCGAAGCGGCGCAGATCAAGGTCCGGACCGCCTCGGACGGCGCGTGGCACGCGGTCGGCGACCTCGACTACCGCGTGCGCTGGGGAGACGACCTCACCTGGTTCCGCGTCGACGCCGGCGCCCCGGTCGACAGGGTCCAGGTCGAGATCACCCGGTCCAGCGGTGCGGCCGTCCTGGCCGAGCTGGGCGTCCGCGCCCCCGCCGCTCCCTGACCCGCACGTCCCGACGGGACGAGGGCGGAGAGCCAGGTCGGCACGTCACCACCGGTGGCGTGCCGACGTCCGTCACAGCGATTCGATGAGGCGCAGGGACGCCTTGATCTCCTCGTCGGTGGGAGCGACGTCGACGGTCTGCCCGGAGAGGTGGCTCTCGTAGGCGCCGAGGTCCAGCAGTCCATGGCCGCTGAGACCGACCAGGACGACCCGCTCCTCGCCCTCGTCCCGCGCCAGCACCGCCTCGTCGATCGCGGCGGCGACGGCGTGGGCCGACTCGGGGGCGGGAACGAGCCCTTCGGCCTTCGCGAACGCGGCGCCGCTCTCGAAGACGCGGGTCTGGGAGTAGGAGGTCGCCTCCACCATGCCGTTGTCGTACATGGCGCTGACGATCGGAGCGGCGCCGTGGTATCGCAGGCCCCCGGCGTGGATGTGGTAGGCCGTGAACGTGTGCCCCAGGGTGTACATCTTGACCGCGGGGGTCACACCGGAGTAGTCGGTGTAGTCCAGCATGTAGCTGCCCCTGGTCATCTTGGGGCACGCGTCGGGCTCCACCGCCAGGAACCGCGTCCCGGTGTTCTCCGCCAGCGCCGCCCGGTAGAAGGGGAAGGTCAGCCCCGCGAAGTTGCTGCCCGCCCCCATCGCGCCGATCACGACGTCGGGGAACTCGCCGGCCAGCTCCATCTGCAGCAGGGCCTCCTCGCCGATGACCGTCTGGTGCATGAGGACGTGGTTCTCTCCGCTGCCGATCGAGAACCGCGCCTCCTTCCGGCCGTTGGCGTACTCGATCGCCTCGGCGTTGGCGATCCCGAGGGTGCCCGGCGAATCCGGGTCGGCGCGCAGGGCGGCCCTGCCCACCTCCGTCCTCGTGCTGGGGCTCGGGACGACCTCGGCCCCGTTCAACCGCATCAGCGTGCCCCGGTACGGCTTCTGCTCGTAGCTGGACCGCACCATGAACACGGTGCAGGCCATCCCGTAGGGGTGGCAGGCCATCGCGAGCGCGGTGCCCCACTGGCCGGCGCCGGTCCCCGTCACCATCTCCCTGACGCCGGACCTGCCGTAGTAATAGGCCTGTGCCAGCGCGGTGTTTATCTTGTGGCTGCCGGACGGACTGGTGCCTTCGTACTTGAAATAGATGTGCGCCGGGGTGTCGAGGGCCTTCTCCAGCCTGGACGCCCGGAAAAGGGGTGTCGGGCGCCAGCGCTGGTACTCCGATCGAACGGGGCCGGGTATCTCGACGTAGCGCTCACGGCCGATGCTCTGGCGGTACATCGACAACGGCAGTTGCGGCTGCAGTGGCGCCGAACCGCCGTTCCTCGGCGGCGCCGGCCGTGCCGGGGGCACCTCGATCGGAAGGTCGGCGAGGATGTTGTACCAGTGCGTGGGAACCCGGTCACGGTCCAGTTCGAAAACATCGCGCATGTTACGCTTTTCCGCCCTCCGCGCCGATGATTCCGCTGATCATGTCGATAAGGCTTCCCACGTTCCTCAGTTCGGCGAGCATCACGTCCTCGTCGTCGATCTCGATGCCGAACTCTTTCTCGATCTCCACGAGGGTGTGCAGCAGGCTCAGGGAGTCCATGCCCACGACCGGCGAGTAGAGCGAGACCGTGTCGTCCAGGCGTTCGGGGGCGACGTCCAGATCGAGAACGCGGATCATGATGCTCTTGATCTGCGCCGGCAGATCCGCGTTGCTGGCACGATCCATGGCATGCACCTCGTCTGCGGCGTCGGCCCGGGAATGGCGGGGGTGAGTCGGCAGGAGTGAGTCGGCAGGACGGGAATCGATACCCGCGGAGGGAGGGCGCCCGTTTCGGGGAACGGCGCATCGCTTACCGGCGACCTGGCCGTCCGAGCCCCGGTTCTTGCCGACGAACCGGTGGCAGGCCGTCCACGGCCGGAACGTTTTCCGCTTCGATTGGCTGACGGTCCGTACCGTACGACAGGCGTCCGGGGGGCGCAAGAGGCCGTACGGAGCTCTCCGCCGGCGGCCATTTGGCAGAAGTTGGGCTTCTCAAGATCGCTTCACGGATGCACAATGACAGCGATCGGTGCGGCGCGGCCGGGTTTCCCGTGGCCGCCTGGCGGACCGGAGGGGCGACGCTTGCGATTCCGCGCGGTGGTGGCGACCGTCCCGCCGCCGGCGATTCTCGATATGGCATGACATCCCGCTCGGGGGATTGGAGAGCCATGCGGTTCGAATGGGACGGCGACCAGGACGGGCTGTACCGCGTTTTCCGCGCGTTCGGCGAAGAGGCGCTGAGCAAGGACGTGACCGAGCGGGACAGGATCGGGCTGTTCAGCCGCGACGATTGGTCGCGGTGCGCCGAGCAGGGTGTGCTCGGCCTGATCCTGCCGTCCGAATACGGGGGATCCGGGTGCGGTCCCGTCGACTATGCGCACGCGATGGAGGGTCTCGGGCACGGCTGCCTCGACAACGGCCTCATGATGGCGATCGGCGCCCACGTCCTGGCCGTCGAGGTGCCGGTCTGGAAGTTCGGCGACGAGGAGCAGCGGCGCGCGTACCTGCCCGGGCTCGCCGCCGGCCGGCTCGTCGGGGCCAACGCGATGACCGAGCCGGGAAGCGGGTCGGACGCGCTGTCGCTCGCCACCACGGCCGAGCGCGACGGCGACTCCTACGTCCTGACCGGACGCAAGCGCTATGTGACGAACGCGCCCGTCGCCGACGTGTTCGTCGTCTACGCGACCGTCGACCCGGAGCTCGGATTCACCGGAGTCACCGCCTTCCTGGTCGAGCGCGGCGATCCCGGCGTCTCGGTGCACGAGCAGGCCGAGAAGATGGGTCTTCGCACCGCCCGCTGGGGCGAGGTCGAGCTGGACGGGTGCCGCGTTCCCGCCTCCCGGCGGCTCGGTGCCGAAAGGCAGGGATCCGCCGTGTTCGCGCAGACGATGGCGTGGGAACGGGCGCTTCTGCTGGCGCCGTGGCTCGGCGTCATGGGGCGGGAGATCGAGGAGTGCACGCGCTTCTGCCGGCGGCGCCGCCAGTTCGGCAGGCACATCGGGCGGTACCAGTCGGTCTCCAACAGGATCGTCGACATGCGGATCCGCTGGGAGATCTCCCGGATGCTCCTGCACCGCGCCGCGGCGGAACTCGACGGCGCGGAGGCGAGCATCTTCCCCGAGGTCGGCAAGCTGTACGTGAGCGAAGCGGCGGCGGAGATCTTCACCAGCGCGATGCAGGTGTACGGGGCGCTCGGCTATTCCTCCGACGGGCGCGCCGAGCGCAATCTCCGGGACGCCCTCGGCATGACGATCTCCTCGGGCACCTCGGACATGCAGCGAGTGATCATCTCCGGGAAGCTCGGCCTCGCCTGGCCGGAATCCGAGGGAGGCGGGGAGGGAAGGTGAACGGTCTGAGCGACTGCCTGCGCCACTGGGCCGGAACGCGTCCGGAGGCCCCGGCGGTCGAGTTCCGGGGCGAGGCGCTGACCTACGGCGAGCTGGACCGGCTCAGTTCGGCCCTCGCCCGCACGCTGGCCGAAGGCGGCGTCGTCCCCGGTGACAGGGTCGTCCTGTGGCTGCACAAGTCGATCGAGGCGGTCATCGCCGTCTACGGGGTGCTGAAGGCCGGCGCGGCCTACGTGCCCGTCGACCCGAGCGCGCCCTTCAAACGGGCCGGCCACATCATCGCCCACTGCGAGGCCGCCTGCGTGATCGCCCAGGACGACCGGGTCGAATGGCTGCGGAAGAACTCCTCCTGCCGGATCGTGTCCACCGGTCCGGCCGCGGACGCGTCCGTCACCGGCTGGGAGGAGGCGCTCGCCGCCGCTCCGGCGGAGGGCGAAGCCGGACCCGTCCTCGACCTCCACAGTCCGGCCTTCATCCTCCACACATCGGGATCGAAGGGCGTCCCCAAGGGCGTCGTGCTCTCCCACGGCAATGCCCGCGCGTTCGTGGAATGGGCGGTCGACGAATTCGGTCTGGGCCCCGCCGACCGGGTCTCCAGCCACGCGCCCTTTCACTTCGACCTGTCCGTGCTCGACCTGTTCGCGACGTGCAGGGCGGGCGGCTGCGTGGTGCTCGTCCCCGAGAGCCAGGTCGGGCTCGGGGGCGCCCTCAACAAGTTCGTCGCCGAGCAGCGCATCACCGTCTGGTACTCGGTTCCCGGAGCGCTGACCCGCATGCTGGCCGCGAAGAACAGCGGACTGCTGGCCGGGTCGCGGCTGCGGGTCGTCCTTTTCGCCGGTGAGACGTTCCCGATCGCCCGGCTCCGGCACCTGCACTCGCTCGTCCCGGAGGTCGGTTTCTACAACCTCTACGGCCCGACGGAGACCAACGTCTGTGTCTTCCACCGGGTCCGCCAGTCGGACGTCGCGGAGCACCGGCGGCAGCCCGTGCCGATCGGCCGCGCCTGCCCGTACGCGGCGACGTTCATCGTCGACGGGGCCGGGCGTCCGGTGGAGCACGAGCCGGGCGCGTCCGGGGAGCTGTGCGTCGCCGGAGACTCGGTGATGCTCGGCTACTGGCGCGACGACGACCTCACGGCGGAGAGGACCCTGTCGATCGCCCAGGCCGGCTTGGAGACGGTGCGCGCGTACCGGACCGGAGACCTGGTCCGGCTCGACGACGAGCTGAACTACGTCTTCTGCGGACGTGAGGACGACATGGTGAAGATACGGGGCCACCGCGTCGAGATCGGCGAGATCGAGGCGGTCCTGTCGGCCGCGGACAACGTCCGGGAGGCCGCGTGCGTGGCGGTCGACGACGGCACCGGGGAACGGGTCGTCGAGGCGTACGTGGTCCCCGAGACGCACCCGCTCGACGTCTCGGCCGTGCGCCGGCACTGCCTGGCCGAGATCCCGCGCTACATGGTCCCGGAGCGGTTCCACGTCAGGACCGCGTTCCCGGTCACCGGGACCGGGAAGATCGACCGGAAGCGGCTGGGAGAGACCCGGGCGGATCCGCGATGAAAGTCCTGACCGAGACGTGGCGGAGCGCGTCGATCGGCCGGGAGAAGTCGGTGAACGTCCTCCTGCCGTCCCGGTACTCGTCGACCGGCCGCGCGTTTCCGGTGCTGTACCTCCTGCACGGCTTCGGCGGCAACCGGAACACATGGCTCCAGTGCGGCGACCTCTCGACCGTCGTGGATTCGGCCGGGCTGGTCGTGGTCCTCCCCGAATCCGGACGCTCGTGGTTCATCAACGACGCCCGGGGGCGGCGCTACGAGGACTACCTCGTGCACGAGGTCGTCGGCCATGTCGATGACGCCTTCAACACCGTGGCGTCCCGGGACGGGCGAGGCGTCGGCGGGTTCTCCATGGGCGGGGCCGCCGCCCTCTACCAGGCGTTGCGGCACGGTGAGGTGTTCTCGGTGGTGTGCAGCAACGCGGGCGCCTTCGAGGCCCCCCTGCGGGAAGGCGACCCCTACGACCACCTGCGGGACGGGCAGAGGCTGGCCATGCCGACCACGAGGGACCACGAGCGCGTCTGGGGGCCGGTCGGCAGCGAGGTCCGGCGCGAGTACGACCCGTACCGCGCGCTCCGGGACCGGGACGCGAAGCACCCGATCGAAGTGCATCTCGACGTCGGCCTGGACGACTATCCCCGCATGATCGGCATGAACCGGAGAATGCGCGCGGCCCTCGCGGCCGGCTCCGTTCCCCACCGCTACCGGGAACGGCCCGGCGGGCACGACTGGGAGTTCGTCAACGCCGGCCTTCCCGACCTCTTCGCGTTCGCGCGGAGCCGCCTCCTTTCCGCCTGACCCGCGCACCCAAGAGGACAACGGAAGGAGCGCACATGTGCGGCATAACCGGATGGGCCGACTGGACGCGGGACCTCTCCGCGCAGGGCCCCGTCGTGACCGCCATGACGCGGACCCAGGCGCCGCGCGGCCCCGACGACGAGGGGACGTGGCTGTCCCGCCACGCCGCACTGGGCCACCGGCGGCTCGCCGTCATCGACATCGAGGGCGGGCGGCAGCCCATGCGGCGGGACGGGCGCGACGGCGAGCCGGTCGTCATCACGTTCAGCGGCGAGATCTACAACTTCCACGAGCTCCGTGCGGAGCTGCGCTCCGCCGGCTGGTCGTTCAGCACCCGGTCGGACACCGAAGTGCTGCTGACGGCCTACCTCCAATGGGGCGCGGATCTCGTCACGCGCCTCAACGGAATGTACGCCTTCGCCATCTGGGACGAACACGCGCGACGGCTGCTTCTGGTGAGGGACCGGCTCGGCATAAAACCGCTCTACTACGCCCGGCTGGGCGACGGGATCATCTTCGGGTCGGAGCCCAAGGCGCTGCTGGCCCATCCCGAGATGAAGGCCGAGGTGGATCTGGAGGGCCTCGCCGAGCTGACGGCCGTCCCGCGCGCGAGGACGCCCGGCCACGCCGTCTACCGCGGGATGCGGGAGCTCAAGCCGGGGTGCCTGGTCGTCGCCGACGCCTCCGGATGCCGCGAGAGCCGGTACTGGCGGCTGGAGGCCCGCCCCCACACCGAGGACTTCCGCGCGACGACGGACGAGGTCCGCTCCCTGCTCACCGACATCGTCAGGCGCCAGATCGTGGCGGACGTGCCGGTCGGCACGCTGCTGTCCGGAGGGATCGACTCCAGCGCGATCACGGCCCTGGCGGCGCGGGAGTTCGCGGGGGAGCTGACCAGCTACTCGGTGAGCGTCCCGGCGCCGGCGCGCCCGGGCAGCGACCTGTGGCGGCCCAGCCCGGACGAGCCGTACGCGCGCCTGGTCGCCGAACGGCTCGGCCTCAAGCACTCCGTGGTCCAGGTCGGCACCGGCGCTCTCGTCGAGGGGCTCGACCGCGGGCTGCGGGCGCGCGACCTCCCCGGCTGGGGCGATCTCGACATCTCGATGTACCACCTGTTCAGCGGGGTCCGGGAAGACTGCACGGTCGCGCTGTCGGGGGAGTCGGCCGACGAGATGTTCGGCGGCTACGCCTGGCAGGTCGACGACCGGTACGTCCGGCACACCTCGTTCCCCTGGATGTACGCGCGGCGCCAGCCGCAGTTCCTGCTCCGCGAGGAGGTGAGGCGCGCGATCCGGCCGGAGGAGTACGAGGCCGACCGCTACCGGGAGGCGCTGGCGGAGGTCCCGCACGTGGACGGGGAGGACCGCACCGGACGCAGGCAGCGGGAGGTCTTCCACCTCGGCCTGACCCGCTGGCTGGGCGCGCTGCTGGACCGCAAGGACCGGATGAGCATGGCCGTCGGCCTCGAGGTGCGGGTGCCCTTCGCCGACCACCGGCTCGCCGAGTACCTGTTCAACGTGCCCGCGGACATGAAGGCCGACGGGGGGACGGAGAAGGCGCTGCTGCGCCGGGCGTGCGCGGACCTGCTCCCGGAGGAGATCGTGAACAGGACCAAGAGCGCCTACCCGGCCAGCCGGGACCCCGGCTACGTCGAGACGCTGAAGAACCTGGTCATCGAGATGATCGACGAGCCGGGCGCGCCGCTGTTCGACCTCATGGACCGGGCGAGGGTCCGCCGGGCGGTCACCTCCGAGCTGGACGCGCTGCCCGGCCCGATCACCGCTCGGACCTCGGCGATCGGCCTGTCCTACCTGCTCGAACTGAACCGGTGGCTCACCCGGGTCCGCGTCGTGGCGTGACCCGGGGCGGCCGTCACCCCCGCGTCCCCTCCGGCCGCGCGTAGCGCCGGCGCAGCTCCTCCTTCCGGATCTTCCCCGTCGCGGTCGTGGGAAGGACCTCCAGGAGTTCGAGCCGCCGCGGCCAGTACGCCTTGGTCATCCCGGCCTCGTCCAGGGAGCTCTGCAACTCCTCCAGGGTGACCGGGGAGGCCGCGGAGACCGGCGTCACCACCGCGCAGATCGTCTCGTCCTCGTGCTCGTCGGGGATGCCGATGACCGCGACGTCGCGCACGCCCGGATGCCGTCCGATGATCGACTCCAGGTCGGTGACCGGCGCGATGTTCGCGTTGCGCAGGATCATGTCCTTGGCCCGGCCGGTGATCCGGATGCCGCCCCGGCCGTCCGGCCGGGCCAGGTCGCCGGTGTTGAACCATCCGTCCTCGTCGAGGTCGGCGGCGTACAGCTCGTCCCGCCGGTAGTAGCCGAGGCACTGCGTCGGCCCCCGCACCCACAGCACGCCCTCGCCCCCGGTCCGGTCCGACACGGGGTCGATCCGCAGCTCCATGTCGGAGATGGGGCTCCCGTCGCTGTGGGCGGCCCAGTCCTCCGGATCGTCCGGGCGGGTGATCGTCACCGGGCCGTTCTCGGTCATGCCCCACAGCGAGTGCAACCGCAGCCCGAAGACGCTCGCGGTCTCGGCGATGAAGTACGGGGGGATCGGCGCCGAGCCGCTGACCAGCCACGCCAGTGCGGGCAGCGCGCGCGGCGCGGACCGCTGCTCCTTGATCAGGCTCAGCAGGTAGAAGGGGGCGCAGTAGAAGAACGTGACCCCGTGCCGGGCCATGAGGTCGAGAGCGTCGCCGGGGTCCTTGGCGTCCTGGAACGCCATGGTGCCGCCCAGCGTCAGCGGCATCAGCATGCCCTGCACGACACCGGTGTAATGCGTGTAGAGCGCGGTGGTGTACATGACGAGCGTCTCGTCGAGGCCGAAGGTCTCCGCCTCGCCGCGAACGGCGGCGTACAAGGTGTTCTGGCTGTGCAGGACCCCTTTGGGATCGCTCGTCGTGCCCGAGGTGAACAGGACCAGGTACGGGTCGTCGGGCCCGAGCTCCCGCTCGTCGAGCAGGTGGCCGTGCCGCTCCTCCCAGGCGGTCCCGAAGAAGAACGACTCGAAGTCCTCGGTGCCGTCCGGTCCCTGCCCGTCCGCGACGAACACGCGCTCCAGGGACGGCAGCTCCGCGGCCAGCTCGGCGCCGAGCTCGCCCAGCCGGTCGCCGTTGTCCTCCTCCATGGTGACGAGGACCCGCGCCTCGGTGACGCGCAGCATGACGTCGAGCTCGCGGCGCCGGTAGGTCTTCATGAGGGGGCAGTACACGACCCCGGCCCGGATGCAGCCGAGCGTGATCGCGGCGAGTTCCCACCGGTCGGTGAGCTGGGCCGCGAACACGTCCCCGGGCCGCAGGCCGAGCTCGACCAGAGCGCCGGCGCACCGGTCGGCGGCGGCGGCGAGCCGCGCGTAGTCGAGCCGGTGCGTCCGCCCGTCGGACTGGCGCCTGGTGACGACCGCCGCCTTCTCCGGCCTTTCGCGCACGTGCCGCCGGAGGTCGTCGAGAAAGGTCTCGTCCCGCCACCAGCCGCGGTCACGGTAGCTCGCAGAGGTCGGGGTCATGCCTGCACCACCATCACATCTTCGGGAAGGGTGGACGGTCCGCGCGGAATTGGAGATCAACATAACCCGGATTCCCGCCCGGTCACCACCCTTGGAACCGCGCCCGAATTCCGGTCAGGCGCGGTCGCGGACCAGCGAGTACCGGTGCTCGACGGACCCGTCGGGGAAGGTGCGGGAGCCGGTGAGCTGGAGGGGGGCGGCGCCGCTCTTCTCCATGGTGAGCCGGAGGCCGTCGCCGAGGAGGATGGGCATGACGACCACGCCGAGTTCGTCCAGCGCGTCGATGTCGCGGAACGCCTGGATGGTCTGCCGGCCGCCGACCAGGTGGACGTCGCCGGTGAAGTCCGCCTCCCGCATGAGACGGAGCAGTTCGGCCGGGTCCGAGGCGGACACGACGCCGTCGGGGGTCCCCTCCGGGAGGGGACCGCCGGTGAGCACGAAGACCCGGAGGTTCGGCCACGGCCAGTGCGACGACCCCACCGCGGGCGCGAAGGTGTTGCGGCCCATGACCACCGCGCCGCAGTCGGCGATGAACTCCGGATGGCCGTGCGAGACGCCGGACTCGAAGTCCGGTGCGGTGAGGATGGTGGGCAGCCCGTCCGGTGAGGCGATGAAACCGTCGACGCTGACGGCCATGTGTGTGCGGATGCGCATGGGGGATCCCTTTCGGTCTGGTGTCCCTCCAGAATCTCGGGCACGGGAGGCGAGCACATTGGGCTGATGCCCAAGACGGACCGTCATCGCCTCTTTAGATTTCGGGCGCGGGCTATTCTGTGGCGATGGCGAGCCGTTTGGTGAGCCCGGTGCTGGTGGGCAGAGGGCCGGAGCGTGCGGCACTTCTGGCCGCGTACGGCGAGGCCCGGCACGCGGCGACCGTGGTGCTCGTCGGCGGCGAGGCCGGCATGGGCAAGACCAGGCTGGTGCGGGACTTCACGTCCGGGCTGGGGTCCTCCGCGCGAACGGTGGTGGGCGGCTGCACCGATCTGGGCATGGACGGGCCGCCGTTCGGCCCCTTCGTGACGGCCCTGCGCCGGCTGGTGCGGGCGATGGGCGTCCCCGCGGCGACGAGGCTGCTCCCGGGCGGCGGCAGGCGGGGGCTGGCCCGGCTGCTGCCGGAGCTGGGAGAGGACGACGGTGACCCGGACCGCGCCCTCGGCCGTGCCCGGCTCTTCGAGGAGATCCTCCTGCTGCTGGAGGGCGGCGCGGCCGACCGGCCGCTGGTCGTGGTCCTGGAGGATCTGCACTGGGCCGACCGCTCGACCGGCGAGCTCCTGGCCTTCCTCGCGCAGAACGTCGGCGGACCGGGCCTGCTGCTCGTCGGGACGTACCGGCCCGACGAGATCACCGCCGCGCATCCGCTGCGGCCGCTGGTCTCGCGCGTGGAGGGCGTCCACCGGATCGCGCTGGCGGGGCTGACCCGTGACGCGGTGGCGCAGCAGGTCGGCGCTCTGCTCGACCACGAACCCGACGAGCCGCGGGTGGAGCGGATCTTCCGCCGCAGCGGCGGGAACCCGCTGTTCGTCGAGGCGCTGGTGGACGCCGGCGACGCCCCGGTCCGGTCGTTGCGGGAACTGCTGCGGACGGACGTCGAGCGCCTGCCCGAGCCGAGCCGGCGGGTCGTGCACGCGGCCGCGGTGGCGGCCGGGCCCGTGGAGCACGCCCTGCTGGCCGCGCTCACCGGGATGGGCGACCTGGAGTTCGAGGACGCGCTCCGGCCGCTCGTGCGCCGCAGGCTCCTGGACGTGGTCGAGGGCGGGTACGCCTTCCGCCGCGACCTGATCCGCGAGGCGGTCTACGACGGACTGCTGCCCGGCGAGCGCGTGCGGCTCCACCGGCGCTGCGCAGAGGCGATCAGCGCCGACCCGCGGCTGGTCCCCGCCGATCGCGCCCTGATCGAGATCGCCGTGCACTGGTACGCGGCCGGCGAGGACGCCCGCGCCGCCGAGGCCGCCTGGCGGGCCGCCGAGTCGGCCCGCAGGGCGTACGCGTACGCGGAGCGCCACCGCATGCTCGACCGCGTCCTGCGGCTGTGGGACCGGTTGCCGGACCTGCCGGACCGGATCGGCGCCGACCGGGCCGCGGTCCTGGAGATGGCCGCCGAGGCCTGCCTGAACGCGGGCGAGCTGGAGGCCGGGATCGCCGTGGCGACCGCCGCGCTGGACGAGTCGCCCGGTCCCGAGCGCGCCGCCGCGCTGCTGGAGATCCGGGCGGCGCTGCGCGACCGCAACGGCGAGGATCCGCTGCCCGACCTGGTGAGGGCCGTCCGGTCGCTGCCGCCGGCCCCGCTCTCGGCGGTGCGCGGCCGGCTGCTGGCCGAGCTGGCCACCGCCCAGCGCAACCACCGCCGGTTCGCGCCGGCCCGGGCGGCGGCCGAGGAGGCGCTGGAGATCGGGCGGCGGACCCGTGACCGCGCCGTCCAGGCGAGGGCGCTCGTCACGCTCGGCGCGCTGGCCGCGGCCGGGGCGGACCCGGCGACCGCGAGCGATCTGTTCGGCCAGGCCGGCGCGGCCGCCGCCGACGCCGGGGCGCACGACACCCGGCTCCTGGTGGCGGCCACCGAGTCGGACGCCCTGGAGGCCGCCGGCGAGCATGCCCGGGCGGCGCGGGTCGCGCGCGAGGGGATGGCCCTCGCGGACGGCCTCGGGCTGGCCCGTACCCGCGGCACGCTCCTGGCGCCGAACCTGTCGGAGTCGCTGCTCTCGCTCGGTCGCTGGGCCGAGGCGAGCGAGGTCAACCGGAACGCCCTGAGCCTGGCGCCGCCGCCGCTCTACCAGGCGTACCTGCGGGTGATCCAGGCGACCGTCGACCTCAGGCGGGGAGACCTGGACCGGGCCGGGGCGGCGGCCGGGCAGGCCAGGGCCGCCATGCGCGGCAACAGCCGCGGAGAGGAGTCGTGCCTGGAACCCGATCTGCTGGACTGCCGGCTGGCCCGCGTCAGGCAGGACGCCGGGGCGCTGACCGCGGTCGTCGGCCACGTCCTCGACGACCACGACCTGCTGGCCAGCCCCCGGTACGGCTGGCCCCTGCTGCTCGCCGCCGCGCAGGGCCTGAACGACCACCGGCGGGCCGGGGGCTCGATGGAGCGGCTGATCACCTGGGCCGGGAAGCTCACGGTCGGCGGCCGGCTCCAGCGGGCGTACCAGGTGACGTTCGAGGCCGAGGCGGGAGAGCCCGGCCTCGGCGCATGGCACCGGGCGATTGCGGCGTGGCGCGACCTGGAGCAGCCGTACGCCCTGGCCGAGACCCTGGTGCGCGCCGCACGCGCGGCCCTGTCGGCCCAGGACAGGAAGCAGGCCGCCGTCCTACTGGCCGAAGCGACGTCGATCGCGACCGGCCTGGGGGCGGCTCCTCTGCGCGCCGAGGCCGAGAAGCTGGCCAGGCGGTCCCGGCTGACCTCCGGCGCGGCCGCCCCGCCCGCCCGGCGGGAGGCCCCGGCCGGGCTCACCGGCCGCGAGCTCGAAGTACTGGAGCTCGTGGCCGCCGGGCTGAGCAACCGCCAGATCGGCGAGCGGCTGTTCATCTCCGCCAAGACCGCCGGCGTCCATGTGTCGAACATCCTGGCCAAGCTGGGTGTCACGACCCGTCTCGAAGCCGCCGCATGGGCCCACCGAACCCGCCTTTTCGACGCGAGGTGACCGCCGGCGGGAGTGATGTTCGGGGTTTTCCTGGACCGCGCGGCACCATCCGGCCACTGGAAAGAGTGGTTTCCACGATGTAGTGCGGCGACTACTCAGCGCACTCTGCGGTGAGCCGAGTCTCACAGCCGTCCACCAGAGCGGCGGCCGGGAAGACCGTGGAGGAACCTCGATGGCGAGTGAAGGCATATTCCGGTTCATGACCGTGCGCCCGGCGCGCAGGCAGGCGACCCTGGCCGGGATGCCGGTCATGGTCGAGACGTCCGACCTCTACCGGCGGCTGGCCGAGGCCGCGGCGGAGGGCGCCGACCGGGAGAGGCTCCGCGAGATGGCGAGCGGTCCCGCCCGGCCGGACGCGGCCGCGCGCACCGCCGGCCTGGACCTCGCCCCCCTGCGGGCCTGGTTCTACGCGAACGAGAAGAGCACGCTGGGCGAGGCCGACCTGGACGGCTGCGTCTCGCGGGCCTACGGGCGGTCCCTGGCCGAGCTGGTCGACGCGCCGGAGTTCGCCGCGGCCCGGGCCGAGCTGAGCGACCGGCTGCTGGCGGCGGCGCTCCGCGGCGACGCCGAGGGGACCGCCGAGCGGGATCTGCTCGACGCCAAGCTTCTCTCGCTGGCCGCCTCGGCCGGGGCGGCCGGGCAGGAGCGATCACTCGGCGACGTCATGAGCACGCCGGCGACGCTGCCCTCGTTCCTGGGGCGACTCGCGCCGGCTCCGCCGTCCGCGCCGGTGCCGCCCGTCCCGGCAGAGCGCGACGACGGGGAGAGGGCCTGGCTGGACGACCTGGGCCGCGCGCACCGCGAGCTGCTCAGGCTGATCCACGACGGCAGGCACCTGGTGTTCTCGTCGGTGACCGCCGCGGCGGCCCCGGGCGCCGCCGCCGAGGCCCCGGAGGCGGCGAGCGCCGAGCCGATGCTCTCCGCCGACGCCGTGGCGGGGCTCAGCGAGGAGACGCGGGGAGTGCTGGACCGGCTGGGGCTGCTCGCCGGCGACCTGCGGCCGTTCCGGGCGATCCCCGCGGTCGAGGCCGAGCTGCACCACGCCGCCGGGCAGGCCGCGGCGGACGTCCGGCCGACCGGGACCCTGGCCTTCGACGGGGGCGAGATCGACCTGGACCGGTTCCACCGGGCCATGAGCGCCCGGGGCGAGGGGCTCGCCGCCGGGCCGCCGCCGCCCGCGCCGCAGCACTCCGCCGCCGGGGTGGCCGACCTGCTGGTGGTGCGGCAGAAGATCAAGGCCTACGAGCTGGGGGAGTTCGCCCACGTCGAGAACATCATGGCGGGGGAGACGCGGGAGCGTTCGACCCGCCGGCTCACCCAGGTGGAGGTGACCACGGAGGACGAGACGGAGACCGAGACCGAGAAGGAGCGGGACCTGCAGTCCACCGAGCGGGACGAGCTGCAGAACGAGGCGGAGAAGCACGTCAAGAGCCAGCTCGACATCGAGGCCGGGCTCCAGGTGAGCGGCAGCTACGGCCCGGCCGCGTCGTTCTCCTCCAGCGTCAAGGCCGGAAGCTCGACCTCCACCGAGGAGTCCCAGCGCAAGGCGTCCTCGTTCTCGCAGGAGGTCACGCAGCGCACGGCGGAGAAGGTGCGCGAGCGCGTCCGCAGCCTCGTCCGGCGGCGGACGCTGGAGGAGTTCGAGGAGACCAACCGGCACGCGTTCAGCAACAGCTTCGCCAAGCACGTCCGCGGCATCTACCGGTGGCTGAACAAGGTCTACGACGCGCAGGTCTTCAACTACGGCCAGCGGTTCATGTTCGACTTCGTGGTGCCCGAGCCGGCGGCGTACTACCTCTACGGCCTGGTGGAGAACCCGCCGCAGGACAGCGAGCTGGTGAAGCCGCAGGCGCCGGCCATGCCCGACGGGCAGCCCCTGCGGCCGTCCTACCTGACCCGCGGCAACTACACCGAGTTCGTCGCCCGCTACCGCGTCGTCAACGCGCCCGCTCCGCCGCCGTCGACCCGCACGGTCACGTTCTTCGACAAGCAGGACGGCACCACCACGACCAACTTCGGCCGCGCCGGGAAGATCGACATACCGGAGGGGTACGCCGCCAAGAGCGTGACCGTGCAGGCGACCCATCTGTTCGAGGCCGGCAGCGTGCACAACTTCCACATCGTGATCGGCGGCCAGCTGTACATCTACACCGACATCTTCGGCGCCAAGAGCGGGACGGCCTCCGGGGAGAAGGAGCTCTCCGTCTCGATCGCCGTGACGGCCCTGTGCTGGTCGGTCGGCGTGGACGTGGAGTGCGTCGTCACCGCGGAGGCGGAGGCCCGGTGGCAGCAGTCGGTCTACGACGCCGTCATCGCCGCCTACCAGCAGCAGCTCGCGGAGTACAACGAGAGGGCCGCGCAGCGGGAGCTCCAGCGCAGCACCAACCAGCAGTTCGGCCGCAACCCGCTGGTCAACCGGCGGGTGGAGCGCGACGAGCTGAAGAAGTGGGTCATCATGATGCTGGCCAAGAAGCCCGACCTGAACCTCGACTCCTTCCAGCCGCCGGTGCCCAAGACCCCGCCCGAGCCGGTTCTCGACCTCGACAAGGCCAACGCCAACGGCAAGTACATCCGGTTCCTGGAGAACGCCTTCGAGTGGCAGAACATGCTCTACGTCTGCTACCCCCACATGTGGGGCCGGCGGGCCCGGTGGATCTCCGCGCTGAACATCACCGACCCGGACGCCGACTTCGCCGCCTTCCTGCGTGCCGGCGCGGCGCGCGTGCAGGTGCCGGTGCGGCCCGGCTTCGAGAGCGCCGTCGCCTACTTCGTGTACACCGGCAACATCTGGGACGGCAACGACGTTCCGCGGATCGACGACGAGCTGTACGTGCCGATCATCGATGAGATCACCACCAACCTCGGCAAGCTCGACAACGGCGTGCCGTACCCGGCGAACTCCAAGCCCTGGGAGGTGGTCATCCCCACCGACCTGGTGCTGGTCCAGGACGTCTCGGACGTGCCCCCGCTGCGGGACGCGCTGAAGCCCTCCGCCCCGGTGGCGCTGGCGGACGGGGAGACCGGCCGGGGCGAGGGGGCCGCGGACGCTCCCGCCGGGTCCGGCGCCGGGCACGAGGCCGCGAGCGGTCGATGACCGCCTACCGGCTGCACGCCGACTTCGACCGCGACGGCAGGCTCTCCGCGCGGCCGGGCGAATGGGCGCGGCGGCAGGCGCCGCCGGGGGCCCTGGTCCGTGCCAACCTGGACGACGACGCCCGGCGGCTGCCCACGACGGTCACCCGCGGCGACCCCGTCCGGCTGGACCGCGAACTGCCGGTGAAGACGGCCGGGGACGACGAGCCGGCCGGGCTGCTCGTGGAGGAGGTCACCGCGGCCCCCGGCCCGCTGTTCGTCGTGCTGCGGGTCGCGGACGCCGCGCGATGCGCGGTGGTCGACGCCACCGGCAGGCGGCTCGCCGGGGCCGCCGGGGCGGGGAATCGGGTCCGTTTCCGGCTGCCGGTCGCGCCGTTTCCCCGCAGGCTGGCGCTGGAGGCGGTGGACCTTCCGGCCGCTCCGCCGGCCGCCGCGGCGCTCAGCGGACCGGCTCCGGGGCTCCCGGACGGCCGGGTCACGGTCTGGCTGGAGCGCGACGACCCGGCCGGCACCGTCGTCGAGGACGAGGTGCTGTTCACCGTGTCCCCGCTCGTCCTCATCGGGAACGCGGGCGCGCTGGAACGGCTCTACATGTGCCAGGTCACCGCGGACGACCCGGCCAGGCCCCTGGACGACAACGGTCCCGCCGTCGCGGAGGTGCAGGCGGCGCTCCAGCCGCTCGGCGTGCCGCTGACCCTCGTCCCGATGGAGGTGCACGGCGGCGACAGCTGGATCCAGGACCAGTACCAGCTCGGCTTCACCGAGACCCCGGACGGGCCGACGCGCGTGCTCCTCCACACGCCGCGCACCCGTTCGGACGCCGCGCAGGGGGTCGTCGCGCCCAACCTGAGCTCGATGGTGACCGCTCATTTCCCGAGCCGGGACCTCGGGATCTGCCAGTCGTTCTGGGACCGGGAGCTGACCATCGCCTCCCCGGACGGCACGACCGGGCGGCTCGGCTTCGTCGGCAGCGACCGCGCCCTGGTGATCATGATCCGGGTCAAGATGCTGCGCCGGCAGCTGTTCGAGTCCATCGCGCGGATCGGCACCGACGTCGAGCTGAACACGACCGTGGCGGTGTTCGGCGACGCGACCGTCGAGTTCTTCCGCGCCCGCAACGAGCTGCCCGCGCTGGTCGGCCGGCTGAAGCAGGTCGCCAGGGCGGCGGCCGAACGTCCGGACTCGCCCTTCTACAAGCAGCACGACAAGCTCGGCCGGCTCGTCCAGAACGCCGAGAAGCAGGTCGAGGACGTCCGGCGGGAGATCCCGGTCCCGCAGGGCGCGCCCCAGCTCCGGCTGCGGCTGCCGGCCGTGGGGAAGCTGCCTCAGCAGGACTTCCTGATGTCCGAGGCGGAGGTGGGCCGCCTGGAGAAGCGCCTCCAGCAGTGGCACTCCAGCCACAACTTCGGCGGCAACATCGAGGTGGGGCCGCCGCACGCCAAGGCCCCGGCGGGCGTGGTGGTCGTCGGCAACCAGACCACGCCGCAGCCGGACGGCTCCACCGCGACCGACATGGACCCCGAGCTCCTGGCCTTCCTGCGCGGGCAGGCGCAGGGCCGCCAGCGGGTGCTGGAGGTCGACACCAGCTGGCTCGACGTCGGCCACGTGGACGAGGTGCTGGCGTTCGTCCCCGACCTGCGCGACCCGCAGAGCCCGAAGGGCGCCGTGCTGCGCTCCTCGCCGCTCGTCGCGCTGAAGCTCGTCGAGGCCGCACGGCAGGAGTTCATGGCGGGCCTCTCGCCGGGCGAGCTGACCCGGTACAAGAACTGGATCCCCACCCGCACCGGGCGGCTCACCTACGAGGGCGCGAACCCGGTCACCCATCTGCTCCGCGGCATGCAGTGGCTGCACCAGCACGAGAGGGGGCAGCTTCTGCCGATCGAACCGCCGGAGATCTACCTGTCGATGGCGAAGCGGTACCGGGACTTCGCCGGCCCGATCCCGAACTCCCCGCTCCCGCTGCCCGACTCGCCCTGGCAGCCGACCACCCCTCCGCTGCCGGCCGGCATCTCGATCTTCGAGCTGGACTTCTTCCGCGACGGGACGAACGAGGACCTGGAGGACCCCGAGCCGGCCGCTCAGCGGACGGGGCCGGACGGCGCGTCCGTCCCGGCGAAGGGGCAGCTGACCGAGACCGAGGAGAAGCTCACCACCGAGTACGGCGCGCTCCCCATCCTCAAGCTCCCGGTCGTCTTCGACGACCGGTCGGCGCTCGCCGAGCAGACCGCCGCCTTCACCCCGAACCTGGCGAACCTCCAGGTCGCCGCCCCCTGGCTGCTGGTCCCGCGGCCGCACGGGCCGCGGATGGACGTCGAGGCGGCCGCCCGGGTGCTGCGCGCCGTGGCCGAGCAGGTCGGGGACGTGAAGGCGGCGCGCTTCACGCCGCAGTGGCTGCGCGCCCGCGGGCTCGACCGCACGGTCTACTGGGCACGGCCCGGCTCGATACCGGGCGACCTCGCCGGGGACGACGCGCAGAAGCTGACCTCCGCCTTCCGCGACGGCTGGCCCAAGGAGGCCGACCGCGGGGAGATCCGGCAGCAGATCGTCCGGGCCAACCCCGGCGCGTTCGACTCGCGCGGCTTCCTCAGAGGGAGCGCCTGGCGGAAGCTGCAGATCCCCGAGCGGAAGGTCGACCTCTTCGAGGCCTGGACCGAGGCCGTCGCCGACCGGATCGGCTACCGGGTGACCTGGGTGGAGGCGTGGTACTACCACGTGCGCCTGGGCTCCATCCACTGCGGGACCAACGTGCTGCGCACCGCCCCCACCGGCCTGCGATGGTGGCGCTGAGGCCCGCCGGGGGCGGCGTCAGCGGCCGAGGTCGCGGCGGCCGAACCGCCAGGCTCCGAGGGCGACGAGCGTCGCCGCGACGACGGCCAGGACGGCCGCGTCGGCGAGCCGGAAGCCGTTCTTCAGCGGTTCGCCGCCGATGTAGTAGTGGAAGGGCGTGAGGGCGCGGAGCCGGTCGGCGCCGATCTGGGCGGCGAAGCCGTTCAGGGCGTAGGTCAGTACCCCTGTTCCCGCGGTGACGCCGAAGACGAAGGCGCGGCCCTTGCCGGTGGCCGCGCCGAGAGCGGTGGACAGGGCGCCGAAGACGAGTGCCAGCAGCGCCAGGTTGAGGGTCTGCGCGGTGAAGCCGGAGACGGCGACGGACTCCAGTCCCGCGCTCGTGCGGACGGCGAGCATCGCGGCCAGCACCGCACCGGCGATGGCGACGGCTCCGGCGGCGAGGGCGGCGAAGCGGTGCAGCAGCAGGCGGGTGCGGCCGATCGGATGGGCCAGCAGCAGGTCCAGGTAGCCGGACTCCTCGTCGGCGGAGATCATGCGGGCGCCGGTGGCGGCGCCGTAGAACGTGGCCAGCAGCGGCACGAGAAGCCCGAACACGGCGCCCTGGAGGTAGCCGGCGGCCGAGGTGAGGTCGTCGAACCCGAACCCGCTCATGGCGGCGGGCACGCTGCCGGCGGCGTCCGCGGTGACCTGCGGGTAGAAGCCGGCGTACGCCGCGGCCAGCAGGCCGGTGGCCAGGGCCCAGGCGGTGAGGACGCGCCGGTTGTCGAAGAGCGTCCTGGCGAACATCGTGCGGCTGAACACACGGGCGGGGCCGGAGGCTCCGGGAAGAACGGCGCCGGCGGGGGTGGTGGTCATGGTCTCGTCCTTGGAAGGGGGTCGGTCGTGGCCGGTCAGGCGGCGGGGACGGCGTCGTCCTCGCCGGTGTAGTAGGCGTGGAAGAGCTCTTCGAGGTCCTGCTCGTCGGCGTGCAGGCGGGTCACGGTGTGCCGGGCGGCGGCCTTGACCAGGGCGTCGGGGCTTCCGTCCACGCGGCAGGTGAGGACGCAGCCGCTGCCGGCGGGCTCCACCTCGGCGCCGGTGACGCCGGGCAGGGCCGCGAACTCGGCGCCCGCGACCGGGGCGGCGAAGCCGATCCGGACGCGCAGGGAGGAACGGGCGCGCAGGCCGGCGATGGTGTCGGTGGTGACGAGGCGCCCCTGGCGGATGATGGCGACCCGGTCGGCGACGGCCTCCACCTCGCTCATGATGTGGCTGGACATGAAGACCGTCTGCCCGGCGTCGCGGGCCTCGGCGACCATCTCCAGGAACGTCTGCTGCACCAGCGGGTCCAGGCCCGAGGTGGGCTCGTCCAGGATCAGTAGTTCGGGATCGTGCATGAACGCCTGGACCAGGCCGACCTTCTGCCGGTTGCCCTTGGAGAGGCTTCCGATGCGGGCCGCCAGGTCCAGGTCCAGCCGCTCGGCCAGACCGGCGATCCTGTGGACGGGGACGCCGCCGCGCAGGCCGCCCAGGAAGGTCAGGCACTCCCCGGCGCGCTGGCGGCCGTCGGCGACGAAGTCGCCGGGCAGGTAGCCGACGCGGCGGTGCAGTTCGACCGCGCCGGAGCGCGGGTCCAGGCCGAGCACCCGGGCGGTGCCGGAGGTGGGACGGATCAGATCCAGCATCAGCCGGATGGTGGTGGACTTCCCGGCGCCGTTGGGGCCGAGGTAGCCGACCACCTCCCCGGCGCCGACCCGCAGGGACAGGCCCGTCAGGGCGCGCCGTGAGCCGTAGTTCTTGGTGAGCCCGGTCAGCTCGATCACCGTGTGCATGGCTCGAAGTTATCAGAAGTTTCAAAGATTTCTGAAGACTCTGAGCTGTTAAGCTCTGCTGGAGATCGCGAGGAGAGGGGAGCATCGTGGCCGACACGGGCGAGGCCGCCGAACGGCTGGCGCTGACCCTGTCCCAGGGGGGTCTGCAGAAGGCGACCGCGCGGGTGCTGGCGGCGCTGATGTTCGCCGAGACCGACAGTGTGACCGCTCCCGAACTGGCCGAGCGGCTCTCCATCAGCTCCGGGTCGGTGTCCGGAGCGATCAAGATGCTGTCCACCGTGGGGCTGATCGAACGGGTCCCGGCCCCGGGCAGCCGCCGGGAGCACTACCGGCTCCGCGAGGGCGCCTGGGCCACGCTGATGTCCACGCAGAACGGGCTGATCCAGGCCATGTTCGAGGCCGCCGACCAGGGCATCGCCGCCGCGGGCCGTGACAGCCTCGCCGCCGGCCGCCTCGGGGAGATGCGCGACTTCTACGGCTTCATGTTCCGCGAGATGCCCGCCCTGGTCGACCGCTGGCGGGCCGAGTACCCCCGCCGGCGGGCCGAGGGCCGGTAGCGCCCGGGGGCGAGGGAACGAGCGTTCTCGGCGCACGCCGGAATCCCAGGGCGTTAAGGAAGCGTTAAGCGCGGCCTCCCGCGCGCTAAGAACGCGTCAACGGTTCGGAGAAGTGCCGGGCAAGTGCCGTTTACTGCCTGATGCACCCCCAAAGCGGGTGCGGTGTGACGAGCACCCGGCGCTCCGTGGCGGCATTCCGCCGCCCTCCAAGGAATCGAGAAATGTCAGATCTGGCGTTCATCCTGCTGACGGTGGCGGTCTTCGCCCTGTTCGCGCTGGTCGTGAAGGCGGTCGAGCGGCTGTGACCGCGGAGAACGGAATCGGCCTGACGCTGGCCGTACTGCTGGTCGCCTTCCTGGTCGCGGCCCTTCTTTTCCCGGAGCGTTTCTAGTGAGCCCGACGGTCGCCGGGGTCCTTTTCCTCGGCTCTCTCCTGCTCGCCCTCGCTCTGGCGTACAGGCCGCTGGGCGACTATATGTACAGGGTCTATTCCGGGACGCGGCATTCGCGCGTGGAGAGGCTGCTCTACCGGCTGATCGGAGTCGATCCCGAAGCCGAGCAGAGGTGGGGCGTCTACGCGCGCAGCGTCCTGGCCTTCTCGGTCGTCGGTGTGCTGTTCCTCTACGGCTTCCAGCGGGTGCAGAACCACCTCCTTCTCAGCCTGGGGTTCGACCCGGTCAAGCCCGACCAGGCCTGGAACACCGCGGTCAGCTTCGTGACCAACACCAACTGGCAGTCGTACGCGGGCGAGTCGACGATGGGCCACCTGGTGCAGATGGCCGGGCTCGCGGTGCAGAACTTCGTCTCGGCGGCCGTGGGCATGGCCGTGGCCGTCGCGCTGGTGCGCGGATTCGCGCGCCGCAAGAGCGATCACCTCGGCAACTTCTGGGTCGACCTGACCCGAGGGTCGCTGCGGATCCTGCTCCCCATCGCCTTCGTCGGCGCCGTCGTCCTGGTGTCCGGCGGGCTGGTCCAGAACTTCTGGGACCCCGCGCACCACACGGTGGACACGGTCGCCGGGGGCGTCCAGACGCTGACGGGCGGCCCGGTGGCCTCCCAGGAAGCGATCAAGGAACTCGGGACGAACGGCGGCGGCTTCACCAACGCCAACTCCGCGCACCCCTTCGAGAACGGCGCGGCGTGGACGAACTGGCTGGAGATCCTGCTGATCCTCCTCATCCCGTTCGCGCTGACCCGGACCTTCGGCCGCATGGTGGGCCAGCCGCGGCAGGGGTACGCGATCGCGGCGGTCATGGGTCTGCTCGCCCTGGTGAGCGTCTCGCTCACCATGGTCTTCCAGGGCCTGCACCACGGGACGGTCCCGACCGCGGTCGGCGCGGCCACGGAGGGCACCGAGGCGCGATTCGGGGTGCTGAACTCCGCGGTGTTCGCCGCGGCGACCACGCTGACGTCGACCGGCGCCGTGGACTCCTTCCACGACTCCTACACCGGCCTCGGCGGCATGATGACGCTGGTCAACATGATGCTGGGCGAGGTTGCGCCCGGCGGCGTCGGCTCGGGCCTGTACGGGATGCTGGTCCTCGCCGTGATCACGGTGTTCGTGGCGGGGCTGATGGTCGGCCGCACGCCCGAGTACCTGGGCAAGAGGATCGGTGCGCGGGAGATCAAGTTCGCCGCGCTGTACTTCCTGGTCACGCCCGCGCTCGTGCTCGCCGGGACCGCCGCGGCGATGGCGACCGGCAGCGGCCGCGCGGGCCTGCTGAACTCCGGCCCGCACGGGCTGACGGAGGTCCTGTACGCGTTCACCTCCGCGTCCAACAACAACGGCTCCGCGTTCGCGGGCCTCACGGTCAACACCGTCTGGTACGACACGGCGCTGGGGCTCTGCATGGCCCTCGGCCGGTTCCTGCCCATCGTCTTCGTGCTCGCCCTGGCCGGCTCGCTGGCCCGCCAGGGGCACACCCCCGAATCGGACGGCACCCTGCCCACGCACCGGCCCCAGTTCGTCGGGCTGGTCGCGGGCGTCACCGTCGTCCTCGTCGCGCTCACGTTCCTGCCCGCGCTCGCGCTCGGGCCGCTGGCAGAGGGAATCCACTGATGGCCACGACGCAGACCGCGCGGACGCCCGCGCAGTCGCCCGCCTCCGAACCCTCGGGCCGTGCCCGGGGCGCCCTGCTCGATCCGCGGCAGATGCTGCGGTCCCTGCCGGACGCGCTCCGGAAACTGGATCCCCGGACGCTGTGGCGGAACCCGGTGATGCTGATCGTCGAGATCGGCGCCGTGTGGTCCACGGTCCTGGCGGCCACCGATCCGACCTGGTTCGGCTGGCTGGTCGTCGCCTGGCTGTGGCTCACGGTGGTCTTCGCCAACCTGGCCGAGGCGGTGGCCGAGGGCCGCGGCAAGGCCCAGGCGGACACGCTCCGGCGGGCCCGGCGGGACATGACGGCCCGGCGCCTGGCCGGCTGGCGGCCCGGGGCGGTGGACGTGCGCGAAGAGCCGGTCCCCGCGCCCGAGCTCGCGCAGGGCGACATCGTGGTCGTCGAGGCCGGGCAGACCATCCCGGCGGACGGCGACGTCGTGGACGGCATCGCCAGCGTGGACGAGTCGGCGATCACGGGGGAGTCGGCCCCGGTGATCCGGGAGTCGGGCGGCGACCGCAGCGCGGTGACCGGCGGCACCCGGGTGCTGTCGGACCGCATCGTGGTGCGGGTGACCCAGAAGCCCGGCGAGAGCTTCATCGACCGGATGATCGCGCTGGTGGAGGGGTCGAGCCGGCAGAGGACGCCGAACGAGATCGCGCTGAACATCCTGCTCGCCGCGCTGGCGGTCGTCTTCCTGCTCGCCACCGCGACGCTCCAGCCCCTGGCGATCTACTCCAAGGACACCAATCCCGGAGTGCCGGACTCGCCGGCCCTGGGTGCGGACGGGGTGACCGGGATCGTGCTGGTGTCGCTGCTGGTGTGCCTGATTCCGACGACGATCGGTGCGCTGCTGTCGGCGATCGGGATCGCGGGCATGGACCGGCTGGTCCAGAGGAACGTGCTGGCGATGTCGGGGCGCGCGGTGGAGGCGGCGGGCGACGTCAACACTTTGCTGCTGGACAAGACCGGCACCATCACCCTCGGGAACCGGCAGGCGGCCGAGTTCCTTCCGCTCGACGGAGTGGGGGAGGACGCGCTGGCCGACGCGGCGCAGCTGTCCAGCCTCGCCGACGAGACGCCCGAAGGTCGCTCGGTGGTGGTCCTCGCCAAGCAGCGGTACGGACTGCGCGAGCGCACGCCCGGGGAACTGTCCCACGCCGAGTGGGTGCCGTTCACCGCCCAGACCCGCATGTCGGGCGTCGACCTGGACGAGGGGACGAAGCGGTCGCTGCGCAAGGGCGCGGCCGGCGCGGTCACCGACTGGGTCCGCCGGGAGGGCGGGACCGTGCCGCCGATGCTCGGCCAGATCGTCGACGGCATCTCCGCCTCCGGCGGGACACCGCTCGTGGTCGGCGAGGCCGCCGGCGGGGGAGCGCGCGTCCTGGGGGTGATCCACCTCAAGGACGTGGTCAAGGAGGGCATGCGCGAGCGGTTCGCCGCGATGCGGGCCATGGGCATCCGCACCGTCATGATCACCGGGGACAACCCGCTGACCGCCAGGGCGATCGCGGACGAGGCGGGCGTGGACGACTTCCTCGCCGAGGCCCGGCCCGAGGACAAGCTCGCTCTGATCAAGAAGGAGCAGGAGGGCGGCCGCCTCGTGGCGATGACGGGGGACGGCACCAACGACGCCCCCGCCCTGGCCCAGGCCGACGTGGGGGTGGCGATGAACACCGGCACCTCCGCCGCCAAGGAGGCCGGGAACATGGTCGACCTGGACTCCGACCCGACCAAGCTGATCGAGATCGTCCAGATCGGCAAGCAGCTGCTGATCACCCGCGGGGCGCTGACCACGTTCTCCATCGCCAACGACATCGCCAAGTACTTCGCGATCATCCCGGCGTTGTTCGTGAGCCTCTTCCCCGGCCTGGACGCGCTCAACGTCATGCGGCTGGCCAGCCCGCAGTCGGCGATCCTGTCGGCCGTGGTGTTCAACGCCCTGATCATCGTCGCGCTGATCCCGCTGGCGCTGCGCGGGGTGAGGTACCGGCCGAGCAGCGCCTCACGGCTGCTGTCGCGCAACCTCCGCGTCTACGGGCTCGGCGGCATCGTCGCGCCCTTCGCCGGCATCAAGCTCATCGACCTCATCGTCCAGTTCCTTCCGGGGATGTCCTGACATGCGTATGCCAATCTGGATCCGCCGGCACGTGGCCGCGGTCCGGGCGTTGCTCGTCCTCACCGCCGTGCTCGGCGTCGCCTACCCGCTCGCCGTCTTCGCGGCCGCCCAGCTCCCGGGCCTGAAGAGCCGGGCCGACGGGAGCATCGTGAAGACCGCCGACGGCCGGGCCGCGGGCAGCGCGCTCATCGGCCAGTCCTTCACCGACAAGGAGGGGAACCCGCTCAGGCAGTACTTCCAGAGCCGCCCCTCCGCCGCAGGCGACGGCTACGACCCGACCTCGACGGGCGCGAGCAACCTCGGGCCCGAGGACGTCCTCGACACCCTCGCCGACCCGGCCGCCGGGGTCGAGGGCGGGCAGAGCCTCCTCACCCAGGTCTGCTCGCGGAGCAAGGCCGTCGGCGATCTCGAAGGCGTGGACGGCGGGCGGCCGTACTGCACGCCCGACGGGGTGGGCGCGGTGCTCAAGGTGTTCGGGACGCGGGCGCCCGACGGCGCCGTCCCGAAGCCCTCCCGGGTCGTCAGCGCCAACCAGGCCTGCCCCGCCGTGCCCTTCGTGGCCGTCTACAAGGGGGTCCGGGTCGAGTGCGCCAGGCCGGGTGAGGACCTCGCCCGGGGCCTGACCGTCCCGGTCAGGGGGAGCGCGCACGCGAGGCCGCAGGTGCCGCCCGACGCCGTCACGGCGAGCGGCAGCGGCCTGGACCCGCACATCACGCCCGCCTACGCGAGGCTCCAGGCGCCGCGGGTCGCCAAGGCCCGCGGCATCTCCGAGGCGCGGGTCCTGGCGGCCGTCCGGCACAACCAGACCGGCCGTGCGCTCGGCTTCATGGGGGAGCCGGTGGTGAACGTCCTCCGCCTCAACCTCGAACTGGACCGCGACCACCCCGTCGGCGCCGGGAGGGGCTGATCATGACGCGCGGGCGGCTCCGCGTCTACCTCGGGGCCGCCCCGGGCGTGGGCAAGACGTACGCGATGCTCGCCGAGG
Organism: Actinomadura verrucosospora; assembly: GCF_039540335.1. Classification (NCBI taxonomy): domain Bacteria; kingdom Bacillati; phylum Actinomycetota; class Actinomycetes; order Streptosporangiales; family Thermomonosporaceae; genus Actinomadura; species Actinomadura verrucosospora. The sequence continues at coordinate 63,212 of NZ_BAABEV010000029.1, read as the reverse complement.
CGCACCGGCGGCGGGCCCGCGGCACCGACGTCGTCGCGGGGTACGTGGAGACCCACGGCCGGCCCCTGACCGCGGAGCGGCTCGCCGGGCTGGAGACGCTGCCCCGCAGGACGGTGGAGTACCGCGGGGCGGCGTTCACCGAGCTCGACACCGAGGCCGTGATCGCCCGGCGCCCGCGGGTCGTGCTCGTCGACGAGCTCGCGCACACCAACGTGCCCGGCTCCCGGCACGCCAAGCGCTGGCAGGACGTCGAGGAGATTTTGGACGCCGGGATCGACGTCGTCTCCACCGTCAACGTCCAGCACCTGGAGTCGGTGAACGACGTCGTCGAGCAGATCACCGGCGTGCCGCAGCGCGAGACCGTCCCGGACGAGGTCGTCCGCCGCGCCGACCAGGTCGAACTCGTCGACATGACCCCCGAGGCGCTGCGCCGCAGGATGGCGCACGGCAACGTGTACGCCCCCGAGAAGGTCGACGCCGCGCTCGGCAACTACTTCCGCGTCGGCAACCTGACCGCGCTCCGGGAGCTGGCGCTGCTGTGGCTGGCGGGCAAGGTCGACGACCAGCTCGACCGCTACCGCGCCGAGCACGAGATCGACGGCATCTGGGAGGCGCGGGAGCGCGTCGTGGTCGCGCTCACCGGCGGGCCGGAGGGCGACACCCTGATCCGCCGCGCCGCCCGCGTCGCCGCCCGCACCAAGGGCGCCGACCTGCTGGCCGTCCACGTCCTGCCCGGCGACGGCCTCACCGGCGCCGATCCCGCGCACCTCGTGCGGCAGAGGGCCCTCGTGGAGAACCTCGGCGGCACCTACCACCAGGTCGTCGGCGACGACGTCCCGTCCGCGCTGCTGGACTTCGCGCGGGGCGTCAACGCGACCCAGCTGGTGCTGGGCGCCTCCCGGCGGGGCCGGGTCGCCCAGCTCTTCTCCCGGGGCGTCGGCGTGACGACGACCGCCCACTCCGGCCCGATCGACGTCCACCTGGTCACGCACGAGGAGGTCAGCAAGGGACGCCGGGCCCGGCCGTCGCGCGGCGGCCTCACCCGCCGGCGGCGCACCGCGGGCTTCACGATGGCCGCCGCGCTTCTTCCGCTGCTCACCCTGGTGCTCCACCACCTGCAGGGGGAGTTCTCCCTGCCCAGCGACATCCTGCTGTTCCTCGTCCTGGTCATCGGGGTCGCGCTGGTCGGCGGCCTGTATCCCGCGCTCTTCACCGCGGTGTTCGGGTCGCTCCTGCTGAACTTCTACTTCACGCCGCCGCTCAACCGGTTCACGATCTCCGAGCGGGAGAACCTGCTGGCCCTGGTGGTCTACGTCGTCGTGGCCGCCGCCGTCAGCGCCGTGGTCGACCTGAACTACCGGCGCAGCCGCGAGGCGGCCCGGACCCGGACCGAGGCCGAGGTCCTGTCCGCCCTCGCGGGCGGGGTGCTGCGCGGCCAGAGCACGCCGCGCGACATCCTGGAGGACCTGCGGCAGACCTTCGGGCTCACGGCGGTGACCCTGCTGGAGCGCGAGCCGGAGTCCGCCGGGACGCTCGGCTCGCAGGGCGATCCGGGCCGCTGGCGCATCGTGTCGACGGCCGGGGGCCCGCCCTGCACCGCCCCGAAGGCGGGCGAGACCGGGATCCCGATCGACGACGACCTCGTCCTGGTGCTGCGCGGCCGGACGCTGCGGGCCGAGGACCGCCGGGTGGTGGAGGCCTTCGCGGCCCACGCCGCGGCCGCGCTGCAGCAGCAGCGGCTGACCGCCGAGGCCGAGCGGGCGCGTCCGCTGGCCGAGGCCGACCGGGTCCGCACCGCCCTGCTCAACGCCGTCGGCCACGACCTGCGGACCCCGCTGTCCTCGGCGAAGGCGGCCGTGGACAGCCTGCGCAGCCCCGATGTCACCTGGATCGAGGAGGACCGGGACGAACTGGTCGACACCGCCGCCGAGTCCCTGGCGCGGCTCGACCGGCTCGTGGCCGACCTCCTCGACATGAGCCGGCTGCAGGCCGGCGTGCTCGGCGTCGTCGCGCGGCCCCTGGCGGTCGAGGACGTCGTGCCCCGCGCCGTGGCCTCCCTCGACCACCCCGGCGCGGCCGGGGTGCGCATCCGGATCTCCGGCGGGCTGCCCGAGGTGCCGGCCGATCCGGTCCTGCTCCAGCGGGTGCTGGCGAACCTGATCGCCAACGCCGTCCGCCACAACCCTCCCGGGGAGCGCGTCACGGTGACCGCGAGCGCCCACGCGGACCGGGTCGAGCTGCGGGTGATCGACCGCGGTCCCGGAATCCCCGCGTCCGAGAGGGACGCGGTCTTCGCGCCCTTCCAGCGGCTGGACGACCGCGGCGACGGTGCCGGTGTCGGCCTCGGGCTGGCGCTGGCGCGGGGGATGACCGAGGCGATGGGGGGCACCCTCCTTCCCGAGGAGACTCCCGGCGGCGGGCTGACCATGGTGGTCACCCTGCGGACCGGCGGCCGTTAAGAAAGCGTCAAATCCCGGTCCGCGGGGACGGACCGCGCAGGGCCGCCCACCGGGCTTTGCTAGATTTCGCCAGGCCTCATAAAGGGACAATTCAGGCGAGGGGGAGGCGGCGCTCGGCATGGGCAGGCGGGGCGCATGGCGCATCTATCTGGGCGCGGCGCCCGGGGTGGGCAAGACCTACGCCATGCTGAACGAGGGCCGGCGGCGCGCCGGGCGCGGCACGGACGTGGTCGTCGGGCTCGTCGAGACCCACGGGCGCTCCCGGACGGCCGAGCAGATCGGCGACCTGGAGGTCGTCCCGCCCCGCCGCACGCGCCACCGGGGGGCGCGGCTCACCGAGCTGGACGTGGACGCCCTGCTCGCCCGCCGTCCCGAGGTCGCGCTGGTCGACGAACTGGCCCGCGCCAACGCGCCGGGAGGCCGCAACGCCCACCGGTGGCAGGACATCGAGGAGCTCCTGCGGGCGGGCATCGACGTGGTCTCCACCCTCAACGTCCAGCACCTGGAATCGCTCAGCGACGTCGTGGAGGGCATCACCGGGGTCCGGCAGGGCGAGACCGTCCCGGACGCGGTCGTCCGGCGGGCGGACCAGATCGAGCTGGTCGACATGACCGCCGAGGCGCTCCGCCGGCGGCTCGCGCACGGGAACGTCCACGCGCCGGACGAGGCCGCCCTGCCGCCCGGCTACTTCAGGACGGGCAACCTCAGCGCCCTCCGCGAGCTGGCGCTGCTGTGGGTGGCCGGCCGCGTCGACGAGGGGCTGGCCCGCTACCGCGACCAGCACGGCATCACCGAGCCGTGGGAGGCGCGCGAGCGCATCGTGGTGGCGCTGGGCGGCGGCCCGGAGGGCGATGCGCTGCTCCGCCGCGCGGCCCGCATGGGCGCCCGGGCCGGGCGCGCGGACCTCCTCGCCGTGCGGGTGGTGCGCAGCGGCGGTCTCGACGAGGGCTCCGCGGCCGCGGTCGCGCGCCAGCGCGCCCTGGTGGAGAGCATGAACGGGACGTTCCACCAGGTGGTGGGCGACGACGTGGCGACGGCGCTGCTGGAGTTCGCCCGCGGCGTCGACGCCACGCAGCTCGTCGTGGGGGCCGGGCGCCGTTCCGGTCGGCGGCGAATCCTCGCTCACGGGATCGGGAGCGCCGTGGCCAGGGAGTCCGGTGACTTCGACGTCCACATCGTCGGCCACGAGCACGCCGGGAGGCGCGCCGGCGCCACCCGCGCGAGCGGCCCGGCGCTGAGCCGCCGGCGCAGAGGGGCGGGCTGGGCGCTCGCCCTCGCCGGCCCCCCGGCGCTGACCGCCCTGCTGGCCGGGACGGGCCTGCGGTTCGGCCTGGTCATCGACATCCTGCTCTACCTGGTGCTGGCCGTCGGAGTCGCCCTCGCCGGAGGGCTGTGGCCGGCGGTGGCCGCCGCGGTGCTGGGCAGCCTGCTGGCCAACTGGTTCTTCACCCCGCCCTTCCACACCCTCACCATCGGCGACCGCGACAACGCGCTCGCGCTGGTGATCTTCGTCGGGGTGGCGGCGGCGGTCGCCTCGGTGGTCGACCTGGCCGCGCGCCGAGCCCGGCAGGCGGCGCAGAGCGGCGCGGAGGCCGAGACCCTGAGCATGCTGGCGACCAGCGTGCTGCGCGGAGAGAAGGCGCTGCCCGCCCTGCTGGAGCGGGTCCGCGAGACCTTCGGCGTGACCTCGGTCGCGCTGCTGGAGCGGGCGGGGGACGGCTGGACCGTCCTGGGGTCGACCGGCTCCGACCCGTGCCCCGACCCCGACCGGGCCGACGCGCAGGCCAGGGTCGGCGCGGACCGGAGCGGCGAGACCGTGCTGGCCCTGCGCGGGCGCGTCCTGCCCGCCGCGGACCGGCGGGTGCTGTCGGCGTTCGCGTCCCAGGCCGCCGCCGCGCTGGAGTGGCGGCGGCTGGCCGAGGAGGCCGGACAGGCGCGGCGCCTCGCCGAGGGCAACAAGATCCGTACCGCGCTGCTCGCCGCGGTCTCCCACGACCTGCGCACCCCGCTGGCCTCGATCAAGGCGGGGGTGAGCAGCCTGCGCCAGACCGACGTCGACTGGGACCCCGAGGACGAGGCCGAACTGCTGGCCACCGTCGAGGAGTCGGCCGACAGGCTCGACGGCCTCATCGGCAACCTGCTCGACATGAGCCGCCTGCAGACGGGCGCCGTCTCCCCGCTGACCCAGCCGATCGCCCTGGAGCAGGTGGTGGCGCCCGCCCTCCAGGGCGTCCCGGCCGGCCGCGTCGAGGTGGACGTCCCGGAGACGCTCCCGCCGGTCCTCGCCGACGCCGGGCTGCTGGAGCGGGCGCTGGCCAACGTGGTCGAGAACGCCGTCCGGCACAGCGCGGGCGCCGTCACGCTGCGGGCCGGCGAGGTGCGGCCCGACCGGGTCGAGATCAGGGTCGCGGACCGGGGCCCGGGGGTGCCGGAGGCGGCCAAAGAGCAGATCTTCGCGCCGTTCCAGCGCCTCGGGGACTCGCCTCGGGGTACCGGGGTGGGGCTGGGCCTGGCCGTGGCCAGGGGGTTCACCGAGGCGATGGGCGGCGCCCTGCGGGCCGAGGACACCCCGGGAGGCGGCCTCACCATGGTCTTCGCGCTGCCGGCCGCCGGCGCGTGCGGGGACGGCTCCGCGGCCGGCGGCGAGGACGGGGGGCCACGGTGACGCGCGTACTCCTCGTCGAGGACGAGCAGCAGCTCGTCCGGGCGCTGCGCATCAACCTGCGGACGCGCGGCTACGAGGTGGACACCGCGCCCGACGGCCGCACCGCCCTGGACCTGGCCGCCCGGCGCCGGCCGGACGTGGTGGTGCTCGACCTCGGGCTGCCCGACATGGACGGCGTCGAAGTGATCCAGGCGCTGCGCGGCTGGCTGAACGTCCCCATCCTCGTTCTCTCCGCGCGGCACGCCTCCGAGGAGAAGGTCCGGGCCCTGGACACGGGGGCCGACGACTACGTCACCAAGCCGTTCGGCATGGACGAGCTCCTGGCCCGCCTCCGCGCGGCGGTCCGCCGGGCCGCCCCGGCCGAGCCGGCCGCCGCCGTGGTGGAGACGGGGGCCTTCACCATCGACCTGGGCGCCAAGCGGGTGACCAGGGCGGGCCGGGAGGTCCGCCTGACGCCCACCGAGTGGAACATCCTGGAGGTCCTGGTCCGCAGCCCCGGCGCGCTGGTCGGCCAGCGGCAGCTCCTCCACGAGGTGTGGGGTCCCGCCTACGACAAGGAGACGAACTACCTGCGCGTCTACCTCGCCCACCTGCGCCGCAAGCTGGAGCCCGACCCGGCGCGCCCCCGCTATCTGATCACCGAGCCGGGCATGGGCTACCGCTTCGAGCCCTGACCCGCGACGGCGCGGCGAGGACCGTCCGGTTTCCGCCGTTCCTCAGCCCTGCCGCCTGCCGACGGCCTTGCGGATCGCGTCCCGGGTGCGGTCGGCGACGGCGGCGAACGGCCCCGCCACCAGGTTGGCGGGGGCGGACTCGAACCCGACGTGCGGCCGGGTGGGGGCCACGGCTTCGGCGGCCTTCACCGCGGTGGCCATCCTGCGCAGATCCTTCTCGGTGGCATGCCGCCGGATCTGGGGGAACTCCTCTTCCTCCTCGTGCCGGGCGTGGTCCATGACGGACAGGCGCAGGTCGCCGAGCCGCTGGAGGAAGTCGGAACTCGTGGGGCCGAAGTAGTCGACGTCCGACAGGAGTTGCTTGGCCTGGTTCTCTTCGGCCAGGCGGGCGGCGACCACGTCCTGGCCCCGATCGATGTGACGGCGGGCGAAGGGGTGCACGACCTCCTCCTCGGCGGTCTCGTGCACGGCCAGCAACCGGCGCAGCCGGTCGAAGGCCTCGGCCCGCTCGTGCCCGGCGGAGGCCTCGACCCGGTCGAACAGCCGCCGGATCTCCGAGTGCTGCCTCAGCAGGAGGTCGACGACGTCGCCGGGCGCGGCTTCTGATCGCTCACTCATCTTCCCCCCTGGAGAGTCGACGGCGATGGTTGGCCCCTGCCCCTCTTGCGCCGTCGAAACATCCTCCCCGGTACGCCGGACGCCGGTCGCGCACGGTCAGAGGGCGGGGCCGGGCGGTGTCCAGCGGGCGTTCTTCGAGGGGACCCCGAAGTCGGATTTGAGTTCCTGCGGGATGGCGTAGTGCATGACGCGCCCGCGCGTCAGGGAGGACAGTTCCAGCATGGTGACCAGGTGGCCGAGCCGGTCGGAGATGTGCTCGGCCCACGGCCCGCGGTCCTCGACCCATTCCAGGGCGCCCAGCAGGGCCGGGGCGAGCCCGATGAAGGAGTCGAACCGCGAGCGGGGGACCTGGAGCCAGTCCGCGGACGTGTCGCCGATGAGGTAGCGGATGAGCGCGGGCACGATCGGGTCGAGCAGCGTCCCGGGGACGACCTCCTCGTACATGTCGATCAGCTGCCGGGTCAGGTGCGCCCCCTCGGGGGAGGGGCCCATGTGGCGCACCATGTACCGGTCGGAGAACTCCCGGGCCGCCTCCAGGTCCGGGGGGATGGTCGCGGGGTCGATGCCGAGGATCGTGCCGACGACGCGCCAGGCGTAGTAGTAGGCGTCCGCGCCTTCGGCGGTGATGTGGACCCCCATGCGGTGCAGGGCGTCCAGGACCTGGATGCTGAACATCATCAGCCCGCCGAGCATGTCCTCCTGGCAGATCGCGACGGGCTCGGGCCAGCGGTTCTCCTCCCTCAGGTGGCGGCGGATGGAGGCGTGCAGGAGCCGGACCTTCTGCGCCGCCGGCAGGAACCGCCCGCCGGCCTGGAACGCGTCGGGCCGCATGAGGTAGACGGTGAACTGCCCGGTCTCGGCCATGCGGCGGGAGGGGTAGGCCAGCGAGTGCGTGGCCGACAGGAGCCTGGCCACGTGCGGGACGACGTAGCAGGCCGGCATCGCCGCGAACGACAGGGCGGTGGAGACGTGCACGTCGTTGTCGACGAAGAACTGCCGCGCCTGCTCCATGACGCCCCAGTCGACCCAGTCCGGCGGGGTCGCCGTCGCCTCGAGGTAGTCGCGCGCCGCGTCGGGCAGGCCGTCGGGAAGCGCTTGGCCGGAGGTCGTGAACCAGCGCATGAGGGTGTTGTACCTGCCCACCTGCCCGCCGCCGAACAGCGCTTCGACGGTCGCGTCGGCGAGCGGGTCGCCCTTCAGCCGCAGGGCGTCCATGTACCGGTCGGTGTACTCAGTCATCGGCGGTCACCTCGCTGATCAGTTGGGCCAGGGCGTCGGCGGCGTCGGGCCGGAAGCCGGCGAGCGCCGCGCGCGCGGCGTGCGCGCGTTCGTCGATCATCTGCCGGACGCGGTGCGGCGCCCGGGCGCGGAGCATGATCTCCCGGATCTCGGCGGCGCCGGCCGGGGTGAGCGGTCCGTCCAGCAGGTCCCGCAGGCGCCGGCGGTCGGGCTCGCACGCCTCGGTCAGGGTCAGCGCGAGCAGGGCGGTGGGCTTGCGGCCGGCCAGGTCGTCCAGCGGCGACTTGCCGGTCCGGCGCGGGTCGCCGAACACGCCCCACAGGTCGTCCCGCAGCTGGAACGCCTCGCCGAGCGGCCGGGCGTAGGCGGCCAGCGCGTCCAGGGTCGGCGCGGCCGCTCCGCCCAGCACCGCGCCGATCCGCACGGGCCCCTCGACGGTGTAGGAGCCGGTCTTGAACCGCACGATCGTCAGCGAGCGGGCCACGTCGGGCGCCGCCCCGGTCCGCAGGATCTCCAGGCACTCGCCCGCCACCAGCTCGCGGCCCATCGCCGTCCACAGCGGCACCGCCCGGCCGAGGAAGGCCCGCGGCAGGCCCGAGGAGTGGAACAGCTGCGCGGCCCACGCCACCAGAAGGTCGCCGACCATGATGGCGAGGCCGTCGCCGAGCCGCTCGTGCGCGCTCGGCCGCCCGCGCCGCATCGGGCTGCGGTCGATGACGTCGTCGTGGACGATCGCCGCGGCGTGCACCAGCTCCAGCGCCGCCGCCGCGCGCACGGCGGCGTCGGTGTCGGGCTGTCCGGCGGCGCGCCACCCCCAGTAGCAGAACGCCGGGCGGATCCGCTTGCCCCCGCCGACCGAGACGCGCAACTGGTCGGCGACGGGCGCCAGCTCGCCGTCCAGGGCCAGCAGCTCGGCGACCTCCGCCTCGACGAACTCCTCCAGCGCCCGGTCGACGCGGGTCCGAAGGTCAGCCATCCTGGAGCCGTGCGGCGGCCTGACGGGCCAGGATCTCCATGTGCGCCTCCGGAGCCGCGCCGTTGCGCCGCAGCGCCAGCTCACCGCGTGCGCGGAGCTCCTGCCGCACCTCCGCCGGACCGGGCATGCGCCGGGTCAGGCCCCGCAACCCCTCCGCCACCACGTCGGCGACCCCGGCCGCCAGGCAGAGCACCTCGTTACGCGAACCGGCTCTTCCGTCAAACTCCGCCATCATCACCTTCCGCTCCCTTGTAGTCGCAGTCAGTGATATCAGGAAAGCGGTGGGTCACCCCCGAAACGGGATGGCAGGACTGCCTCGCCGCCGCACAACGGAATAGTCACTCCCCGGCCGTTGCGATGCGGGGCCCGACCCGCGCGCCAGCATGGACGGGCGGCGTCTGGTTATGAGTGACCAGGTGACGTGCTCGGGGAGTACACCTCGTGGTCGCGCAGCGGGCCGACGGTCAGGCCGCCGGCGCGGCAGGTCGCCACCACGCCGGGCAGGGCGCCGAGGGACGCTCTCCACGCGCCCGGCGCCGAGGTGGCGTCGCTGTCGTGCAGGAGGAGCGTCGCGCCCCCCTCCAGGCCGGGGGAGAGCGTGGCCTGCACGGAACGGGGCGTCGCGGAGGCCGTCCAGTCCTTGCCCCAAGCCGTCCACAGGACGGGTTTCAGGCCGTCGCGGTGGGCCGCGAAGAGGGCCTCGGCGGTGAGGACGCCGTACGGGGGGCGATACCAGGAGGGAGTGGCGCCGCAGACGTCCTCGATGAGGCGGACGGTGCGGCGCACCTCGGCCGAGACGCGGCCGGGGCGGGACCTCAGGGCGTTGCCGTGGTGCCATCCGTGGACGGCGATCTCGTGGCCTTCGGCGACGATGCGCCGGCCCAGGGACGGGTCGCGCTGGAGCATCGCGCCGAGGACGAAGAAGGTCGCGTGGCAGTCGAGACGGGCCAGCTCGTCAAGGAACAGCGGCGTGGAGCGCGCGTCGGGCCCGTCGTCCAGGGTGAGCGCGACATGCCGGGCTCCGCCGCGGCCGGCGAGCCGGGGGGTCAGGAGGCGGACGGGCGGAAGCCAGGTCGCGGCGGGCAGGGCGTGCGCCAGGAGGACCCCGGCGAGAGCCCGCGTCAGGTGCGACATGGGACCAGTTTCACAGGGGGATCGATCGTATGGGCAAACGAGTCCTCATCCTCTCGGCCGCCATGGGAGCGGGCCACGACGCCGTCGCCGGGGAACTGGCGCGCCGGATCGCGCCGTGGGGCGTGGAGGTGTGCGTCGTCGACGTGCTGGACCTGGTGCCGCTGCGCCTCGGGCACGGGCTCAGGCGGATGTACGGGGCGATGCTCCGCGGGGCGCCGTGGCTGTATGAGTGGATCTACCAGGTCTTCTTCGTGGCGCCGCGCCCGCCGCCCGCCTCGCCGCTCACCCTGCTGATCGCCAGGGGGCTGGAGCGGCGGACGGCGGAGCTGCCGCCGGATGCGGTGGTGTCGACCTTCCATGTCGCGGCGCAGGCCGCGGGGTGGATGCGCCTGCGCGGGCGGCTGGAGGTCCCGTCGCTCGTGCTGGTGACCGACTTCGCCGCCCACCGGATGTGGGTCCACCCGGGCAACGACCGCTACCTGTGCCCGGACGAGGCCTCGGCCCGCGCGGTCGCGGATCGGACGGGATGTCCGGTCGCCCGCGTCGCCCCCGTGGTGCGGCCCGGGTTCCGGCGGGCGGACGACGGCGGACGGCTGCGGCGCGCGGTCGGCGCGCGGCCCGGGGAGCGGATCGTGCTGATCTCCGCGGGCGCCTGGGGCATCGGCGGGGTGGCCGAGACGGCCCGCGGGCTCGCGGCGTCCGGCCGGTACTTCCCGGTCGTGCTGTGCGGGCGGAACCGGAGGCTGCTCGCCCGGGTCCGCGAGGGCGGGACCGGGCACGCCCTCGGCTGGCGGGACGACATGCCCGGCCTGATGTCGGGCGCGTACGCGCTGGTCGACAACGCGGCGGGGCAGACGTGCAGGGAGGCGTTCGCGTGCGGGCTGCCGGTCGTCTCCTACCGGCCGATCCCCGGCCACGGGCGTGACGGCGCCGAGGCGATGGCGCGGGCGGGCCTGAGCGCTCTCGCGCGGTCGCCCGCCGAACTCCTCGACGTGCTGGACGGGCTCGGGGACGAGCGGGCGCGCCGGGCCCGGGAACGCCGGGTGGACGCCCTGTTCGACGCCGCTCGGGCCGATCACGTCATTCGCGCCGCGTTGGGGTGACGGCGCGCTCGTCGTGCAGCAGGGGGGACCGGGCGATGATGGCGCTGCCGAGCAGGATCGCCGCGATGCCGAGGACCTCCCCGGCGATCCACGGACCGGTCCGGATGCTCTCGTCGAAGAGGCCGACGCCCAGCAGGATGCTGGCGGCCGGGTCCGTGACCGTCAGGGCGGGCTGCACGGCCACGAGGCTGCCGCTCTGCAGAGCGTTCTGGAGCAGGAAGAGGCTCGCCGCCCCCGCCACGGCCATCGCGTACAGCTCCCAGGAGGTCAGGACGGCGACGACCCCGTCGGAGAACGCGCGCGTGGCCGTCCTCATGAACGCGGCCGTCAGCGCGAAGCCCAGGGACGTCGTCACGCCCAGGAGCACGCCGCGGAACGGTCCGCGGATGGACCACGCCGCCGCCACCAGGGCGGCGGCGCATCCCACCGTGGCGGCCGTCGCGATGATCCACTCGCCGGGCCCCGGCGTGCCGAGGCCCTCGCTGGGGGAGGCGGCGATGAGCAGCGCCGCCAGGCCCGCGGTGAGGACGGCGACCCCCGTCCACGGGACCTGGCGCAGCCCGCGCGGCGGCATCAAGGCGATGAGGATCATGGTGAACGGCAGCTCCGAGGCCAGCAGCGGCTGGACCAGCGCGAGGCCCGCCATCGACAGCGCCGCGGCCTGGAAGACGAACGCGGCGATGAGCGCGCCCACCCCGCCGAGCCAGAGCGGCTGCCGCAGCAGGTCGAGGATGAGGGACGGCTTGAAGGCGTCGGCCTCGGGCGCGGACCTGGCGGCCCGGCGCTGGAGCACCGACGCCAGGGCGTTGGCCGCGCCGCCCAGCAGGCTGAGGATGACGGCGATCATTGACCTCCGCCTCCGTCCCTGGACGTCAGTTCGCCCGGCTTGCCGAGGTACGGCGACCGGCCGAGGACGACGATGCCCGCCACCATGCCCGCCAGCCCCAGCGCCTCCAGGGCCAGGTCGCGGGTGGACAGCCGGATCCTCTCGCCGAAGATCGCGACACCCAGCGCGATCGCGGTCAGCGGCTCGGCCGCGGTGCTGGCGGGCAGCGAGATGCGCAGCGGCGCCGCGTCGAAGGCGCTCTGAGCGAAGAGCAGTGCGAGCGCTCCGATGAACACCAGGCCGTAGGGCTGCCACGTCGTGAAGGCGTCGGCCACGCCCGCGCCGAACAGCAGCACGACGCTGCGGGTCAGCGTGTCCTGGAGCCCGAAGAGCAGTCCGGCGGCCGAGGCGAGCAGCATCGCTCGGACGCGCAGGTCCCGGTGGCCTCCCCCCACCGCGACGAGCGCGGCGAGGGCCAGCACGACCGCTCCGCTCATCCACCGGAAGGACAGCGTCCCGGGCGGCGCGCCTCCGTGCGGCCGCCCGACGCCGAGGAACAGCGCGACCCCGCCGGTGAGCATCAGCGATCCCAGCAGCGCCCGGACGCCGAACGGCTCCCGGTAGATCACGTGCGCGGCGATGAGGGCGAAGACGAGGTTGACGGTCAGCACCGGCGTGGCCTGGGCGACGCCGGCGAGGTCCAGCGCGAACGCGAAGACGAGCTGACCGGCGATCATCAGGGCGATCCCCGCCAGCCACAGCCGGCTGTGCAGCAGGTCCAGCAGCAGCCTCGGATGCAGGATCCGTCCGAGCGGCTCCTGGAAGGCCGCGTGCTGCTGGGCCACGAACCCCAGGCCGATGAGACACGCTGCCGCCACCGCGACGACCATCCCGAGAAGGCTCATCCTCGTCCACGATCTCCCGCCGTGACTCCCGCGCGGGTCCCTACCCCGGTCGGGGTGTCCGAATCGGCACTCTGGACCTGGCCGAAAACTCCGGAGAGGTCGGCTCCTGGTGGAGGCCGCCCGCCGCTCTCCCGGCGTCGCCGCACGTCATGGCCATGCGGGCGGGCTCCGAGGCGATGCCCACAGGGATAAATCAGACTTCGGATTCCGATTCAAATAATGATCAACCCGTGCACCTGACCCAGTGTTGCTCTCGTCCGACCACGCCGCCATCGTGCGGGCCACGCTGCCCGGCGTCGCCGCCAACGGCACCGCGATCACCGGCGAGTTCTACGCCGCGATGTTCGCCGCGCACCTGGTGACGGAGGAGTCGTCCATCCCCTTCCAGCAGATTCTCTCGCGGATCGCGCACAAGCACGCCTCGCTCGGCATCCGCCCCGAGCAGTACACGATCGTGGGCCGGCACCTGATGGACGCGGTCGCCAAGGTGCTCGGCGACGCGGTGACGCCGGAGGTGCACGCGGCCTGGTCCGAGGTGTACTGGCTCTTCGCGGCGCTGCTGATCGCGGAGGAGGCCCGCCTGTACCAGGACGCCGCCTGCGACCCGGCGGCGCCGTCTCGACGTTCCTGCTCCACCACGTCGCCGCGGGCGACGTGGTGGAGCAGGACGACGGCGACCCCCTCGTCCTGATCAGCGCGGGGATCGGCATCACCCCGGTCGCCGCGATGATCGACCACCTGGCCGCCGAGCAGCCGGGCCGCCCCGTCCTGGCCGTGCACGCCGACCGGAGCCCCCGCACCCGCGCCCTGCGGCGCCAGATCGCGGAGGCGGGCGCCAGGACGACCGACTTCCGGCAGCTGACCTGGTACGAGGACCCGGACGGGACCACGGACGCCCGGCCCGGTCGGATCGACGTCGCCCGCCGGCCGTCCGGAGCGCGGTGGCGGCCGCCTATCGAACTGCACTGGAATGGTTCGTTAAAGCGAATCGAATGCGTTATCGGGCGTGAACCGAGTAGTACGCGGTTCTAGGGAATGAAAGTCTGAAAGATCTCTTGCATTGCAGGACATTGAATAGGAAACTTAATTATTAATAGCCCCCCGCCCCAAGGACTCCTCATGTCCGTACAGACATCTCTGCGGCCCTCTCCGCCCGCGGCGAACGTTCACCCGGCCCGCTACGCCCTCGCGACAGGACGGCTCTTCCTGGGCTGGACCTTTCTCTGGGCCTTCGTCGACAAGCTCTTCGGCCTCGGCAAACCCACGGAGAAGGGCTGGCTGGACGGCGTCTCGCCGTCCAAGGGCTTTCTCAGCCACGCCGAGGGCCCGTTCAAGGAGGTCTTCCACGCGATGGCCGGGAAGGTGTGGGTCGACGCCCTGTTCATGTTCGGGCTCGGCGGCCTCGGCGTCGCGCTGCTCCTCGGGATCTGCCTCCGCCTCGCCGCGATCGGCGGCACCGTCCTGCTCGTCATGCTGTGGGCGGCGTCCCTGTGGCCGGACACCAATCCCTTCATGGACATGCACTGGATCTACGCCGCCCTGCTGATCGCCGCCGCGCTCGCCGACGCCGGAAGGACGCTCGGGCTCGGCCGGTTCTGGGAACGGCTCCCGGTGATCCGCCGTCATTCCCTCCTCCGCTGACGGCGAGGAGGCGGAAGGCAGCGCCTTCTGAGGGGCCGGCCCGTCCTGACCCCTCGGAAGGCGCTCGCGCATTACCGGGCGTTCCAGTCGATGGCGGAAACAGCGGCGCGCCAGAAACGCGCGCCACACTGGCACTGGCCTGCCCCGCCGGCGGCGATGCCGGTGCGCCATTCTCCGGGAAGGGGTTCCGGCTGTGGCCGAAACCCCTTTTCCCTTGCGCTCCGCTCCTGGTGCCGGGCAGAGGCCTGGCCGTCGGCACATCCCGGCCGAGGCGATCCGGTTCATGGCCGACCACACCTGCTCGCGGGGCGCCCGGGAGATTCCCGGCGCGCCGCACGCCGTCGCGGCCTCCAAGCCCGGCTGAGCGCGCCCACGGGAAAGTCACTCCCTGTGATCGGAAAATAGCTGTTTGTGCGCCGGTGTGGAGGGGACTCGTCCTGCGAAGGGGGCATCCGGCCGTGTCGGCTCGCGACGCCTTCACCGGGGATGAGGGGACCGAGCGGGCGAGTCCAGGGGAGGCACGGTGCCGGCACTCCACGACCTTCTCCAGCGCTTCCGCCCTGCCGGAGCACCGGGCGCCGCGGCCGCCGTCCCCTCGGAGCCCCGCCCCGTGGAGGACGAGCTGGAGCCCGTCTTCTCCCGGCTGGAGGAAGCGGAGCAGGAACGGCGGCGCACCCTGGCGGTGGCGCACGACCTCGCGCTGACCCTCACGAGGTCGGCGCGAGAGCAGGCGGCCGGCCTGGTAGAGCAGGCGCGGACCGCGGCGCCCGGTGAACGGGCCTCGGCCGCGGCCCAGGCTCTGCGGGCCGTCGAGGACGAAGTGCGGGCCATGCGCGTCGCCGCGGAAGACGAAGCCGGGCGGATCCGGGAGGTCGCCGCCACTCGGCTGGACGGACTGGCGGCCCGCGCCCTGGGGTTCGTCGCGGGCTTCCTGGACGAGACGAGGGCCTCCCCGTGAGCGCGGGGTACGTCGCGGGCCAGGTCCGGGCCCGGGCGCTCGCGCGGAACGCGCTCGGCCCCGCGCGGGTCAGGGCGATCGCGCGGGCGGGCTCCCTCGCCGAGGCGCTCGCGAGCCTGGCGGCGACCCCCTACGGGAGGCGGCTTCCCGCCGGGCCGACGCTGGACGCGGCGCAGCACGCGGTCGCGGAATCGCTGCTCTGGGATCTGCGCGTGCTGGCGGGCTGGCTGCCGCCCCGCGGCGTGATCGCCCTGCGGGCCCTGGCCGGATGGTTCGAGATCGCCGGGATCGACGGCCTGCTCCAGCGGCTGGAGGGGCGGCCCGCCGAGGAGCCGTACGCGCTCGGCGCGCTCGCGACGGCATGGCCGGCGCTGGCGGACGCCCCGGACGCGGGGGCGGTGCGCGAGCGCCTCGCCGCCACCCCCTGGGGCGACCCCGGGGAGGCCGATCCGTACGACATCAGGCTGTTCCTCCGGCTGTCGTGGGCCTCGCGCGTCTCCGGGCTCGGTACGCACGCCGGCGCCTGGGCGGCGGGGGCGGCGGCCGTGCTGGTCGCGGGGGAGCGGTTCGGCGACGGCAGGGTCCTCCCCGAAGCCGCCCTCGTACGGGCTCGCAGGCTGCTCGGCGGCGCGGCGGTGGAGGCGCCCGACATCCCCGCCATGGCCGATCGGCTGCCCCGGGGCGTCCGCTGGGCCCTGGAGGGCATCGACGACCCGGCCGACCTCTGGCAGGCCGAGACGCGCTGCTGGCGGCGGCTGGAGCAGGACGGCGGCGCGCTGCTGCGGGGCTCGGCGTTCGGCCTCGGCCCGGTCGTCGGCGCGGTGGCCGTGATGGCCGCCGACGTCCGGCGGGTGCGCGCCGCGCTGGAGACGGCGGCGCTCGGCGGCGGACCGGTGGAGGCCTACGATGAGGTGGCCTGAGGGCCTGCGGCCGGTGCGGATGGCGCGCGTCGCGGTCGTGGCCCCCGCCGACGCGCTGCGCGACGCCCTGGCGCGGGTGGCGGACGCCGGGGTGGTCGAGCTCGATCCGGGACGCCGCCCGCAGGGCGCACGCGACGACACGGCACGTTCACCGCAGCGGGCGGAGGCCGCGGCCCTGGAACCGGCCGTCCTGCCGTCGGCTCCCGATCCGCGGCGACTGGCCGAGTGGAACCGCCCCGACCTGCTCGAAGGCGAAGCCCGGCTCCGAGAGCGCGCCGCCGCCGCGGTCCGCAAGGGACAGGTGGCCGCGGCCGTCGGCTGGACGCCCCGCGCGGCCCAGGCGGCGCTCGCCGCCCGGCTCGCCGAGGTCGGCGCCGCCCTGGTGCGGCTGCCGCACCCGCGCGGCGTGGAGGCGCCGTCCCTGCTGGCGGGGGAGGACCGCAGGGAGAGCCTGCGCGGTTCCCTCGTCCCGCTGGTGGCGACCTACGGTCCCGTCCCCTACGCCGACCTCGATCCCACCCCGCTCGCGTGGGCCGCCTACGTCCTGATGTTCGGGATCATGTTCGGCGACGCGGGCCACGGGCTGATGCTGATGGCGGCGGCCGCGGCCCTGGTCGCGGGCCGCCCGCGCCGGCCGGCGCGCTGGCGGCGGGCGTGGCCGTTCCTGCTGGGCGCGGGCGCCACCGGCACGGTCTTCGGCGTGCTGTACGGGGAGTTCTTCGGCCCGACCCGTGTCGTCCCGCGGCTGTGGCTGTCGCCGCTCGACAGCCCGGTAGAGCTCCTGGTCTCCGCGGTGGGTCTCGGGGCGGTGCTGCTCGCCGGCGCCTACGCGCTGGGCATCGTCAACCGGTGGAGGGAGGGGGGCTGGTCCGCCGCGCTGTACGAGCCTTCGGGCATCTCCGGCGCTTCGGTCTTCGTCGGGATCGGCGCCCTCGCCGCGGGCGGCTACCTCCACCGGCCCGCCGCCGCCCTCGCCGGCGCGGCCGTCGCGGTCCTCGGGCTGGCGCTCGCCCTCGCCGGCTTCCTCGCCAGGGCGGGCGGCGGCGGGACGGGCGCGGTCGAAGCGGTCGTGGAGCTGTTCGACCTGGTCGTGCGGCTGGGCGCCAACGTGGTGTCGTTCGCGCGCCTGGCGGCGTTCGGCCTGACGCACGCCGCGCTGGCCGCGGTCGTCTGGACGGGGACCGCCGCGCTGTGGCACCACGGCGGCGTCGCGCGGGCCGCCGCCGCGGCCGTCTTCGTCCTGGGGACGGCGCTGACGTTCGCCCTGGAGGCGCTCGTCGCCGGGGTGCAGGCGCTCCGGCTGGAGTACTACGAGCTGTTCTCGCGGCTCTTCACCACGCAGGGCCGGCCGTTCCGGCCCTGGCACATTCGCATGACGGCAGAGGAGGTGGACGCTCCGTGTCCACGGGTGTGATGGCGGCCGGGCAGGTGGCGGCCGCGAACTGGGCCCCGTTCGTGGGCGCGGGGATCGCGGTCGCCGGGGCCTCGATCGCCGCGGGCGTCGCGGTCGCCTACACCGGCGCCGCGGCGCTCGCCGCGCTGAGCGAGCGTCCCGAGCTGTTCGGCCGCGCGATGGTCATCGTCGGGCTGGCCGAGGGCATCGCCATCTACGGCCTGATCATCGGCATCATCCTGATCGGGAAGGCATGACCGCCGCAGGCCGCGTCGCCGTGCTGGGGGAGCGGGCCCGCGTGGAGGGCTACGGCCTCGCCGGGGCGCTGGTCAGCCCGGCGGACGGCCCCGGCGAGGTCCGGTCCGCCTGGGAGGCGCTCGGCGACCGGGCGGCCGTGGTCGTGCTGACGCCGGCGGCGGCCGCGGTCCTGGGGGACGCGCGCCGCCGGCGTCCCGGGGTCGTGACCGTGGTGATGCCGCCGTGACGGGCGGCAAGGGCATCGCGAGCGCGCTCGCCCCGGTGCGCGAGGCGCTGGCGGACGGCGCCCGCGCCGAGGCCGCCCGCCTGGTCGCCGGTGCCGAGCGCGACGCCGCCGCCATCGTGGACGAGGCCCGCGCCGAGGCGTCCCGGATTCTGGACGGCGCGCGGGCGGAGGGACGCGCCGACGGGGCACTGGCCGCTGCGGCGGCGCGGTCCCGGGCGCGCGCGGAGTCCCGGGCGATCGTCCTCGGCGCGCGCAGGCGGGCCTACGAGGAGCTGCGCCGACGGGTCGGCGGCGAGGTCCGGGCCCTGTTCGACGGCCCGGACGCCCCCGCGAACCGGGCGGCGCTGGCGGCGCGGGCCCGGGCGCTGCTCGGATCCGGCGCGCGGGTCGAGCGGGCGGGCGGGGGCGGTCTGGTCGCCCGCGTCCCCGACGCGGAGCTGGACCTGTCCGCGGGCGCCCTGGCGGACCGGGCGTTGGCGGCCCTCGGGACGGAGGTGGCGGACCTGTGGGCGCCGAGGTGACCCGCGTCAACGGGCCCCTCGTGGAGACCGCCGGGATGCGCGGCGCCGCGATGAACGACGTGGTCGAGCTCGGCCCGGCCCGTCTCCCCGGGGAGATCGTCGCTCTGGAGGGCGCCGCGGCCACCGTCCAGGCCTACGAGTACACCGGCGGCCTCGCTCCCGGCGCGCCGGCCGCCACGACCGGCCGCGCCCTGTCCGCGCCGCTGGGCGCGCACCTGCTCGGCGGCGTCTTCGACGGCCTGCTGCGCCCGCTGAGCGGCGCGGGGGTCTGGCTCGACCCCTCGGCCCGCGCCGTGCGGGCGGACGCGGACCGGGCCGAGCACTGGCCGATCCGGCGGCCGCGCCCCTACGCCGAGCGGCTGGACGCCGGCGCCCCCCTGCACACCGGCCAGCGCGTCATCGACCTGCTCTTCCCCGTGCCGTTCGGCGGGACGGTCGCCGTCCCCGGCGGCTTCGGCACGGGCAAGACGATGCTGCTCCAGCAGGTCGCCAAGTGGTGCGACGCCGACGTGATCGTCTATGTCGGGTGCGGCGAGCGCGGGAACGAGATGGCCGACGTGCTCGAGGAGCTGGCGGAGCTGGACGACCCGCGCACGGGTGGCCGGCTCACCGACCGCACCGTGGTCATCGCCAACACCTCCAACATGCCGATGATGGCCCGCGAGGCGAGCGTGCACAGCGGCGTCACCGTGGCCGAGTACTTCCGCGACCAGGGCAAGGACGCCGTCGTCATCGCCGACTCCACCTCCCGCTGGGCCGAGGCCCTGCGCGAGTTCGCCTCGCGGGCCGGCGAGCTGCCCGGCGAGGAGGGGTATCCGGCCGCGCTGCCGTCCGCGCTCGCCGCCTTCTACGAGCGCGCGGGGCGGGTCCGGACGCGCGGCGGCGCCGAGGGGTCGGTCACCGTCATCGGCGCGGTGTCCCCGCCGGGCGGCGACATGACCGAGCCCGTCACCGCCTACACCGAGCGGTTCGTGCGGGCGCGCTGGAGCCTGGACAAGGATCTGGCGTACTCGCGGCACTACCCCGCGGTGTCCTGGTCGGGATCCTTCGCGCGGGACGTCCCGGCCGTGGCCCGCGCCCACGCCGACGCCGGGGACCCCGAGTGGGCGCGCCGCCGCGCGCGCACGTCGGGGCTGCTGGCGGAGGCCGACCGCCTGACCGCCCTCGCCGAGCTCGTCGGCACCGGCACCCTGCCCGCCGCCGAAAGGGTGACGCTCCTGGCCGGGCGCCTGCTGCGGGAAGGCGTCCTGCAGCAGAGCGCCCTCAGCCCCACAGACGCGTCCTGCACCCCCGAGCGCACCGCCGCGCTGACCGATGCCGTGATCGCCGTGGCGGACCGGTGCCAGGACCTGGTCGGCGGAGGCGTCGCCGTGTCGGCGATCGAGGACCTGGACTACTCGCCCCTCGTGCGGGCCCGCGAGGACGCCGCGGCCCCGGCGGACGTCCGCGACCGCCGGGACGCGGTCCTGGCCAGGCTGGACGGCCTGCGGTGACCGACTGGCCGAGACCGTCCTACACCGGCATAGCGCGGGTGCGCGGACCGCTCGTGGTCGTCACGGGCGCCGGGGACGTGGGGTGGGACGAGTTCGCCGACATCCGGGTCGGACGGGACGGGGACGCGGCGGACGGCGAGGCGGCGGAGGACGACCGCCACGGGCTCGTGCTGGACACCGCGCGCGACCGGGTCCTGGTGCAGGTGCTGGAGGGAACGGGCGGCATGAGCACCGAAGGCATGCGCGTCACCTTCAGCGGCGCGCCGCTGCGCGTCCCGGTCGGGACGGCCTGGCTCGGGCGGGTCTGCGACGGGATGGGGCAGCCGCTCGACGGCGGCCCGCCGGTGCTGGGCGCCGCCGCCCCCGTCGCCGGGGTCCCCCTCAACCCCGTGCACCGCGAGCCGCCCGCCGAGCCGGTGCTGACCGGCGTCTCCGCCATCGACGCGCTCACCACGCTCGCCAGGGGCCAGAAGCTGCCGGTCTTCTCCCGCGCGGGCCTCCCGCACCTGGAGCTGGCCGCCCAGATCGCGGCGCAGGCGTCGGCGGGCGACGAGCCGTTCTGCGTCGTCTTCGCCGCGATGGGCCTGACCCACGCCGACGCCGCCGCCGTCCGGGAGACCCTGGAAGGACGGTCGGCGTCCGGCGAGCTGGTGCTGCTGCTCAACCTGGCCGACGCCCCCGTGATCGAGAGGATCGTCACTCCGCGCATCGCGCTGACCGTGGCCGAGCACCTGGCCTTCCAGGAGGGCCGGCACGTCCTGGTCGTCATGGGCGACATGACGTCCTACTGCGAGGCGCTGCGCGAGGTGTCGGCCGCCCGCGGCGAGATCCCCGCGCGCCGCGCCTACCCCGGCTACCTCTACAGCGACCTGGCCTCCCTCTACGAGCGCTGCGGCCGCGTCCGCGGACGCCCCGGATCGGTCACGCTCGTCCCCGTGCTGACCATGCCCGGCGGCGACATCACCCACCCCGTGCCCGACCTCACGGGCTACATCACCGAGGGCCAGATCGTCCTGTCCGGCGACCTGCACGCGCTCGGCGTGTACCCGCCCGTCGACGCGCTGGAGTCGCTGTCGCGGCTCATGCGCAAGGCCGCCGGGCCCGGCCGCACCCGCGCCGACCACCTCGACGTCGCCGCGCAGACGACGGCCGCGCTCGCCGGGGCGCGCCGCGCCCGCGAACTCGGCGAGCTCGTCGGGGCCGGCGCCCTCAGCGACACCGACCGCCACTACCTCGACTTCGAGCGCGCCTGCCGGGAGACCCTCATCTCCCAGGGCAGGGCGGAGGCCCGCCCGCTGGAAGAGACCCTGGACCTGGCATGGCGGGCGCTCGCGGCACTGCCGCGCCGCGAGCTCACCATGCTGCCCGCCGAGGCGATCGACGAGCACCTCGGGCGCGAGCGGTGAGCACGGGGCCGCGAGGACGCGCGGGACGCCTCTGGCACCGCCGGCGCATCGCGGCCGCCGAGGCCGCCCTCGACCTGCTGGAACGCAAGCTCGGCATCCTGCGGGACGAGCAGGACGGCCTGCACCGGCTCGCCCGCGCCACGAGCGAGGACTGGGAGCGCCGCTGCCGGGAGGCCGACAGGCTGCTGAACCGCGCCACGCTGCTGGGCGGGCGCCGGGTGCTGCCCCTGGCCTCGACCGGTGACCGGGCCGAGCTGACCGTGGAGCACGCCGTCCTCATGGGCGTGACCTACCCCCGGCGCATCGTCTTCGACCTGCCCGACCGGCCCGCGCCGTCGCCGTCCGGCACCGCGGTGGCGCCCGCGCGGCGGGCCTGCCGGGCCGCGCTCGAAGCCGCCTGCGCCCACGCCGCCGCGACCGCGGCGGCGGCCGCCGTCGACGCCGAGGTGGCCGCCACGCGGCAGCGCGTCCGCGCGATCGAACGCCGCCGCCTTCCCCGGCTGCGCGCCGCCCTGACCGAGATCGAGGCCGCCCTGGAGGAGCGCGAACGCGAGGACGGCGCCCGCCTGCGCCTCCTCGCCGGCCGCGAGGGCCGCCCGGACGGCCGTCCCTGAATCCGGCCCGGCCGCTAAGAGGCCGTCAAGTTCCGCCAAAACTCCCCGAGCGGGCGCTTTGCTTCATGCGCTCCTGGAAGGAAGACGACCATGGGCGACGTCGTGTTCGTTCTGCTGACGGTGGCGGTCTTCGTCCTGCTCGCCCTCGTGGTGAAGGGACTGGAGAGGCTGTGACGGCCGAGAACGCGATCGGTCTCGTGCTGGCCGCGGTGCTGACCGTCTTCCTGATCATCGCCCTGCTCTTCCCGGAGCGTTTCTAGATGAGCCCGACCGCCGCCGGAACCGTCTTCATCGCCTCCCTCGTCCTCGCTCTGGCGGCGGTGTACCGGCCGCTGGGCGACTACATGTACCGCGTCTACACCGGCACGCGGCACGCACGCGTCGAGCGGATCGTCTACCGGCTGACCGGGGTCGCGGCGGACGCCGAGCAGACCTGGCCCGTCTACGCGCGCAGCGTCCTGGCGTTCTCGGCCGTCGGCGTCCTGTTCCTCTACGGGCTGCAGCGGCTGCAGAACCACCTGGTGCTGAGCCTGGGGTTCCCGCCGGTCGGGCCGGGCCAGGCGTGGAACACGGCGGTCAGCTTCGTGACGAACACCAACTGGCAGTCGTACGCGGGCGAGTCGACGATGGGCGACCTGGTGCAGATGGCGGGCCTGGCGGTGCAGAACTTCGCGTCCGCCGCCGTCGGCATGGCCGTCGCCGTCGCACTGGTGCGGGGCTTCGCCCGCAAGCGGACCGACCACGTGGGCAACTTCTGGGTCGACCTGCTCCGCGGCACCCTGCGGATCCTGCTGCCCGTCGCGTTCCTCGCCGCGCTCGTCCTGGTGGCCGGCGGGGCGGTGCAGAACTTCTGGGATCCGGCGCACCACGTGGTGCGCACGATCGCGGGCGGCGCCCAGACGCTGACGGGCGGGCCGGTGGCGAGCCAGGAGGCGATCAAGCTGCTCGGGACGAACGGCGGCGGCTTCTACGCCGTCAACTCCGCCCACCCGTTCGAGAACCCCACCGCCTGGACGAACTGGCTGGAGGTCTTCCTGCTCCTGGTCATCGCGTTCTCGCTGCCGCGCACGTTCGGCCGGATGGTCGGCGACAACGGGCAGGGCTACGCTCTCGTCTCGGTGATGGCGGCGCTGGCGATCGTCAGCGCCGTGCTCCTGCAGGTCTTCCAGTTCATGCACCACGGCACGGTCCCGACCGCGATCGGCGCCGCGACGGAGGGCGTGGAGACCCGGTTCGGGGTGCCGGACTCCGGGGCTTTCGCCACCGGCACGACGATGACGTCGACGGGGGCGACGGACTCGGCGCACGACTCCTACACCGGTCTCGGCGGCATGATGGCGATGGTCGGCATGATGCTGGGCGAGGTGGCGCCCGGCGGCGTCGGCTCGGGCCTGTACGGGATCCTGATCCTGGCGGTCGTCACCGTGTTCGTGGCGGGGCTGATGGTGGGCCGCACGCCCGAGTACCTGGGCAAGAAGATCGGGTCGCGGGAGATCAGGTTCGCCGCGCTGTACTTCCTGACCACCCCGATCCTGGTGCTGGTCGGCACGGGAGCGGCGATGGCGACCGGCGACGGCAGGGCCGGGATCCTGAACCCCGGGCCGCACGGCCTGTCGGAGGTGCTGTACGCGTTCACCTCGGCGTCCAACAACAACGGCTCGGCGTTCGCCGGACTGGCCTCCGGCACCCTCTGGTACGACACGGCGCTGGGGCTCTGCATGGCCCTCGGCCGGTTCCTCCCCATGGTCTTCGTGCTGGCGCTCGCGGGGTCGCTGGCGAGGCAGGGCCGCGCCCCCGCCTCGGAGGGCACGCTGCCCACGCACCGGCCGCAGTTCGTCGGGCTGGTCGTCGGCGTCACCGTCGTCCTCGTCGCCCTGACGTTCCTGCCCGCGCTGGCGCTGGGACCGCTCGCCGAAGGCATCCACGCATGACCGCGCGGGTCCGCCGTTCGACGGGCCCCTCGCCGCGGCCGCCGGAACGCCGCGGCGGCAGGGCACGGGGCGGCCTGCTCGACCCGAAGCAGGTGCTGAGATCCCTGCCGGACGCGGCGGCCAAGCTCGACCCGCGCACGCTGTGGCACAACCCCGTCATGCTGATCGTCGAGGTGGGCGCGGTGTTCACCACGGTCCTGGCCGGCCTGCGCCCGAGCGTCTTCGCCTGGTCGATCGCGGTGTGGCTCTGGCTCACGGTGCTGTTCGCCAACCTCGCGGAGGCGGTGGCCGAGGGCCGCGGCAAGGCGCAGGCCGACTCGCTGCGCAAGGCGAAGACCGACGCCGTGGCCCGCCGCCTGCTCGACTGGACGCCGGGCCGGGAGCGGGCCGGGGAGGAGGCGGTCGCCGCCACGCGGCTGCGGGAGGGCGACCATGTCGTCGTCGAGGCGGGGGAGGTCGTCCCCGGTGACGGGGACGTGGTCGAGGGCATCGCGAGCGTGGACGAGTCGGCGATCACGGGGGAGTCGGCCCCGGTGATCCGGGAGTCGGGCGGGGACCGCTCGGCGGTGACGGGCGGGACCAGGGTGCTCTCGGACCGCATCGTCGTGAAGATCACCCAGCGGCCGGGGGAGTCGTTCGTCGACCGGATGATCGCGCTGGTGGAGGGTTCGAGCCGGCAGAAGACCCCCAACGAGATCGCCCTGCACATCCTGCTCACCGCGCTGACGGTCATCTTCCTTCTGGCGGTGGCGACGCTGCAGCCGCTGGCGATCTTCTCCAGGGCCATCAACCCCGGAGTCGGCGACAGCCTCGCCCTGAACGCCAACGGGGTGACCGGGATCGTGCTGGTGTCGCTGCTGGTGTGCCTGATCCCGACGACGATCGGTGCGCTGCTGTCGGCGATCGGGATCGCGGGCATGGACCGGCTGGTCCAGAGGAACGTGCTGGCGATGTCGGGGCGCGCGGTGGAGGCGGCGGGCGACGTCAACACTTTGCTGCTGGACAAGACCGGCACCATCACCCTCGGGAACCGGGAGGCGGCGGAGTTCCTGCCCGTCCAGGGCGTCGGCGATGACGAGCTGGCCGACGCGGCGCAGCTGTCCAGCCTCGCGGACCAGACGCCCGAGGGCCGCTCGGTGGTGGTGCTCGCCAAGCGGCGGTACGGCCTGCGGGAGCGCTCGCCGGGCGAGCTGTCGCAGGCGCGGTGGGTGCCGTTCTCGGCGCAGACCCGGATGAGCGGCGTCGACCTGGGCGAGCCCGGGGACCGCGGGCCGGACAGGATGCTGCGCAAGGGCGCGGCCGGGGCGGTCGCCGACTGGGTGCGCCGGCGGGGCGGGACCGTGCCCGCCGAGCTGAGCCGCGTCGTGGACGGCATCTCCGCCTCCGGCGGCACTCCGCTGGTCGTCGGCGAGGTCGCGCACGGCGCGGCCAGGGTCCTCGGCGTCATCCACCTCAAGGACGTGGTGAAGGCGGGGATGCGGGAGCGGTTCGAGGAGATGCGCCGGATGGGCATCCGCACCGTCATGATCACCGGGGACAACCCGCTCACGGCCAGGGCGATCGCGGACGAGGCGGGCGTGGACGGCTTCCTCGCCGAGGCCCGGCCCGAGGACAAGCTCGCCTTGATCAAGAAGGAGCAGGAGGGCGGCCGCCTGGTCGCGATGACGGGGGACGGCACCAACGACGCCCCGGCGCTCGCCCAGGCCGACGTGGGGGTGGCGATGAACACCGGCACCTCCGCCGCCAAGGAGGCCGGGAACATGGTCGATCTCGACTCCGACCCGACCAAGCTGATCGAGATCGTGATGATCGGCAAGCAGCTGCTGATCACGCGGGGGGCGCTGACCACGTTCTCCATCGCCAACGACATCGCCAAGTACTTCGCCATCATCCCGGCGATGTTCGCCGGGCTGTACCCGGGCCTGGACGCGCTCAACGTCATGCGTCTGCCCAGCCCGCAGTCGGCGATCCTGTCGGCCGTGGTGTTCAACGCCCTGATCATCGTCGCGCTGATCCCGCTGGCGCTGCGCGGGGTGCGGTACCGGCCGAGCAGCGCGTCCAGGCTGCTGTCGCGCAACCTCCGCGTCTACGGGCTCGGCGGCATCGTCGCGCCCTTCGCCGGGATCAAGCTCATCGACCTGGTCATCCGGCTACTACCCGGGATGTCGTGACATGTCATATCCGAGCTGGGTCCGGCAGCACCTCGCCGCGCTGCGCGCCCTGCTCGTGCTGACGGCCGTGTGCGGCGTCGCCTACCCGCTCGCCGTCTTCGCGGTCGCGCAGGCGCCCGGCCTCCAGAGCCGCGCCGGCGGCTCGACCGTCTCGCTGCGCGGCCGGACGGTCGGCAGCGCCCTGATCGGCCAGTCGTTCACCGGCAGGGGCGGGATCCCGCTCAGGCAGTACTTCCAGAGCCGCCCGTCGGAGGCCGGGAGCGGATACGACCCGACCTCGACGGCCGCGAGTAACCTGGGACCCGAGGACATCGTGGACACCCTGCCCGGTCCGGAGACGGCCGCGGCGGGGGAGAGTGCCAGGCTGAGCCTGCTCACCCGGGTCTGCTCGCGGAGCAAGGCCGTCGGCGCCCTCGAAGGCGTCAGCGGTGCGCGCCCGTTCTGCACCCCGGGCGGGGTCGGCGCGGTGCTGGCGGTGTTCGGGCGCCGCGCGGCCGACGGCACCGTCCCGCACCCGACCCGGGTGGTCAGCCTGAACGAGGAGCAGGGCGTGGTGAAGGCTCCGTTCATCGCCGCCTACAGGGGCGTTCCCGTGGAACCGGCCCGTCCCGGCGCGAACTACGCCGACGGCCTGGTCGTCGCCGTCAGGGGCGGCGCCCCCGCCGATCCGGCCGTCCCGGCCGACGCGGTCACCGCCAGTGGCAGCGGCCTGGACCCGCACATCTCGCCCGCCTACGCCGCCCTCCAGACCGGCCGGGTCGCCCGGGCCCGCGGCGTCACCCCCGGCCAGGTGAAGCGGCTGGTCCAGGCAAGCACCGACGGCCGCGACCTCGGCTTCATGGGCGAGCCCAGGGTGAACGTCCTCAGGCTGAACATCGCGCTGGACCGGATGTACCCGGTCCGCGGCTGACCCCGCGAGGGGCCTCGGCGACTGGAGGTGTGATGGCACGCGGCAGGTTGCGCGTCTACCTGGGCTCGGCGCCCGGCGTGGGTAAGACCTACGCGATGCTCGCCGAAGGCGGCCGCCGCGCCGGCCGCGGGACCGACGTGGTCGTCGGCTTCGTGGAGACCCACGGCCGGCCCCGCACCGCCGCGCTCCTGGAGGGGCTGGAGATCGTCCCGCGCGCCGCCGTGTCCTACCGCGGCGCGAGCTTCACCGAGATGGACACCGGCGCCGTCATCGCCCGGCACCCGCAGGTCGCGCTCATCGACGAGCTGGCCCACACCAACGTGCCCGGCTCCCGCCACGCCAAGCGCTGGCAGGACATCGAGCAGATCCTGGACGCCGGCATCGACGTCGTCACCAACGTCAACGTCCAGCACCTGGAGTCGGTGAACGACGTCGTCGAGCAGATCACCGGCGTGCCGCAGCGCGAGACCGTCCCGGACGAGGTCGTCCGCCGCGCCGACCAGGTCGAACTCGTCGACATGACCCCCGAGGCGCTGCGCCGCAGGATGGCGCACGGCAACGTCTACCCGCCCGAGAGGATCGACGCCGCCCTCGGCAACTACTTCCGGCCCGGCAACCTCACCGCCCTGCGCGAGCTGGCGCTGCTGTGGCTGGCCGACAAGGTCGACGACCAGCTCGACCGCTACCGCGCCGACCACGGCATCGCCGGGACGTGGGAGGCGCGGGAACGCGTCGTCGTGGCGCTCACCGGCGGGCCGGAGGGCGACACCCTGATCCGCCGCGCCGCCCGCGTCGCCGCCCGCACCAAGGGCGCCGACCTGCTGGCCGTCCACGTCGCGCGCAGCGACGGGCTGGCCGGCGTGAGCCCGGCGAACCTGACCCGGCAGCGCGCCCTGGTGGAGAGCCTCGGCGGCAGCTACCACCAGGTCGTCGGCGCGAACGTGCCGGACGCGCTGCTGGACTTCGCCGGCGGCGTCAACGCCACCCAGCTCGTCCTGGGGGCGTCCCGGCGCGGAAAGGTCGCGCAGATGTTCTCGCCCGGCGTCGGCGTCACGACGACGGCGCGGTCCGGATCCATCGACGTGCACCTCGTCACCCACGAGGAGATCGGCCAGGGGCGCCGCTGGAGGGCGCACCGGGCGGCGGGCCTTCCGTCCGTCCGCCGGTACGCCGGGTTCGCGCTGGCCGCCGCCGGGCTGCCGCTGCTGACCCTCCTGCTGGTGCAGATGCGCTGGCAGGTGCCCCTGGCCAGCGACATCCTGCTCTTCCAGGCCGCGGTGGTCGGGGTGGCCCTGGTGGGCGGGCTGTATCCCGCGCTGTTCGCCGCCATCGGCGGTTCGGTGCTGCTGAACTACTTCTTCACCCCGCCGACCGGGCAGTTCACCGTCGACCGAACCCAGGGGCTGCTCCAGCTCGTCGTCTTCGTCGTGGTGGGGGTGACGGTCAGCACGGTCGTGGACGTCACCGCCCGCCGCGGCAGAGAGGTGGCCGGGGCCCGCGCCGACGCGGAGGTGCTCTCCACCCTCGCGGGGGACATCCTGCGCGGAGAGCACGGCGCGGTCACCGCCCTCGGGCGTCCCCACGACGCGCTCGGCGGCATCCTCGAACGGCTCCGCGAGACGTTCGCGCTGACCACCGTCACGCTGCTGGAACGCGACCCCGAAGCGCCGGTGACCCCCGACAGCCTCAGCGACCCGGACTGCTGGGACGTCGTCGCCAGCACCGGCGGCGAGCCCTGCACCTGCCCGGACGCCGGCGAGGTCGACGTCCTGGTCGAGGACGGCACCCTGTCGCTCGTCCTGCGGGGACGGACGCTGCCCGCCTCGGACCGGCGCGTCCTGGAGGCGTTCGCCGCGCAGGCCGCCGTCGCGCTGCAGCACCGGCGCCTCACCGAACGGGCCCGGCGGCTCCGGCCGCTGGAGGTCGCCGAGGAGATGCGCACCGCGCTGCTCACCACCGTCAGCCGCGACCTGCGCGCCCCCCTGGCGTCCGCGAGGGCCGCCGTCGAGAGCCTGCGCGGCCCGGGCGCGCCCGCCCCCGGCGAGCGCCGCGACGACGCGGTCGCCACGGCCGCCGACTCCCTGGCCCGGCTCGACCATCTGGTGGACGACCTGCTGGACATGAGTCGTCTGCAGTCCGGCTCGCTCGACATCTCCCCGCGCCGGGTCGCCGCCGGGGACGCCGTCCCCCGCGCCGTCAGCGAGAACGACCGGGAGGCCGTCGGGCTCCGCATCCCCGAGGGCCTGCCCGACATGGTCGCCGACCCGGCCCTGCTGCGCCGCGTCCTGGCCAACGTCATCGCCAACGCCGTCCGTTTCAACCCGCCGGGCGCACCCGTCCTCGTCACCGCCAGCGCTCTCGGCGACCGCCTGGAGATCCGCGTCATCGACCGCGGGCCCGGGGTCCGGCTCGGCGACCGCGACCGCCTCTTCCAGCCGCTCCGGCGCCTCGGCGGCCGGGACGACGAGGCCGGCGTCGACCTGGCCCTCGCCTGCGGCCTCGCCGAGGCCATGGACGGCGACCTCACCCCCGAGGAGACCCCCGGCGGCGGGCTGACCATGGTCCTCACCATGCCGACCCGCCCGCCGCGGCCCCCGCCTCCGTCCGGGGAGCCGCCCGCCGCACCGGTCGGGGACGTGCCGGAATCCGACCTCGCCGACCCACTGATCGTCGACCGGGTCGCCGCCTGGCGCGACCGCATCGGCCACGGGAGGGACCGCCCGCCCCCACCGGACGGACCCGGGCAAGGCTGACGGTGCGGTTATACAGGGCAGGACTGGACGATCTGGTGGTCGCACCCGATGGCAAGGCAGCCGTCCGGCGGTGACGATGGAGGCTGAGGAGACCAGGCGAAGCGCCGGACCAGCGGGGGAGGGTTCATGACCAAGGGCCTCGCGAGGGAGCAACTGCTGCCCGGTTTCCTCACGTGGCCGTCGCTGGCGCTCCTGGCCTGCCTCGTCCTGATCACGATGCTGGCCGTCGCGTCGCTGCGGGTCGTCCCCGAGGGGGAGCGCCTGGTGGTCTCCCGCCTGGGCGGCCCTCCCACGGTGCGGGGGCCCGGCCGCACGCTGGTGGTGCCGGGCGTGCACCGCTCGGTCCGCGTCCCCATGCGATGGGGACCCCTCGACATATGGCTGGAGGCCCCCACCCGCGAGGGGGTGCCCCTGCGGCTGAAGGCCGTGGCCCTGGTGTCGGTGTCGGATCCCGCCCGCTGCGCGCTGCGGCCGGTTCCCCAGACGGCCGCGATCAGCGTCATCGTGGAGGGCCGCCTGCGCCGCCACGTGGCCCAGCGGCGCCTGAACGAACTCGGCGACCTGCTTCCCGGCCGGGCTAACCCCCTGGCCGCCGACCTGGACGCCGCCGTCGCCGAGTGGGGCCTGAAGATCACCGCGCTGGAGGTCGTCCGGGCCGACGTGCCCCTCCCGGCGCTTCACCGCTGGCTGACCGGCGAGGCCGCCCGCTGACCACGGCCACCACCATGACGGCCGCGGTGGCTCCGCCCAGCATCATGACCGTCGAAGGGGAGGTGCGGTCCATGATGACCCCGCCGACCAGGGCGCCGGTCGACAGCGTCGCCTGGAACGAGGCCGTGAAAAGGACGGATGCCGCCTCCGGCGCGTGCGGGGCGGCTCTGGCGAACCAGGTCTGCGAACAGACCGGGACCGCCCCGTAGCCGGCGCCCCACAGGATGAGCAGCGTGAGGGCGCCAAGATCCCATCGCCCCAGAAGAGGAAGCGCCAGGGTGGCGATGGCGATCAGACCTCCGGCCGCGCCGAAGGTGGCGTGCGGATGGCGGGCCAGAGCCGTGCCCGCCAGGAAGTTGCCCAGGATGCCCGCGGCACCGTAGGCCAGCAGGAACACCGTGATCAGCCCCGGGGACACCTGCGTCACCCGTTCCAGGAAGGGCGTGACGTAGGTGTAGGCGCCGAAGTGCGCGAGGACGACCAGGACGGTCACCAGGAGCGCGCGACGTGTGTCGAGGCCGCGCACCATGCCGCGCAGCGCGGTGAGGCGGGTGGCCCCCTCCGCAGGCAGCGGGGGGACGAGCACGGCGAGCGCGATGAGCACCGCCACGGACAGCAGGCCCATGACCGCGAAGCTGGTCCGCCAGCCCGCGAGGTCTCCGATCAGCGTCCCGAGCGGCACGCCGAGAACCGATCCCAGCGGGACGGCCGAGAAGACGACCGCCGTCGCCCGGCGCGCCGACCGTGCGGGGACCAGCCGGTCGGCGAGGCCCGCGCCGATCGACCAGAAGCCGCCGATGACCACCCCGACGAGGACGCGTGAGACGAGCACCGCCCAGAACGCCGGGGCGGCCGCGGCGATGAAGTTCGCCGCCGCCAGCAGGAACATGCAGGCGCACAGCATGAGCCGCCGGTCGATCCGCGCCGTCGCGACGGTGACCGTGGGCGCGGCCGCCGCCGCGAGGTAGCCGGGCATGGTCATCATCAGCCCGGCCGTCCCGTCGGAGACGGTGAAGCCGGAGCCGATGGACGTCAGCAGCCCGATCGGCAGGATCTCGGTGGTGACGATCGCGAAGATCCCCATCATCACCGAGACCACCGCCGGCCAGTTGTTCGAGCCCGACCGAGCTGACATGGGAGAGCCGTCGGCCGAGGCGGTCACTGTTGACATCGGGTTCCGTCCTGTGAGGGGGAGTGGTCGTGCCTGCCCACTCAACAGGCGGTAACGGCCCAGGTCTGGCGGGTTCACGACGTCAACGTCGCCGACCCTGTTGGGGGTACGACAATAAGATCGCCGCCGTCCTGCCCCCCGCCGGCATCGTCTCCGGCCGGTCCACGCGTAAGTGAAGATCCGCCTGGACCTCGGTCAGTCGATGCCCTCGACGATGCGGAAGTCGCGCTCGACGCCGTCGGAGAGGGCGGCCAGCGCCTCCTGGTAGGCCGCGCTCTCGTGCGCCGCGACGGCCTGCTCGAAGCTGTCGAACTCGATCAGGACGGTGCGCTCGGCGATTCCGGCGTCATGCGCCTCGACCCGGCCGCCACGGACGAGGGCCCGGCCGCCCCCGGCCTTGACGGCCGGACCGGCCAGCTTGTTGTAAGCAGCCAGCTTCTCGGGGTCTGAAATGGTGCGGTAGGCGCTGACCCAGTAGCCCTTGGGCATGGAACCTCCAGTGTTGGGATGAGTGCATCTGACTTACGGGTTGGTCTCGGACGAGCGTCGGCGGGCGAGAGCGAGGCTTGTCGGCGTCGTGATCGCCATGGCGCTCGACGTCCCGCTCTCGGGCGTGACGGCCGGCCCTTCGCGGTCCTGGCATTCGAACTCTGCCAGATGCTTCAGCGCCGGAAGGGCCGCCACCAGCGCCTCGACCTCGTCGCCGGTGAGCTCGCCGATCAATCGCTCGAAGGTCTGGACGCCCGCCTGGCGCCGCGTCCGGACGTAGGAGGCCCCGGCCTCGGTCAGGCATACCAGCGTGACCCGCCTGTCGGACGCGTCGCCCCGCCGCTCGACCAGGCCGGACTCCTCCATCACCCGGACCAGGGCGGTCATCGCGGGCTGGGTGACGCCCTCGACCGCGGCCAGGTCGGTGATGCGCCGCGGGCCGGTCCGGTCCAGGGTGGCCAGGGTGGCGGCGGACGTCAGGCTCATGTCCCGGGGCAGGCGTCTCGCGGCCCTGGTGGCCAGGCCGTAGAGGGCTTCCCCGATGGCGGCGGACGCGCCGGGAGCGGCGGCGTGACGATCCATGCCCGAAGCATAGCGCTTTTATATTCATAGTTTATGTAAATGGAACTCGCTCGCGCCGCCATCGACCGGACCGCCGAGGAGATGCGGGCCTCCATCGACGCGCAGTTGTCCGGGCCGGGCACGGCCGTCAGGCGCATCACCATCGCGCCCCGCAGGGCGGCCGGACTGCACGTGCACAACGGACCGGTCTTCGGCAGCGTCGAGACCGGGTCGGTCGTCTACCAGATCGAAGGCGAGGCCGCGGCCGTCCTGCGTCCCGGCGACGTGTTCCACGAGCCCGAGGGCGCCCGGATCGCGCGCTTCGACGCCGGGGAGGACGGCGTGACGTTCCTCGGGTACTTCCTGCTCGGCGCCGGCGAGGCCGCCGAGATCGAGTTCCCCGGCGGCTGAGCGAGGAGGGTCAGGCGTCCAGCCGCCTCAGCGCGGCGGCCAGCCGCTCCGCCGCCTCGTCGGCGACCGGTCCGAGGTCGCGCTGTTCGCTGACCGACACCATCACCTGCGGGTCCATCGCCTCCACGACGGTGTCGTCGCCGTCGGTACGCACCACGACGTTGCAGGGCAGCAGCAGGCCGATCCGCCGGTCGACGCCGAGCGCACGGTGGGCGAGCCGCGGGTTGCAGGCCCCCAGGATGAGGTAGTCCTCCATCGCCTCGCCGAGCTTCTCGCGCAGGGTGGCCCGCACGTCGATCTCGGTCAGCACGCCGAAGCCCTGGTCCTTCAGGACCGCGCGCACCTGCTCGACCGTCTCGCCGAACGGCCGGCGCAGGCGGACGCTGATCGCGTAACCCATGATGCTCCCCCCAGGGAACCCTTCCCCGTGCGGCTCGGCCGACGCATCGGCTCCTTCGGGCCGGTCAGTCCTCGATGGTGATGCCGAGCTCCGCGGCGAACGCGTCCAGGAGGCTCATGGCGTCGCCGCTCGCGACGATCGCCCCCTGGAAGGAGTCCAGGCCGGCGACGCCGCGCAGGTCGCAGCCGCGGAACCGGACCGTCCTCATCCTGGCCTTGGAGAACTGGGCGCCGCCGAGCCGGCAGTTCTCGAACCGGACGTCGGTCATCTCGGCGGCCTGGAAGGTCGCCTCGGTCAGGTTGCAGTCGCGGAACACCACGTCCCGCAGATGCGCGTGCCTGAACCCGGTGAGGTCGGCGCGGCACCCCTCGACCAGCACCTCGCGCAGCCCGCTCTCGGCGAGCTGCATCCCCGTCATCCGCGCGTTCGCGATCCGCGTGTTGAACATCCGCGAGTTGAACGCCCGCAGGTTCGCCAGGTCGGCGTCGCTGAACGCGCAGTCGGCGAACCCCGCCCTGTGCAGGACCAACCCGGAGAAGCCGGTCTGGGTGAACCGGCAGCGTTCGAACTCGACGTCCTCGACACCGTCCGGGTCGTCCATGGAGAGGGCGTCCGCGCCGTACTCCAGCGACAGGTACTTCCCGTCGTGCCGGATGTGCCGCTCGACCTTCCCGGCGGGCGTGAGGCTGCGGGGGATGCGCGGTGGCCTGGGCTCTCTCACCGGGGACGAGGCGGGGGTACGAGCGGGCATGCGGCCGACCCTACTAGCCGGCCGCCCGCAGGTTGCGCGGGGTGCGGGTCTCCCAGTACACAGCACCATCGAGCAGGGCCGGTCAACGTTTTGCGGGAAATTTGCGGGTAGCAGAGCGTCGGCGGGGTCTGGATCCGCGCCAGGGCGCCGGCACCGGCGTTCGCGTGGCGGTCGTGGACGGAAGGGAGAGCCGTGCAGGGAGCGTTGCAGGCCGGAGGGTGGGGCCTGCTGGCCGGGTCGGCGCTGGTGATGGGGGCCCTGGTCGGCTACCTCGTGCCGGTCCCGGCCCGCATCGTCGCGAGTGTGATGGCGTTCGGCAGCGGCGTGCTGCTGTCGGCGGTGTCGTTCGACCTCATCGCCGAGGCGCATGAGAAGGGCGGGCTGACCCCGACGGCGATCGGCGCGGTGATCGGCGCGGTGCTCTACGCGGGCGCCAACGCCGTCCTGGCCTGGAGGGGCGCGCGGCACCGCAAGCGGTCGGGCGGGCAGCAGCCGTCGGAGGAGCAGCGGCCCGGCTCGGGCGGCGCGATCGCGCTGGGCGCGCTGCTGGACGGCGTGCCCGAGTCCATCGTGATCGGCACGAGCCTCCTGGGCGGCGGCGCGGTCAGCGTGGTCACCGTGGTCGCGGTGTTCATCAGCAACGTGCCCGAGGGACTGTCCAGCGCCTCGGGGATGCGCCGCGCGGGACGCGGCCGCGGGTACGTCTTCGGGCTGTGGAGCGGGATCGCGGTGATCAGCGCCCTGGCGGCGGTCTCGGGCTACACGGTGCTCGGCGGGGCCTCCGCCGACGTCCTGGCCGGCATCACCGCCCTGGCCGGCGGCGCCATCCTCACCATGATCGCCGACACGATGATCCCCGAGGCCTACGAGGACACCCACCTGTTCACCGGCCTGATCATGGTCGTGGGGTTCCTGGCGGCGTTCGCCCTGTCGCACGCCTGAGCCGCCCGGCCGCCTCACGCGGCCGCGAGGGGCCCTCCGGACGACCCCTCGGGCGGCTCGGCGGCCGGGGCCCCGTCGTGCACGACCACCTCGACCCCCGGGGCCAGGACCGCCGACCGCCCGGCGGCCAGGGCGCGGGCCGCGCGGTGGGAGGAGGCCACGTTCAGCCCCGCGCCGTGGAGGCGGACCATCAGCGCGGCGACGCGGACCTCCTCGGCGCTGTAGTCGCGGGCGTGGCCCGCGCCTTCGCCCGCCTGCGTCGCGCGCAGGTAGCCGGCGTTGGTCCATCTGTCGAGCTGCCGGTACGTCAACCCAGGGAGCCGGTCGAGCAGTTGACCTGCGTTCACATGCACCTCCTGCAACGGAGGTGTTCCCGCCCGGCGGGGTTCATGCGCGTCCGGAGGCGAGGGGGCCAGTGCCGGAAGCAGGACCGGGGACGGTCGAACCACCACCTGCCGGGCTAGCGGTCGGCGACCAGCACGCGGCCGGAACCGAGAGTCCGCCGGCTGCGGACGGGTATGGCGAGCGCCCCGGCCAGGGTGAGCAGGTCGGTGTCGCGGGCCACCGCGTAACCCTGCCCGGTCAGCAGCTCCCGCATGGCGGCCTGCGTCCATGCCGACCGCCACGGTTCGTGCGCCATCGGGTCGGGCTGCCGGGACAGCCGCCTCATCGCACGGGCCACCGGCCGGCCGAGCGAGGCGACCAGCGACGGCGCCTGGTAGTGGACGACGAGCCGGCTTCCCGGCGCGGACGCCTTGGCGAGGGCTTGCAGCGTGGCCGCCGTCTCGGCGCGGGTCAGGTAGGGGACCACGCCCTCCCAGATCCAGGTGGTGGGCCGGTCGGTCCGGTGCCCCGCCGCGTCCAGGGAGTCGTCGAGCCTGTCGGCGGTGAAGTCGACGGGCACGTAGGCGATCTTCCCGGCGGGCGGGGAGAGAGCCGCGGCGCGCCGCCGCTTGTCCTGCTGGGAGCGGGGGTGGTCGACCTCGAAGACGGCGGTCCCGGCCAGCTCGGGCATGCGCCAGGCCCGTCCGTCCAGGCCGGCGCCGAGGATCACGACCTGCGGGTGGGGGCGCTCCCTGACGGCGTCGTCGACGGCCACCGTGCGGGGCGCCAGCCCCTCCGCCGTGGCCCGCAGGAACTCGTACTCCATCCGGGGCCCCCAGCCCTCGGGAGGCACGCCCGAGCGGGCCTGCTCCACCGCCGCCAGCTCGCCGGGCTCCAGCAGTGCCGACGCGGTGGGATCCGCGAACCGGTCCGGGGCCAGGCGGCCGTGCGCTACGGCCCGGGCCTGGCAGACGAGCACGGCGGTGCGGCTTCCTTCCCTCGTGTCCATGGCGGGTGTCCCTTCGTTCGCGGCCGCCTCGTCGCCCGGACGACCGCGGCGCGCCGTACCCTCGTGACGGTGCTGCTCGATCTCATCACGATCGTCGTGGACGACTACGACGAAGCCGTCGAATTCTTCACCGGCGCCCTCGGGTTCGACCTGGTCGAGGACTCGCCTTCGCTCACCAACGACGGGCGTCCCAAGCGGTGGGTGGTCGTCCGGCCGCCGGGCGCCCAGACCGGGATCCTGCTCGCCCGCGCGGACGGCTCCCGGCAGGCCGCCGTTGTCGGCGACCAGGTCGCCGGGCGGGTGGGGTTCTTCCTGCGGGTGGAGGACTTCGAGGCCGCCCGCGAGCGCATGACGGCCGCGGGCGTCGAGTTCGTCACGCCGCCCCGCTCCGAACCCTACGGACGCGTCGCCGTCTTCCTCGATATCGCCGGCAACCGCTGGGACCTGCTCGGTCCGGCCGAGGACCCGCCGCGCCCCTAGCGGCCGGAACCCCGGGTGCGGAGGGCCGACAGCTCCTCGTTCATCGCGCGCAGGAAGCGCAGGACGAGACGCAGTTCCTCCTCGCTGAACCCGCTCCGCGCCGCGTCGGTGCTCTCCGCCAGGGGACGGAAGTACTCGCGGCCCATGGCCATCGCCGACGGCTCGTACCGCAGATGGACGACCCGCCGGTCGGCGGGGTCGCGCGTCCGGGTGATGTGGCCGAGGCGTTCGAGGCGGTCGAGGCAGGCGGTGACCGCGCCGGAGGTGACGTTCAGCTCCTCGCGCAGCCGCCCCGGCGTCATCGGCCGGCCGGGGGAGCGCAGCGGCGCGTCCATGATCGCTACCAGGGCCTGGACGTCGGTGGGGTGCAGGCCGCTGGCGTGGGCGAACTCGTGCGCGATCCGGTTGAACTCGGCGTTCATCCGGCGCAGCTCGACGGCGAACGTCCGGAGGCCGGCGGGACCCTCCGTCTCCTCCGCTCCCTCGGGCATGCGGACAGATTACATTAACTCAATCATTGAGATAGTTAATGATTGAGCTATTTGTGGGTAGGGCCGCCGCAGGTCGAACTCGCTGGAGGAACCGATGCGTACACCGCCGCGCCCCGTCCGCTGGGCGATCCCGGCCGTGCTGCTCCTGGTCTGGCTGGCCGTCGGCGGCGCCTTCGGCCCGTACGCCGGGAAGCTCGGCGACGTCTCCACCAACGACCAGGCCGCCTTCCTGCCGCGCAGCGCCGAGTCCACCCAGGTCCTGCGGGCCCAGCAGGCCTTCGCCGAGAAGGAGACCGTGCCCGCCATCGTCGTGTGGACGGCGAACGGCCGGGTCTCCGACGCCCAGCGGGACGCGGCGACCCGCGCGCTCGCCGGCCTGCGGGGCGCGCCCGGCACGCTCGGGGCGCCGTCGCCCGCCCTGCGCTCGGACGACGGCCGGGCGCTGGAGGGCGTCGTCCCCCTCAGACCCGACCTCGGCGACGAACTGCCGGCCGTGCTGGACGAGGTCCGGGCGGCGGCGAAGACCGTCCCCGGGACGAAGGCGCAGATCAGCGGGCCGGCCGCCACCCAGGCCGACCTGTCGGACGCGTTCGCCGGGATCGACGGGCTGCTGCTGGGCGTCGCGCTCGTCGCCGTCCTGCTCATCCTGCTGCTGGTGTACCGCAGCCTGCTGCTCCCACTGGTGATCATCCTCGGGGCGGTGTTCGCGCTGGGCCTGGCGTGCGCGGTGGTCTACGCGCTCGCCAAGAACGACATCGTCAGAGTCGACGGCCAGGTCCAGGGCATCCTGTCGATCCTGGTCATCGGCGCCGCCACCGACTACGCGCTGCTGCTGGCGGCCCGCTTCCGGGAGGAGGCGGCGGGCCGGGACCGCTTCGCCGCCGGCTGGGCGGCCGTGCGCGGATCGTTCGGCGCCATCGTCGCCAGCGGCGCCACCGTCGCGCTCGGACTGCTCGCGCTGCTGCTCAGCAACCTCACCAACAACCGGGCCCTCGGGCCCGTCGGCGCCATCGGCATCGCCTGCGCCGTCCTCAGCGCGCTCACGTTCCTCCCCGCGGTCCTCGTCGTGCTCGGACGGGTCGCGTTCTGGCCCGCCAAGCCCAGGCCCCCGGCCGAAGGCGCCCACGGGGGGAGGGGGCTGTGGGCCCGCGTCGCGCGCCTCGTCGACCTGCACCCGCGCCGCGTCGTCGCCGGGACGGGCATCGCCCTCATCGCCTGCGCCGCGTTCGCGCCGGGGCTGCGCGCCCACGGCGTCCCGCTGGACGAGACGTTCATCAACGACGCGCCCTCCGTCGCCGCGCAGCGCACGCTCTCCCAGCACTTCCCCGGCGGGTCCGGCCAGCCGGCGATCATCATCGCCGACGCGGCGCAGGCCAGGGCCGTGACCGACGCCGCCGCCCGCACCGAGGGCGTCGCGGACGCCGCGCCCGTCGGCGCGTCGGGCCGTCCCGGCGGGCCGCCGAAGATCGTGGACGGGCGGATCCGGATCGACGCGACGCTGAAGGCGGCCGCCGACAGCGACGCCGCGAAGGCCACCCTCAAGCGCCTGCGCGCCGCGGTGCACGGCGTCCCCGGGGCGGACGCGCTGGTCGGCGGCTACACCGCGCAGCAGTACGACACCCAGCAGACCGCCGCCCACGACCGGACCCTCATCATCCCGGTCGTCCTGGCGATCATCCTGGTCATCCTGGTGGTGCTGCTGCGCTCGCTGCCGCTGCCCGTCCTGCTCATCGCGACCGTCGCGCTGAACTACGTCGCCACGCTCGGCGTCGCGGCCCTGGTGTTCCGCCACCTGTTCGGCTTCACCGGCCTGGACGCCTCCGTGCCGCTCTACGGTTTCGTGTTCCTGGTCGCGCTCGGCGTCGACTACAACATCTTCCTGATGTCGCGGGTCCGGGAGGAGACGCGGCGCTGGGGCGTGCGGGAGGGCGTCCTGCGCGGCCTGACGGCGACCGGCGGCGTCATCACCTCGGCGGGGGTCGTGCTGGCCGCCACGTTCGCCGCCCTCGTCGTCATCCCGCTGTCCTTCCTGGCGCAGATCGCGTTCATCGTCGCGTTCGGCGTGCTGCTGGACACGCTCGTGGTCCGGTCTCTGCTGGTTCCGGCGCTCGTCCGTATGATCGGCCCCAAGGTGTGGTGGCCCGCCCGTTTCGACCACCATCCGCAGGACGCCGGAACGGCCGAGACCGTCCGGTCCGCCCGGGGAGACAGGTGACGAGGCGTGAGCAACACCTTCGAAGCCCTCGGGACGTCCGAGGGTGATCTGCACCTGTCCAACGGCGGGACGGACGTCTTCTTCGACGTGCTCACCCTTGCCGGGTGCGCCCTCACGGGATCCGCCTGGGAGAGCAATCTCGTGCTGTACTTCGCGGACGGGCACCGCCTCGGCCGCGGTACGGACGGGTTCGATCTGAACGAGCTCCCGTGGACGGCGAACTGGCCGGCCGAGAAGGCGTTCCTGCTGCGCGTCCTCGACCTGGCGCTGACCCGGCACGGCTGGGACCTGCTCGCCTACCACCCTCCTTTCGCGCTCGACTACCTCGGCCGGTACCGCGCGATGGTGGACGGATGGCCCGCGCCCATCCCGGTGCGGACTCCGGCGACACGACCCGACTGGACCGTCCCGCCGCCCCCCGAACACCTTGAGCGCTGCCCGAAGCACGCCCTCTACAACGGCATGCTGGGCTGCCGCCTCTGCGACCTGAGCCTTCAGCCCCTGCCCGAGTAGCGCCTGGGGAGTGCTCGGAGGAGGCCGCCCGTCATTCCACGGGGCAGCGGCGACGGGACCGCCTCAGGACTCGGAGAAGTCGTCCCGGGACAGCCCCTTCTCCGCCATCTTGTCCTCAAGCTCGGCGCCCAGTTCGGTGCGCACGTCAGGCCGCTTCCCGCGTTCCTGGCCGGGCTCCGCCTGGTCGGTGTCCTCGGTCTTCGGAGCGTTCTCCTCCGGCGTGGTCAACTCCGCCCCCTCGGTGTCGATCGAGTCGCCGGCTCCTCCGGCCACCGCATACGGCTACCCGGTCACATCCGGCTCTAACGACCCGGCCGCCCCGCCCTCCGCCCCGGGAGGCCGGGACGTGGCGCAGGTCACAGGGCGGCGCTGTCACGTGGAGCGGGGCGCCGGCATCTCCATGGTCGTCAGGCCGCCGCGGGAACGATCCGCGCGGTGCGCACCTCAACACGCAGGGAGCAAAGGCATGGAACCCCGTCTGAACCTGATGACCAACGAGTTCGCCGCCAGGGTGGGCCGGCGGTTCGCCGCCGTCAGCGTGGCGATCGAGCAGTCGTCGCTGCCCCGGGACCTGCAGGAGCTGGTGATGCTGCGCGCCAGCCAGATCAACGGCTGCGGCTGGTGCGTGGACCTCCACACCAAGGAGGCCGCGGCCGCCGGGGAGAGCGCGGTCCGGCTGCACCTGGTCGCCGCCTGGCGCGAGTCGACCGTCTTCACCGAGGCCGAGCGGGCCGCGCTGGCGCTGGCCGAGGAGGGCACCCGGCTCGCCGACGCGCACCAGGGCGTCTCGGACGAGACGTGGGCCCGGGCCCGCGAGCACTACGACGACGACCAGCTCGCCGCGCTGGTCTACCTGGTGGCGATGATCAACGCGGCCAACCGGCTCGGCGTGATCGCGCGCAACCAGGGCGGCTCCTACGAGCCCGGCATGTTCGCCGCCCTGGCGGACTGACCGGCGCGCGAACGTCAGGGCCGGCCGCCACGATGGGGAGGACACCCGAAGAGGAGGACGGAATGTCGTATCCGAAAGAGCTCTTCCACGGAGACGAGGGCGAGGTCAGCGGCAGGATGCGGGAGGGCGGCTCCGCGCCCGACCTGCTGATCGGCACGCGCTCCGAGGTGCACTACCTGGCCACGGGCGCATCCACCGGCGGCCAGTACGGGCTCTACCGGTGGGACATGAGTGCCGAGCCAGGGCGCGGCGCGGGGGCGCACTTCCACAAGACGATGTCGGAGTCGTTCTTCGTCCTGTCCGGCACCGTCGCGCTCTACGACGGGGACCGCTGGGTCGACGCCTCGCCCGGCGACTTCCTGTTCGTCCCGCCGGGTGGGATCCACGCGTTCGACAATCCGCACGGGGCGGCCTCGATGCTGGTCCTGTTCGCCCCGGGGGCTCCGCGCGAGGCCTACTTCGAGGAGCTGGCGGAGATCGTGAAGAGCGGGCGGCGGCTCAGCGAGCAGCAGTGGGCCGACCTCTACCACCGTCACGACCAGTACATGGTCTGAGGTGGGGCCGGGAATCCGGGGGAATGGAGGGCGCGCGTAGGGCAACTCTCCCCTCCACTCTCAACGTATAGCGCACCGGGGGGCTTGCGGCAAGACCCGGGTCGTGCCGCAGAATCGTCCGCCGAGGCCGGAACCTGCGAAGACCGGGGGCGCAGCGCAGGGCCGTCGTCGTCGTGCCGGTGGCGCGGGGACGGCGGTCCGCCGGCGGCTCCCCGGCGGTCGCGGGAACTCGCCACCACGACCAGCGATCACGACCCGGAGCCGATACGTGAATCCTCTGACCGCCAGCGTGTTCGACCTCCCCGAGCGCCTGTCCGCCAAGGCCGACCCGGCGCTGATCGAGCGTGACGAGCGGCATTTCGCGGCCGTCGCGCGGTGCCTCGACCAGACGATCTCCGACCTGTCCGACCGCCTCGAAGCCGAGCGCAGGGCGCCCGGGGGGATCGGCCAGGGCGCGATGGACCGGGACATGGAGATCCACCGGCTGACCGCCCGCCTGCGCACGCTGCGCCGGTTCGGCCTCGACCTCTGCCTCGGGCACATGGCCGCCGCGGACGGTTCCGAGCCCGTGTACATCGGGCGGCTCGGGCTCACCGACGGCGAGGGCCGCCGGCTGCTGCTCGACTGGCGCTCGCCCGCGGCCGAACCGTTCTTCGGGGCGACCCACGCCGACCCGATGGGGCTGGCGAGCCGCCGCAGGTACCGCTGGACCCGCGGCCGGATCAGCGACTACTGGGACGAGGTGTTCACCGCCGAGGGGTTCGCGGGGCACGCGGCGCTGGACGACCAGTCCGCGTTCATCGCGAGCCTGGGGAGCGACCGCTCGGACCGGATGCGCGACGTGCTCGGCACCATCCAGGCCGACCAGGACGCGATCATCCGCGCGGGGTCCCGCGGCGCCCTCGTCGTCGACGGCGGACCGGGGACGGGCAAGACGGTCGTCGCCCTGCACCGCTCCGCCTACCTCCTCTACTCCGACCCCCGCCTCGGCCACCACCGCGGCGGGGTGCTGTTCGTCGGCCCGCACCAGCCCTACCTGGCCTACGTGTCCGACG
Organism: Actinomadura verrucosospora; assembly: GCF_039540335.1. Classification (NCBI taxonomy): domain Bacteria; kingdom Bacillati; phylum Actinomycetota; class Actinomycetes; order Streptosporangiales; family Thermomonosporaceae; genus Actinomadura; species Actinomadura verrucosospora. The sequence continues at coordinate 20,389 of NZ_BAABEV010000029.1, read as the reverse complement.
TGCTCCCCAGCCTCGGGGAGGAGGGCGTGCAGATCTGCACCCTGCGCGACCTCGTCGCCGAGGGGCCCGGCGCGGCGGTCGAGACCGACCCGGAGGCGGCCCGCCTGAAGTCGTCCGCGGACATGGTGAAGGCGATCGAGAAGGCCGTCGCGTTCTACGAGAACCCGCCCACCGAGGGCATGGAGGTCAGCGCCCACTGGGGCGAGGTCTGGCTGAGCCCCGCCGACTGGGCCGAGGCGTTCCAGGCGCCGGAGCCCGGCACGCCGCACAACGAGGCGCGCGACCAGATCTGGGAGGAGCTGCTCACGATCCTCGCGGACAAGCACGAGGGGGTGGACGAGGGCGAAGGGGCGGCGTCGCCCGAGATGCTCCGCAGGTCGCTCGGGCAGGACCGGGGGCTGCGCACCGCCTTCAACCGGGCGTGGCCGCTGATCGAGGCGGCCGACCTCGTCGGCGACCTGTGGTCGGTTCCCGCCTACCTGCGTTTGTGCGCTCCCTGGCTCGGCAGGGACGAGATCCGCAGGCTGCAGCGCGAGGACGCCCAGGCCTGGACGGTGTCGGACCTGCCGCTCCTGGACGCGGCGCGGCAGCGCCTCGGCGACCCGGGGGCCTCGCTGCGCAGGCGCCGCCGCGAGGCCGCCCTCGCCGCCGAGCGCGAGCGCAGGGAGAGGGTCGTGGACGACCTCGCCGAGGTGGCCGACGACGAGTACGGGACGGGGCTCGTGACGATGCTCCGCGGCGAGGACTTCCATGACGCCCTCGTCGACGAGAGCGCGCTGGCCGTCGCCGACCCCGACCTGCTCGCCGGCCCGTTCGCGCACGTCGTCGTGGACGAGGCGCAGGAGCTGACCGACGCGGAGTGGCAGATGCTGCTGCTGCGCTGCCCGTCGCGGAGCTTCACCATCGTCGGGGACCGCGCGCAGGCCAGGCACGGGTTCACCGAGTCGTGGCGGGAACGGCTCGAACGGGTCGGGCTCGACCGGATCGAGCTGGCCTCCCTCGGCATCAACTACCGGACGCCGGAGGAGATCATGGCGGAGGCCGAGCCGGTCATCCGGGCCGCGCTCCCGGACGCCAACGTGCCGACCTCGATCCGCGCCACCGGCATCCCCGTCGTCCGGGGACCGGTCGCGGACCTGGACCGGGTTCTCGACGCCTGGCTCGACGCGAACGACGACGGGGTCGCCTGCGTCATCGGCGCCCCCGCGTTCAAGGGAAGGCCCCGCGTCCGGTCGCTGACCCCCGAACTGGCCAAGGGGCTGGAGTTCGACCTGGTCGTGCTCGTCGACCCGGACGGGTTCGGCGAGGGCATCGAAGGCGCGGTCGACCGCTATGTCGCGATGACCCGGGCGACGCGGGAGCTCGTCGTCCTCACGGGCTCCTGACACCGTCCGCGCGGACCCCGGGCCGGCCGGGCCCCGGTGGGTCAGTCCCCGACCTGGCTCGCCGGGCTCGGGCCGCCGAGCCCGGCGAGCAGCTCGCGCAGCAGGTCGGCGAGCTGCTCGCGGCGGTCGGGGGCGAGATGGCCGATGAGCCGGTCCTCGGCGGCGAGGAGGTCGGCGACGACGCGGTCGAGCAGGGCGTTGCCCTCCCGGGTGAGGGTGACCGCGCGCGCGTGGTACCCGGACCCGGGGGTGGTCCGCTCGACCAGCCCGGCCCCGGCGGCCCGCTCCACGCGCTGGGTGATCGCCCCGCGGGTCACCATGCAGGCGTCGGCCAGCTCGCCCGGGCTCATCCGGTACGGCGGGCCGGAGCGGCGCAGGGTGGACAGCAGGTCCAGCGTCGCGACGTCCACCCCCAGCCTCGCCAGGAGGCGGCGGCGTTCGTCGCCGAAGACCTTGGCGGCCCACCAGATCCGGGTGACGACCCCGATCGACTCCACCGGGACGCCCGGCAGTTCGCGCCGCCAGGCGTCCTGGATGGCGTCGGCGCCGTCGCGCGGCGGCTCAGCGGCCACGTTCGGCACCGCCGTTGACCTGGACGATCTGTGCGGTGACGTGCCCGGCGCCGGGCGAGGCGAGCCAGTGCACGGTCTCGGCGACGTCCCCCGGCGTCCCGGCCCGCCCGGTGTGGGTCTGCGCGACGAGCGCCGCGCGGCGCTCGTCGCTCATGGAGCCGCCGAAGAACTCGGTGTCCTCGATGAACCCGGGGGCGACCACGTTGACCGTGATGCCGCGCGGCCCGAGCGCGGCGGCGAGGTCGAACGCGTACGGGTGCAGGGCCGCCTTCATCGGGCCGTAGGACGTGCCGCCCGAGCCGCGCAGCGCCGCGACCGAGGAGATGAACACGACCCTCCCGGACGGGTTCAGCAGGTCGCGGAGCGCCTCGGTCGGCAGCACCGACGTCAGGACATTGGTGCGGAAGTTGCTCGTCCACCGCTCCAGGACGCCGCCGGAGCCGCCCTGGTACTCGGCGTTGCCGCCCGCGGCGTGGACCAGCACGTCGATCGATCCGAAGCGCTCGGCCAGCTCGGCGCGGACCCGCTCGACCCCGTCCGGATCGCTCAGGTCGGCCGGCAGCGCGGTGCCGCCGATCTCTCCGGCCGCCTTCTCCAGCACCGCGGCGCGGCGGCCGACGACGGCCACCCGGTCCCCGCCGGCCGCGAAGCGAGCCGCCACCGCCCTGCCGATGCCGGTGCCGCCGCCGCTGACCACGATCGTGCGCGCCATGTCGGAACCCCCTCTGAGTTTAGGTCTAAATTCACCCTAGCAGGGAGCCCCCGGGGCGCAGCCCGCCGCGCCTTCAGCCGGCGGCCCGCTTCACCAGGCCGGCGATCCGCGCCTCGCCCTCGGCGGTCAGCTCCGGCAGGGCGAAGGAGGTCGGCCACATGGCGCCGTCGTCGAGGGCCGCCACGTCGCTGAACCCGAGGGTCGCGTACCGCGTCTTGAACTTCGCCTTCGCCTGGAAGAAGCAGAGGACCTTGCCGTCCTTGGAGTACGCGGGCTGGCCGTACCAGAGCCTCGGCACGAGGTGCGGAGCGGCGGCCCGGACGATCTCGTGCACCCGTTCGGCGATGGCGCGGTCCGCGTCCTCCATCTCGGCGATCTTGGCGAGGACGTCGCCCTCCCCGTCGGCCTTGGCCTTGCCCGGGCTGCGGCGCGCGGCCTTCTTCAGCTCCTGGGCGTGCTCCTTCATCGCGGCCCGCTCCTCGGCGGTGAAGCCGTCGAACTTCTCGCCGGACGCCGCGCTCGTGCTCTTCTTCGTGTCGCTCATGACGGGATTCTCCTGGTTCGTTGAGGGGGTCGCCGGACGGGGCGCGCTCAGCCCCACGCGCCGGCGATCTGCCGGGTCGTGGCGTTGAGCCGGTTGAACAGGTTGGTGACGCTGATCATCAGGACGATCGCGGCCAGCTCCTTCTCGTCGAAGTAGGTGGCGGCGGCGTCCCAGACGTCGTCGCTCACGGCGTCGGCGCGGTCGGCCAGCCGCGTCGCGGCCTCGGCCAGCGCCAGCGCCGCGCGCTCCTCCTCGGTGAAGTACGGGGCCTCCCTCCAGGCGGCGACGGTGGCCAGCCGCTCGTCGGTCACCCCCGCCTTGCGCGCCGTCTTCGCGCCGGCGTCCACGCAGGCGCTGCAGCCGTTGATCTGGCTGACCCGCAGGTGCACCAGCTCCAGGGTCTCCTCCGAGACGCCGCCGGCGTGCACGGCCTTGAAAAGCTCCTGGATGGGCTTCATCGCGCCGGGTAGGACCATCGCGGGGTTCTTCATACGGGACTGCATCTGCGTTCTCCTCTGCGGTCGTGCCCCCGTCCGTCGGGGGCATGTCCCAATTCCAGCCCGGGCGGCCTACGATGACGACGTCGATGGGACACCGTGGGACAGGCGCAACGCACGTGAGCAGCGGCGACGCGCTCCGCAGGAGTTCTGCCGCGGTGGGACGGAAGGCGGGGACGGTGGTCGTGCAACAGCGCGGAGCAAAGAAGGGCGACCCGCAGGACGAGCTCGCGGCCCGGCTGCGCATGTTGCAGGAGCTGTCCGGGCTCGGCGTCCGGGCCCTCGCGCGGGACGCCGGGCTCAGCTCGTCCTCGCTGTCGCGCTACCTCAGCGGGCAGACGGTGCCGCCCTGGACGGCGGTGATCGCGCTCTGCCGCCTCCTCAAGCGCGACCCGCGCCCGCTGCGCCCCCTCTGGGAGCGGGCCTCCAGCCCGCTGCCCGCGCCGCCGAAGACCAGCCGGCAGGTGCAGCCCCCGGCCCCGCCCTCCGGCGCGCCGCGCCCGCCCCGCAACGACCTGCCGCGCGACGTCCCCGACTTCACCGGGCGCGAGGCCGAGCTCGCGGCCGTGCTCGCCGCGGTGGACGCCGGCGGCGTGGTCGCCGTGGACGGCATGGCGGGCGTCGGCAAGACGTGCCTGGCGGTGCACGCCGCGCACCGGCTCGCCGCCGCCTATCCCGACGCCCAGCTCTACATCGACCTGCACGGGTTCACCGCCGGGCGGGAACCGCTCGGCGCCGACCCCGCGCTGCGGGCCCTCCTCGCCGCCCTGGACGTGCCGTCGGAGAAGATCCCGCAGGAGGGAGGCATCGAGCCGCTGGCCGCCTGCTGGCGCTCGGAACTGGCGCACCGGCGGGCCGTGGTGGTCCTCGACAACGCCGTGGACGCCGACCAGATCCGCCCGCTGCTGCCCGGCGCGGGCCCGTCCGTCGCGCTGGTCACCAGCCGCAACCGGCTGCTGGGCCTGGAGGAGGTGCCCCCCGTGTCGCTGGACGTGCTGACGCCGGGGGAGGCCGCCGACCTGCTGGCCCGCGCCAGCGGCGACCCGGGCGGATCCGACGGCCGGCTGGCCCGCGAGCCGGAGGCCGCGGCCGAGGTGCTGCGGCGGTGCGGCCACCTGCCGCTGGCGCTGCGGCTGGCGGCGGCGCGGCTGCGGCACCGGCCGGGCTGGACCGTGGGCATCCTCGTCGAGCGGATGGCCGAGGGGGCCACGGAGTTCGACACGGCGTTCGCGATGTCCGTGCGGCAGCTGGACCGGGGGCGGCGCCGCTTCTTCCGCCTGCTGGGCCTGGTGCCCGGTTCGACCTTCGACGAGCACGTGGCCGCGGCGCTGGCGGACGTCCCGCTGCGCGCAGCCCGGGCGATGCTGGAGGACCTTCTCGACGCGCACCTTGTCCAGCAGCCCGCGGCCGGGCGCTACCGGCTGCACGACCTGGTGCGCCAGCACGCGCTCCGCGCCGCCGCCGAGGAGGACCCGCCCGCCGAGCGGGAGCGGGCGCTCGGCCGGGTGCTCGACTACTACGTGCACGCGGCGGCGGCCGCGGACGCCGCGGTGTCGTACCTGCGCTCCGGCCTGGAGGTCGCGGCGGGCCCGCCGCCGGCCGACCTGCCGGAGTTCGCCGGCAAGCACGCGGCGCTCCTGTGGTTCGCCACCGAGTACACCAACCTGATGGCCGTCTTCGAGGCGGCGGTCGCCGCCGGAGCCGACGCGCACGTGTGCGAGCTGCCCCGCCGCATGCGGGCCTTCTTCGCGCGGCGGTGCGGCACCACGCACCTCAACGTCCTCTTCGAGCACTCGCTGGTCGCCGCGCGGCGGCTGGACGACCCGGCGCGACTGGGGGAAGCGCACAGCGACCTCGGCTTCGCCCGCTACAACGCGGGACGGATGGCGGAGGCGGACGCCGCGTACGAGGCGGCGGAGCCGCTGGTGTCCCGGGCCGGGAACGCCAGGACGGAGGCCGAGCTGACCATGCGGCGGGGCTACCTGAAGTGGGACGAGGGCCGGGTCGAGGAACCGCTCGACCTCTTCCGGCGGGCGGGCGGGCTGTACCAGGACGCCGGCTGCCCGACGGGCTCCGCCCACGCGAGCGCGTACGAGGCGTGGGCGATGCTGCAGCTCGGGCAGCGCGAGGAGGCGGCGCGGCTCGCCCGTGCCGTGCTGGAGATCCCGCACGCCGACCCCGCCTGGCCGCCCGCGCTGACGGCCCGGATCACCCTCGGCGTCGCCATCGCCGCCGAGGAGCCCGGCGAGGCGACGGAGCACCTGGAGCGGGCGCTGGCGCTGGCCCGCGAGGACGGCCACCGGCACAACGAGGCATGGTGCCTGAACTGCCTCGGCGTCGCCCTGCGGCAGGCGGGCCGCCACGAGGAGGCGCTGGCCGCGCACCGCCGGGCCTTCGCCCTGCTGGACGAGCTGTTCGAGGAGCACTGGAAGATCCACTTCCTCTACGGCCACGCCGAGACGTGCCGGCTGGCGGGACGGCCGGAGGAGGCCCTGCGCCTGCACCGGCAGGCGCTGGAACTGGCCCCGAGGCTGGGGAACCGCCACGCCGAGGCGCTGGCCCGCGAGGGGATCGCCGCCGTCCTCGACGGGACGGACCCGGCGGCGGCCGCCGAGCACCGCGCGGCCGCGCTGGCCGTCCGGCGGGACCTCGATCCGGGCGGTCCCGCGTCCCGCACTGTTGCGGAGGCCCGATCCGGGGCATGACCCGGATGTTCCGGCTGGAAGGGGGGCCCTCGTGGAACGGCAGGCCTGGCCACGGCTGCGCGTCGCCGACTGGACGCCGACGCGCGACACCCTGCACATGTGGACGCAGATCGTCGGCAAGGTGCGTCTGGCCCACGCACCGCTGGTGAACCACTGGTGGAACGTGACGCTCTACGTCAGCCCGCGCGGGCTGACCACGTCGGCGGTCCCGTACGACGGGGGCGCTTTCGACATCGAGTTCGACTTCGTCGACCACCGGCTGCGGCTGCGGACCTCAGACGGCAGCCTCCGGGAGTTCGAGCTCGCGCCCATGCCGGTGTCGCGGTTCTACGCCCGGACGATGGCCGCCCTGCACGAGCTGGGGATCGAGACGCGCATCCAGGCGCGCCCGAACGAGGTCGAACCGGCGATCCCGTTCGAGGAGGACGACCAGCACGCCTCGTACGACCCTGAGGCGGCGCACCTGTTCTGGCGCCAGCTGCTCCAGGCGGCGCGCGTGCTGGGGGAGTTCCGGGCCCGCTACATCGGCAAGGTCAGTCCCGTGCACTTCTTCTGGGGCGCCATGGACCTCGCCTGCACGCGCTTCTCCGGGCGGGACGCGCCCGAGCACCCGGGCGGCGCCCCGAACTGCGGGGACTGGGTGATGGTCGAGGGGTACTCGCGGGAGCTCAGCAGCTGCGGGTTCTGGCCGGGCGGCGGCGAGGAGGGGTCCTTCTACGCCTACGCCTACCCCGAGCCCGCCGGGTTCGCCGACCGTCCGGTGGGCCCGTCCGGCGCCTTCTACAGCAGGGAGAACGGCCAGTTCCTGCTCCCGTACGAGGTGGTGCGGGAGAATCCCGACCCCGACCGGGCCCTCCTGGAGTTCCTGCAGGGCACCTACGAGGCGGCGGCCGACCTCGGAGGCTGGGACCGCGCCGCGCTGGAGGCCGATCCGGCGCGATGGGACCACAAGATCCGCGAAGGGACCTGAGCCGAGGCGCCGCCGCGGTCGGGTGACCGGGATGTCGGACGCCGCCGCTAGCTTGCGGTGCCATGGTCGAGACGGTGGAGATCCCGGTCGAGTGGCGCGAGCACATCCATCCGAGGCGCGGCGGCGTCCCCGGCCCGCCGGTCGCCGTGGACGAGGGGGCGGCGCGGCGGGCCCGCGAGTGGGACCTCGCGGCCCGTCCGATCGCCGAGGAGATGCTGGAGCACGAGCGCACCGACCCGGAACTCGGGCGGGCCCTGCGGGCATGGCTGGCCAAGGAGGCCGACCCGGCGGGCGCGGCGGCGGTCGCCGCCGTCGCGCTGAAGTACCTCGACGGAGTCGACGCCGCGGCGTTCCTGGACGCGTGGGTGCTCGACCACGGGCTCGCCTTCGCCGCCTGCGCGGTCACCGAGGCGATTTCGATCGAGCCCGGCCCGGTGCCGCGCCCCGCGAAGCCCGGCCCCGGCGGGTTCGTCGTCGGGCTCGTCGCCTACGGAGACGGCGGAGCCCCCGGAGGATGGCGCGGCGAGATCCGGCGCGTCACCGTCCACGACCACTTCCCGGCCGGCCGGTGGGTCTTCGGGGACGCGGTGCTCAAGCGCCTCCGCACGCTGCTGGCCGCCGCGCCCGAGGACGAGTACGGCGAAGCCGTCGAACGGCTCTCGCGCCACCGCGGCGACGCCTGGAGGCGGCGCGTGGCGTCCTACCTCGTCCCGACCGAGACGGCCTGGCTGGACGTCTCTCCCGGCGTCTCCCTCGGAACCGGAGAGCACGACCACGAGTACCTGCTCTGCTCCCTGTCCAGCGCGGCGCAGATCCGGGAGGTGAGATGGGTGCCGGCCACCCCCGCCGTGATCGGGACCCTGCTCGACGGTCTGGGCGCGGACGCGCTCCCGCTGCTCGCCCTCGCGCTCCGGCACAGCCACGACGCCGACGGGACGCATCCGATCGTGCTGCGGGCGCTCATGGAGATCGCCGACGAGGCGGTCTTCGCGCTCCTGCTCGACCACATGGGCGACAGGGGCGTGCCGGCCGCCTTGCAGGAGGCGGCGGAGAGGCACCCGGAACTCGCGCTCCGGGCGCTGGCCCCGCTGGCCGGCGACGACACGACCAGGGGCCTGCAGGCGGCGGGCACGGTGCGCGGGCTGCTGTACGCCAGGCCCGACCTGGCCGAGGCGGCGCCTTCGGGAAGCGTCGAGGCGCTGCTGCCCCGTCCGGCCGTTCCGGACTGCGCCGACCTGCCCGACGTGCTCACCGGCAGGCCCGCCCGCGGCGCGAAGACCGACTGGGCCGACCCGACGCTGCTGCCCCGGATCCTCACGCGCGGCCGCGACCGGGCCCTGCCCGCGAGCGCGACCCGGCGCCTGCTGGGCCTGCTCGCCAAGAAGGCGCCCGAGGCCGCGCGGGTTCGCGCGTTCTGCGACCGGCACTCGCTGGCCGAGTTCTCCTGGGCGGTGTTCGAGCGCTGGCACGCGCTCGGCGCACCGACGCGGCACAACTGGGCGCTGGCGCAGCTCGGCCTGATCGGCGACGACACCACGGTGCGGCGGCTCAGCCCGCTGATCAGACTCTGGCCGGGCCAGGGGCTGACCGCACGGGCCGCGGCCGCGCTGGACGTCCTGGCCGCGATCGGCTCCGACACGGCCCTCACCCACCTGTTCGAGCTGACCCGCCGCGGCCGGTACAAGGGGCTGAAGGCCAGGGCCGCCCGCAAGATCGACGAGATCGCCGCGGCGCGCGGCATGACGCGCGACGCCCTCGCCGACCGGGCCGTCCCCGACTTCGGGCTGGACGAGCGGGGCACGCTCGTCCTGGACTACGGCCCGCGCCGGTTCACCGTGACCTTCGACGAGCAGCTCGTCCCGCTGGTGGAGGAGCCCGGCGGCAAGGTGCGCAGGAGCGCGCCGAAGCCCGGCCCGAAGGACGACCCGGCCCTCGCCCCGGCCGCGCACGCCCTGTTCACCGGCCTCAGGAAGGACCTGCGGACGATCGCCGACCAGGAGATCAGGCGCCTGGAGCTGGCCATGACCACCCGGCGGAGCTGGACGGCGGAGGACTTCCGCTCCCTGTTCGTCGCCCACCCGCTGCTGGGGCACATCGTCCGCCGGCTCGTGTGGACGACCGACTCCGGGACGGCCTTCCGCGTCGACGAGGCGGGCGACTACGCCGACGTCCGCGACGACCCGTTCGCCCCCGCCCCGGACGACCGCATCGCCATCGCCCACCCGGTCCTGCTGGGCGACGACCTGCACGCCTGGGCCGAGCTGTTCGCCGACTACGAGATCCTGCAACCGTTCGAGCAGCTCGGACGGCCCGTCCACCGGCTCACCGAGGCCGAGCGCGCCGCGCACCGGCTCGCCCGGGTCGAGGGGCTCGTCCTGCCCTACGGCAAGGCCAAGGGCCACTCGCAGGGGCGCTGGGAGTCCGTGGACGCGGACGGCGGTTTCGCGGGCGGCTGGCTCGCCCGGCGCGACCCGGCCGGCCTGTACGTCGTGGCCCGCCTGAGCCCCGGCCTGGGCCACTACATGTACGGGGAGGGCGAGGACCAGAAGATCGAAGCCGTGTGGGCCGCTCCGGCCCCGGGGCGCGTCCCCGAGGGCACGGTGCCGCTCGGCCGGGTCGATCCGGTCACGATGAGCGAGGCCGTCCACGACCTCGTCCGCAGCGCCTCCTAGCAGGGCGGGGGAGAAGCCGGGCTCGGGGTCCGGCCGGTTCCGAGCCCGGCGCCGCCGCGGTGCCCGCGCCCTCGGGCACCGCGGGCGCCTCGGGTCAGTAGTGCGGGTTGTTGGTCTGCGGGATCTCGATGCTGATCGGCATCTTGAAACCGGACAGGTAGAGCAGGGCGCCCTGGCGGAGGATCTCGTCGAAGGCCCAGTAGAGCTGCCGCAGCTCCTTCGGCGCCTTCGTGAGGTCGAGGAGGCCTTCGCGGACGGCGACGAAGGGCGGCCAGAGGTTCCGGATGAGCGGGTCCCACAGCGGGTCCCGCGGGATCTTCAGCCATCCGGCGATCTCGTCGCCGAGCATGAAGCGCGTGAGCGAGCCGAGGATGGGCTTGGTGAGGAGCCCGCCGTCGATCGTGGAGCCGAGGTTGAGCAGGATGTCGGCCAGCTTGACGCCCTCGGGGGTCGGCGCGAGCACCGGGGTCAGCACCTGCTCGGCCTGGGAGTTCGCCTCGTTCCACGATTTCGGGAGGTACTCGTCCCTGATGCCGAGCATGTGCCCGGCGAGCTGCCAGGACAGCAGGAACGCCTCGGACTCGGCGTCCGGGATCGGAACCTTCCACCGGACCAGGTTCTGCATGACGGTCGTGGGCAGGCTGTGCCAGGTGACCATCATGTCCGCCTGGCTGATCGGGATCTTCTCGTCGGCCGCCTTCGTCCAGTACGGGGACTTCGGCAGCAGGTGCCGCACGGCGGCGTGCACCAGCCGCGTCTTGACGCAGGTGACGATCATCTCGCCGTCGGGCTCGAACGCCTTCTCGGTGCCGATGTCGTAGCCGAGCTTGGCGGTCTTGGTGATGCGGTCCCTCATGTCCGCGCCGCCCTTGGAGTAGTAGACCGCGCGCGCCTCCTTGGGGATGGCCGTGCTCATCATCCCGCTGGCGAAGCCGTAGGTGACGCCCAGGTAGAGGCCGCGCTTCTCGTTGAACTCGAACGCGGTGGCCAGCTTGCCCGGGTCGGCCCACTCCGGCAGCCGGCGGGCGCGCTCCATGAAGTCGCGCAGGTCCGCCGGCAGCCCGTCCGGCAGCGGCTGGCCGTTCCTGGTCCACGTGCGCAGCAGCTCGTTGACCCTGGGCACGTCGCCCCGGTCGAGCAGCGAGGCGACCAGCGCGTCGGCCTCCGGGTCCCACACCCACCGCGGGTCGGCGCCCGCGCCGGCGCCCGCCACCGAGCCCTCGGGCGACCACGTCCACAGGGGGGACGCCTGCGCCGGCGAGGCGACGCCGAGGGCGCCGAGCGCTCCGAGCGCCCCGCCGGTCATCAACACGTTGCGTCTGCTGTGTCTGTCCATGCCTTCGCTCCTCCTGGGGGCCGGAGGCGTGCCGCCGATCGCGAAGCCGGACACCCCCGGGTTTCCTGAGCTGACCGGAACACTAGACCCTTATTGGCGACGTGCCAATAGCTGGCGATCAGCGGAGCGGGAAGCCGAGCTCGCGGCCCTGCTCGCGCAGCTCGTCGCGGGCGGAGGGGTGGGCGACGTTGTCGATGATCTGCTGGGCCTGGGAGGCGGCGTCGTTCCCCCAAACGGTGGCGGCGCCCCGCTCGCTGACGATGTAGCTGTGCTGGAACGAGGTGACCGGACCGGAGAGGCGCGGGATGACGGTCGAGACGTCCGCGCGCGGATGCCAGGACGGCAGGGCGATGACGGCGTGCCCGCCGGGGGAGTGCAGCGCGCCGACGACGAAGTCGGTCTGCCCGCCGAAGCCGGAGTAGATCACCCCGCGGACGCGGCTGGCGTTGGCCTGGGCGAACAGGTCGACCTGGAGCGCGGAGTTCACCGAGACCATGCGGGGACGGCGGGCGATGAGGCTCGGATCGTTGGTCTTCTCGGTGCGCAGCATCCGGATCCGCTCGTTGCGGTCGGCCCAGGCGTACAGCTCCGGACCGCCGAAGGCGAAGGACGCGGTGATCGGTGTCGCGGCGTCGAGCGCGCCCGCCTTCTCCAGCGCCAGCACCCCGTCGCTGAACATCTCCGACCAGACGCGCAGCCCCCGCCGGTCGAGCAGCGACGAGAGCACGGCGTCCGGTATGGCGCCGATGCCGAGCTGCAGGGTGGCGTCCTGCGGGACGAGCCGGGCCACCCGCTCGCCGATCTCATGAGCGACCTCGCCGGGAGGCCGGGGGACCGGGGTCGCGAGCGGCTCGTCGTCCTCGATCGCCAGGTCGATCTCGTCGGTCGACAGGACCGCGTCGCCGAACGTGTAGGGCATGCGGGGGTTGAGCTGGGCGACGACCAGGCCGCCGCGCGCGCGGACCGCCTCGATGGCCGCGGGCAGGATGTTGACCTCGATGCCGAGCGAGACGGTCCCGCCGACCGGCAGGGAGGTCTGCACGATCACCACGTCCGGCGGCAGCGAGTCCTTCAGCAGGTTCGGCACCAGCGACAGCCGCGACGGGAAGTAGCGGAGGTTCGCGCGGCCGCGCATCCCGGCGCCCACGAAGGGCGTCTCCAGGTCCACCCCGTCGCGCTCAGGCAGATCCAGCTGGGCGTTGAGCATGAACAGGCGGTACTCGGCGACCGCGGAGTCCAGGAGCCGCAGGGCCCGCCGGGGGGCGGCGAAGTTGCCGCCGGCCACGATCCGGGGCCGTCCCGGCAGCCCGGCCAGCACCCGTGCCAGATCCTCCTGGGAGACAACGCGCATCGAGATCCCTTTCCGAGAGACTTCACGACCAGGTCGCGGCGGGTCCGCGTGGCCAGTCTGCCCGACCGGCGGGACGGCGCCGGGGCCGAGGGCGGCGACGCCATGGGCGGCGATGAGTTCGCGGCCCCGCCGCGGTCAGCACCTGTGACGCATCCCCACGCACGAGGAGCGACATGTCTCTCGATCTCTTCGCAGGCATCCCCGTCACCGACTACGCGGAGGCGCTGCCGTGGTACGAGCGGTTCTTCGGCGCGGAGCCGTCGTTCCTGCCCAACGACGTCGAGGCCGTCTGGGAGGTGGCCGAGCACCGGTACGTCTACATCGTGCAGGACCCGGAGCGGGCCGGGCACGCCCTGGTGCTCGCGTTCGTCGACGATCTCGCCGACCGGGTCGCGGGGGTCGCGCGGCGGGGCATCCCGCCGGCGGGACGCGAGGAGTACGGCGGCGGCGTGACCAAGGTGGTCTTCCGCGACCCGGAGGGCAACGAGATCGGTTTCGGCGGCGCCGGCTGACGCGCTAGGCCGCCCGCCTCCCGGCGAGGTGCCGCAGCTCGGCGGCGCACATCATGAGCCTGCGCACCGGAAGGTGCCGGGCGTAGTGGTCCAGGTCGGCGCCGAGCGCGAACACGTGCACCGGGACCCCGGCGCCGCGGCCGGACTCGACGGCCTGGCGCAGCGCGGCCAGGACCGCCGGATGCCGGGTCTGGTAGGCGGCCGAGACCAGGTGGTTCCCGCGGTCGGCGGCGAGATAGAACTGGATCAGGTCCTTGGTGCCGACGAACAGCTCGCCCGCCCCGGAGGCGCAGAAGTCGGCCGCCGAGTGCACCGCGGCCGGCGTCTCGACGAAGACGGCGAGCGGCGTCTCGTCCCCGAGGCCGAGGAACCGCCGCAGCCGCACGTACTCGTCGCGGTCGTTGATGAACGGAACGGCGAAGCGCACCCGGTCCGCGTCCGCGCCCAGCCGGTCCCGCAGGCGGGCGCGCAGCGCCCGGAAGGCGTGCGGGTAGCGGCGCTCCCGCAGCAGCCACCGGGCGCCGTGCCGGCCGAGTTCGGGGTTCGGCTCGTCGTCCACGTGGGCGCCGGACGTGATCTTGGCGGCGTCGTCGGAGCGCAGGTCGAGGAGCCTCATGATCAGTCGCTGGCCGGGCAGGAGTTCGCGCACCATCGGGCACAGCTCCGACGCCACGGCCGCGCCGTAGCGCTCGGCCTCCCGGACGCCCTCCCGGAGCGAGTCGATCGGGCTCAGCCCGGCGGAGAAGCAGACGAACTCCTCGCGAATGAAGAAGGAGTCGGCGTGCTCCACGCGCGGTGCGAGGGCGTTGGTCGCCCGGATGTCGGTGGTGTCGGCGACGACCACGCAGATCGACTCGACCCCGCCGAAGGCGGCGGCCGGGCGCCCCGGGGCGGGCGCCGCCGGCGCGGCCTCGCCGAGGACGACCGACGCGCGATCGAGCAGGAGCGTGGCCTCCCCGGCGAGCGATTCCAGATCGGACGGCGCGACGCGCAGCACGGGGATTCCGCGGGAACGGCAAAGGGATTGCATGTGGCCGGTCCGGCCGCCTTTGGCGCAGATCACGGCGGAGCAGGCGACGATGGCGTCGTAGAGGTCGGGACCGAGCGCATCGACGACGAGAATGGCGCCGCCGACCGGTTTCCTACTGCGGTTGCAAGGTCCTTGAACGGATCGCTGGTGCGAATCGACGAGCACAACCCCTGGAACTTCGCGAGGGCTCACGGACGTCCTCTCTCTCGCCGGACCCGGGTGGCGGCGCCGGCCCGGCCGCGCCGAAAGCGACGCGCGGTCGGGCCCGTCCCGGGCAGAGCATGAATAGAGAGTTACAGCCGTGGACGAGAAAACGCACCCGCTCGAATGCCGATACGCCTTTTCGGGCTATCGGGAATCCGGCGGCCCGTCGAGTTCGAGCAGCGCACGGAGGTCCCGTGGCGTTACGGACAGGTCGTTGAGCTCGGCCGTGGCCTCGATGTTCACGACGAAGCGCAGCGCCCCCTCCGAAGCGGCGGCCTCGCCGTCGGCGGTCATGGCGCCGCGCAGGGCCCGGAGACCGCTCGCGAGCCGCGCCGCCGCCACCCGCCGGTCGCGGCGGCGCCGGGCGGCCATCCGGTGCACGTCGAGGCGGACCGCGCGGGCGAACGCCTCGCGCACCGCGTCGTCCGCGCCGTGGGCCACCGCCTTGGACACGGTCTCGGCCGGTTCCTCGTAGCGGGATTCGAGGTCGCGCAGCACGGCCGCGGCGACGCCGACCGAATGGTTCTTGATCGCGGCGAGGTTGAACGTGAACGCGCCCATCCGGCCGTACCGGGTGATCTCGTCGCCCTCCCGGGGGCAGCCGACCACGGTGATCGGGGCGGTGCGCACGCCGGCCGGTCCGAGCAGGAAGCCGTGGCCGTCCACCTCGACGCCGCGCCCGGTCCGCCGGTGCCGCACCGCGAGCCCCCTGCGCAGCAGGTTCCTCCAGAGCGCCGAGCCGACCCGCCCGTAGTCGGTCTCCCGACCGAAGTTGGAGATCACCAGGTCCGCCTCGACCGTCCTCGCCGGCGCGGGCCCGGACACCGCCACCCGCAGGGCGCCGGCCTCGGTGGCGGTGATCGAGCGGACGGCGCCGGTGGTGAGGACGACCTGACCGCCCTCCGCCATCGCGGCGTCGACGAACTCGGTGATGTCGGAGACGGCGCCGACGCGCAGCGTGGCCAGCAGGCTCGCGTACCGGTCGAGGAGCGCGCGGAGATCGGCCGAGGGGACCCGGGCGAGGACCTCGGGCAGGTGGGGCTCCCAGGACTTGGCGATGCGCTCGCTCACGACCGCGGGCGGCACGCCGGGGTGCCGCCGGGCGACGTGGGCGCGGGCGCGTTCCCACTCGTCCCTGAAGAGCCGGACGAGCTCGTCGCACCCCTCGTAGCCGTCGGCGTGCAGCCGCGGGGCCGGAAGGTCGAGGACGTGGTGCCGGTGGTCGGAGGGATAGGTGCGCAGCGTCAGCCCGGAACGGGAGATCATGTGGATCTTCCCGGTGTGGCCGTGCCGCAGCAGGAGCGACGCCGAGTCGTACGCGCTCAGCAGCGTGCCGATGATGGCGACCTCGGCGTCCCGCCGCACGCCGAGGATCCGCTCGATGCCCTGCTCGGAGTACGGATGCCGGACGAAGCAGGGGTGGTCCTCGACGCCGGCGGCGAACGGGAGCTCCCGCTCTTCCAGCCCCGTGGCGAGGACGGCGTGGTCGGCCTCGATCGTCAGCGGGTCAGGCCCGGCGCCGGTCCGGGGCGAGGAGCGCCTCTCGACGACCACGCGAACGCGGTCGGCGCCGCCCTCGGTGCGGACCGTCATGTCGACCGCCTCGCCGTCGACTTCGAGCAGCTCCACGCCGTCCGACGCCTCGCGCGCGGCCTCGGCCAGGCGCGTGCTCAGGTAGTCGGCGTAGAGCCTGCGGGGCGCCGGCCCGGACTCGGTGAAGGTGAAGCCGCTCCACCTCGGGGGCCAGCCGGTCCGGTCGGCCTCGGTGTTGGCCCAGTCCACGAAATCGTCGACGTCCTCCCGGAACATCGACATCCGGCCCGCCTGAATATTGAAGACGTGATGCCAGTGGTTGCCCGAAGGATGATAGGCCACGCCCGCACTGCGATATTCGGGCCGCCGCTCTATCAGCACCACTTGTAAAGGTTCCCGGGCGAACTGCATGAGACGTATGGCGGTGGCGGTTCCGGCTAAGCCCGCTCCGACGACGACGACTCTTCGGGTCTCTGGAAAGCCCACGTGGCAACCCCCGCCCGCACCGAACGGCTACAAAGCATTCACTGTTGAGCGTAGCGCATTGTCATCCGCGCTCAATGGTTCGGCGGCCGATCGGGTGGAGCATATTCGTGCGGCGGCGCCCCGCTCGGCGCCGGGGCCAATGCGCCGGCGTTCGCGCGCCGGAAAATCGGCTTCCCGTGAATGGCCTCGCCCGTTGAGCAATTCGCTATATGAATTATTAGCGATTGCCTGGACGGTCGAACGGCGGGCGGGGCGTTCGGGAGCCGCGTCACGTGGGCGGGGCCGCGCCGGCCCGCGCCCGTCCGGGTCTCCGGGCGCTACCGGTTTTCCCTGTGGCGGCCGCGCGGCGCTCCAGGTGATCTTTCGCGTCTCAGACGGTGAGGCGGCGCCAGACCTCGTCGAGGGCCAGGTGCAGGGCGCCGGTGAGGACGGTGTCCTCGGCGAGGCCGGAGAACTCCACGGCGGGCGGGGTCAGGGTCAGCTCGGTGAGGTGCCGGGTGATCGCGGTGAGCAGGACGGGCCCGGCCCGGGCGACGCCGCCGCCGATCACGACGGCGTCGGGGTCGAGGACGAGCACGGCGGGCGCGATCGCCTGCGCGAAGGTCGCGGCCACGGCCTCCACGACCCGCTGGGCGGCGGCGTCGCCGGCCGCGGCGGCGGCGAAGACGGAGGCGGCGTCGGGCTCGCCGTGCCGCAGGGCGGACTCGGGGTGGCGGCGGGCGGCGCGGCGGGCCCGCGCGGCGATGGCCTCGGCGCCGATGGTGCGCTCCAGCGGCCCCCGCCCGTCGCCGGTCTCCGGGACGCGTCCGGGCGGGCGGATGAAGCCGATCTCCCCGGCGGCGCCCGAGCCGCGGTGGAGGCGGCCGTCGATCACGACGCCGGCGCCGAGGCGCTCGCCCCACTGAACGGCCAACAGGGTCCCGCGCTCCCCGGCGACGGCCAGGGCGGCGAGGTTGGCGTCGTTCTCCACCTGGACGGGGCAGGGGAAGCGGTCGCGCAGGTGGCCGGCGAGGTCGACCGACGTCCAGCCCGGGACGCTCGGTGCCAGCAGGACGCGTCCGGCTCCGGGGTCGACGATGCCCGGGGTGGCGGCCACCACGCCGGCGATCTCGTCCGCGCCGAGGCCGGCCTCGCCCAGGGCGCGCCCGACCACCTCGTCGACGGCGCGCAGGAGGTGGCCGGCCTCGCTCCGCCCGACCGGGCGGCGCACGGCCGCCAGGCGCCGGGCGGCGAGGTCGCTCACCCCCGCGCTGACCGTGTGGGGGCCGACGTCGAGCCCCAGCACGGGCGCGGCGCGTCCCCGCAGCGAGACGCGCACGGCGGGGCGGCCGCCGTGCCGCGAGGCGGCCGCCGGATCGTGCTGCTGGAGCCAGCCCGCCTCGACCAGGTCGTCCACCGCCTGCCCCACGGTGGGGCGGGTGAGCCCGGTGAGCTCGACGAGTTCGGCGAGGCGCAGCGGATCGGGCGCGCGCCCGCGCACCGCGCGCAGGACGGCGGCGGTGTTGAGGCGGCGCAGCACCGGGGTGCCGACCGCGCGATCCTCTCCCATGCCCCTCCAGAAGATCGCGGACGGACCCTTGACCGAGGGCCCCGGCGCCCTCATGATGAAGGCCGCTCCAGTTTTTCAACGAGCTTAACAAACCTCGCGGTGGAGGTGTCCGCCATGGTCCCGGGCCGACGGAGGGAAGCCGGTGGCCGCATGCGGTCGGCCATCGTCATGCTGGTCGCACTGCTCGCGCTCCCGCTGACCGCGGTGGCCCCGGCGGCGGCGCTCGGCGCGGAGCCGGCGGCCCCCGCCACGGGACCCGCCGCCCGCGCGCTGGAGCGGCTCCTCGGCCGGGGCAGGGCCGCCCAGGTCGTGCTGCGGACGCTCCTCAACGGCTCCGGCCCCGACCGCTTCAGGGTCTCCGCCGAGGACGGTCGCCTGGTCGTCGCGGGCACCACCCCGGCCGTCCAGCTCACCGGGTTCGGCCGCTACCTGCGGGAGGTCGCGCACGCGAACGTCGCGATCGGCGGGACGCAGCTCGACCTGCCCGGGCGGCTTCCCCTGCCCTCCGCGCCGATCGAGGCGGACTCCTCGGTCGCGCACCGGTTCGCGCTCAACGACACCAACGAGGGATACGCCGGCGCGTACCTGAGCTGGGAGGAGTGGGAGCGCCGCATCGACGCGCTCGCGCTGCTCGGCATCAACGAGGTCCTGGTGTACGAGGGGCAGGACGCGGTCTACCAGCGGACGTTCCAGCAGTTCGGCTACAGCGCGGCGGACATGCGCGCCTGGATCCCGCAGCCGGGCCACCAGGCGTGGTGGCTGCTGCAGAACATGTGCTGCACCGACTCGCCGATCTCCCAGCAGCTGATCGACCGGCGCGCGGCGCTCGCGCGGCGCATGGTCGACCGGCTGCGCGAGCTGGGCATGACGCCGGTGCTGCCCGGCTACTACGGCACCGTCCCGACCGACTTCGAGACCCGCAACCCGGGGGCGAACACCGTCCCGCAGGGCACCTGGAACGGTTTGGAGCGCCCCGACTGGCTCGACCCGACCGGGCCCGAGTTCGGCAAGGTCGCGGCGGCCTTCTACAAGGCGCAGACCCAGCTGTACGGGGCGAGCACGATGTACAAGATGGACCTGCTGCACGAGGGCGGGCGGGCCGGGTCCGTGCCGGTGCCCGAGGCGTCCCGGGCCGTGCAGGACGCCCTCGAAGCGGCGCATCCCGGCGCGACCTGGGTGATCCTCGGCTGGCAGAACAACCCCCGCGCGGAGACCCTCCAGGCGGTCGACCGCTCGCGGATGTTCATCGTGGACGGCATCACCGAGCAGCCCGGGGTGACCGACCGCGACAAGGACTTCCTCGGCACGCAGTACGCGTTCGGCACGATCTGGAACTTCGGCGGCCACCAGAACTTCGGCGCGGGCCTCACCGTGTGGAACGAGAAGTTCCACGCCTGGCGCGCCAGGCGGGGCACGGCCATGAACGGCATCGCGCTGATGCCCGAGGCCATCGACAACAACCCGGCGGCGGTCGCGTTCTTCGCCGACATGCCGTGGCGGGACGGCCCGGTCGACGTGGACGCCTGGTTCGACGAGTACGCCACGGCCCGGTACGGCGCCGCCGACCCGCACGCGCTCGCGGCCTGGCGGATCATCGGCCGGACCGCCTACGCGTGGCCCGCGGGCAAGGACACCCGGCACGTGACCGGCCTGTTCGACGACCAGCCGAGCCTCACCACCACCGGGACGCCGCTCCAGTACGACCCGGGCGAGTTCGAGAAGGCCCTGCGCGAACTGCTCGACGTCGATCCGCGCCTGCGGCGCTCCGGCGCGTACCGCTACGACCTCGTGGACGTCGCCAGGCAGGTGCTGGCGAACCGCGGCCGGCTGCTCCTGCCGAAGATCCGCGCCGCCTACCGGGACGGCGACCGCACCGCGTTCGCGCGGCTCACCGCCCGCTGGACGAGCGAGATCCGCCTCATGGACGACGTCCTCGGCGCCGACCCGCACTTCCTCCTCGGGACCTGGCAGCGCGAGGCGGCCCGGCAGGCGGCGGACCCCCGGGAGGCGCGGACCCTCGACTACAACCTCAAGTCGCTGGTCACGCTGTGGGAGAGCGACAGCCCCGGCCTCCAGGACTACGCGCGCCGCGAGTTCAACGGGCTGGTCGGCGGCTACTACGCCGAGCGCTGGAAGCTGTTCTTCGACGAGCTCGGGCGCGCGATGAGGACCGGCGCCGAGCCGCGGCGGATCGACTGGCGCGCCGTCGCCGAGCGCTGGGCGCGCGCGGGCACCCGCTACGCCGCCGAGCCGCGCGGCGACGCCCACCGGCTGGCGCGGCGGGTGGCCGAGGAACCGGCGGGCGCGCTGGCCCTCGCCCCCGACCGCAAG
>NZ_BAABEV010000028.1:0-117022 GCF_039540335.1 Actinomadura verrucosospora | reverse complement strand
CCGGCGGCCAGCGCGGCGGCGGGCGGGCCGGACGGCCGGGCCGCCGCGGCGCGCCAGCGGCCGAGGCGGGCGGCCGCCTCGTTGAGGGCGTCCGCGGTCCACTCCCAGTCGGAGCGGTAGTGGTGGGCCAGCAGCGCCGTCCGGATCGCCATCGGGTCGGCTCCGGACTCCCGCAGCTTCGACACGAACACGAGGTTGCCGCGCGACTTGGACATCTTCTCGCCGTCCAGGCCGACCATGCCGGAGTGCACGTAGGCGCGGGCGTGCGGCCGCTCCCCCGTGGCGACCTGCGCGTGCGAGGCGCTCATCTCGTGGTGGGGGAACGCCAGGTCCGAGCCGCCGCCCTCGACGTCGAAGGCCATGCCGAGGTACTCGATGGAGATCGCCGAGCACTCCACGTGCCAGCCGGGGCGCCCCTCCCCGAACGGCGAGTCCCACCCGGGCTCGCCGGGCCGCCGCGCCATCCACAGCAGCGCGTCGAGGGGGTCGCGCTTGCCTGGCCGGTCCGGGTCTCCCCCGCGCTCGGCGAACAGCGGCGCCATCTCCTCCCGCGTGAGCCTGCTGACCCCGCCGAACGCCGGGTCGGAGGCGATCGGGAAGTAGACGTCGCCGTCCACCTCGTAGGCGGCGTCCCGGCCGCGCAGCTTCTCGATCATCTCGATGATCAGCGGGATCGCCTCGACCGCGCCGACGTAGCGGTCGGGCGGCAGGACGCGCAACGCGGTCATGTCGTCGCGGAAGAGCTGGATCTCCCGGTCGGCGAGCTCGCGCCAGTCCTCCCCGGTCTGCTGGGCACGTTCCAGGAGCGGGTCGTCGACGTCGGTGGTGTTCTGGACGTAGTGGACCCGGTGGCCGAGGTCCCGCCACACCCGGTTGACGAGGTCGAAGGCCAGGTAGGTGTTGGCGTGGCCGAGGTGCGTCGCGTCGTAGGGGGTGATCCCGCACACGTACATCCGGGCGGTGTCGCCGGGGGACGTGGGGCGCGTCGTCCCGGTGCCGGTGTCGTGCAGGCTGAGGGGCCGGGTCGCGGCGGGCAGTCCCGCGTCGGAGAGGCTGGGGACTTCGGAGGCGGGCCACGATCGCATACAGAAAGCTTATCCATGCGTACTTCGCGGCATGAATCCGAGATCACGGCTTCCGCCGGGCGCGTCCTCAGCGGTGCCGGACGCGCGGGTCCAGCACCGAGTAGCCGATGTCGACCAGCAGGTTCGCGACGACGACGAACGACGTCACCAGAAGCGTCACCCCGATGACGACCGGGGTGTCGCCGAGCGCGATGGACTGGTAGACCAGCTGCCCCACGCCCTGCAGCCCGAACACCTTCTCGGTGACGATCGTGGAGCCGACCAGCGCGCCGAGGTCGATGCCGAGCTGGGTGACGACGGGGGCCAGCGCCGTCCGCAGCCCGTGCCGGCCGACGACGCGGCGTTCGGGCAGGCCCTTGGCCCGCGCCGTCCGCACGTAGTCCTCGCCGAGCACGTCCAGCATCGCCCCGCGGGTGAGGCGCGTGTAGGTGGCGATCATGAGGAACGCCAGCGCGATCCACGGCAGGACCATCCGGCGCAGGAAGTGCTCCTGCAGCGGGGGTCCCGCCTCGAACAGGTGGGCGGCGCCGCCGCCGAGCCCGGCGGAGAACACGTGCAGCAGCGCGAGCGCCATCACGAACGGCGGGGTGGACAGGCCGACCAGCACGAACACGGTCGCGGCCCGGTCACCGAGGCCGCGCGGCCGCATCGCGCAGAGCACGCCGAGCAGCACGCCGCCGGCGAACCACAGGACGGCCGCGCCCGCCACCAGGCACAGCGTCGTGGGGAGGCGCTGGCCGATCAGGCTGGTGACCGGTACGCCGTTGATGTAGGAGTCGCCGAGGTCGCCGCGCACCAGCCGTCCGGCGAACCGCCAGTACTGGACGAGGACGGGGCGGTCCAGCCCGAGGTTGCGGCGGATCTGGCCGAGGGTGTCGGCGGTGGCGCGCGGCCCGCCGATGACGCGCTCCACCGGGACCGGCGAGACGTGCAGGAACACGAAGACCAGCGTGGCCGCCATCCACAGCACCACGACCGTGTACAGCAGGCGGCGGAGGACGAACCGCGCCACGCGCCTCACCGCCCCCCGGGCGCGCGGTCGCCGCGCGGGTCGAAGGCGTCGCGGATGCCCTCGCCGAGCAGGTTGAACGCCAGCGTCGTCGCCAGCAGCAGGACGCCCGGGACGGCCAGCAGCCACCAGGCCGTCCGGAACACGTCGCCGCCCTCGCCGAGCATCGACCCCCAGCTCGGCATCGGCGGGCGCACCCCGACGCCGAGGAACGACAGCGTCGCCTCGAACACGATCGAGGCCGGGACCAGCAGCGAGGTCAGCACGGTGACGTGCGCGGACAGGTTCGGCAGGACCTCGCCGAACATGATCCGGACGTCGGAGGCGCCGAGGGCGCGGGCCGCCTCGATGAACTCCCGCCGCCTGATCGTGATCACCTGTCCGCGGATGACGCGGGCGACCGCGGCGAACGAGAAGAAGGCGATGATCAGGATCGTCATGCTCAGGCTGGCGGCGACCGAGGTGATCTGGAACGTGGTCGCCAGCACGATGGCCACGAGCAGGTACGGCAGGGCGAGCATCATGTCCATGAGCCGGGCGAGCAGGGCGTCCAGGGCGCCGCCCGCGAACCCCGCGAGGGTTCCGACGGCGGTCCCGGCGGCGGAGGCGAGAAGGGCCGCGAGGATCCCGACGGCCAGGGAGATCCGTGCCCCGTAGGCGGCGCGCACGAGGACGTCGCGGCCGAGCTGGTCGGCGCCGAGCGGGAACCGCGCTCCCGGCCCGCGCGGCTGCCCTCCGGCGTCCAGGCCGGTGCGCGGGAAGGTCGCGTCGTAGGGGTGGCCGGTCAGGTGCGCCCACAGCGGCGCCAGCGCCGCGAACGCCAGGATCAGCGCGAGGACGGCGAGCGCCGCGACCGCGAGCCGGTCGCGGCGGAACCGGGTCCAGGCGAGCTGGCAGGGGGTGCGGCCCTCCACGGGCAGGGCCTCGTCCGGCGCCGCCCTCGGCCTGCGGGTCTCGACCTCGGCGTAACTGCTCATCGCGCCGCCGCGCGTGCCACCGCTGCCATCCGCACTCCCCGTCTGCCGATGACCCTTCGCGGGCGGCTTCGCCCCGACGAAGATCGCATTAGGTAGTCAAACTAGCACCGAGCGTCATGTTCCGCAGCCGGAGCCGGCAAGTGGGCAGGGCGGGTCCCTGTCAGCGCACGCGGCTCCAGGCGTGGGGGTCGCCCGGGACGGCGGAGAAGTCGTACCGGACGCCGGTCCGGCCGAGGGCGACGAGGCTGACGGAGGTCGTGCCCCACACGCGGCCGTCGCCCAGGTCGAGCAGGGGGAGCAGGGCGCGGTGGTCGGCGCGGGGCAGGCCGCCGCCGTCCACCAGCGGCAGCCACGCGCCCCAGGCCCGTTCCACGGTGTCCTCGAGGCGCGGCTCGGGGCGCGGCGCGGCGGCCAGAAGCGGCCGGAAGTGCGCGAGCCGCGCCGCCATGTAGGCGTCCTCGGTCTCGCCCTCCGGCTGGCCCTCCCCCTCCAGCCCGCTGTTGACGATCATGTGCAGGCCGGGTCCGAGCCCGCGCTCGGTCAGGGCCGCGCCGTCCCAGCTCCACAGCCGCACCCGGTCGGGTTCGGCCCCGACGAGGTGGAACGGGTCGAACGCGGCGAGGTCCGGCCCGCCGAGCTTGCCGTCGGCGGCGACCCGCAGCGGCAGCTCCCCGCGGGAGGCGCGGCCCGCCTCGGGCGCCATGGCGCCGCGGCCGTTCAGCACGACGGCGGCCCGCGGCGCGCCGGGGTCCACCGCCAGCCAGGTGCCGCCCGCGCGCAGGTCGCGGCCGCCGACGAGGCCGGGGCGGTCCGGCCAGTGCCGGGCGGGCGGCTCCCACGCGCGCGCGGTGAACTCGTCGCGCACGCCCACGAGGAGCACCGGAACCGGGGAGGACGGGTCGACACTGATGATCGCCGTACACATGCCCCAATTGGAGCATTCCACCGGTGCGCCGATCCCGGCGGGGGCGGGCTACAGCGGCGGCCAGGGGATGGCGGGCCAGTCCTCGGGCGGGTAGGGGTGGATGCGGTGCTTGAGCATCAGCTCGACGCGGCGCCGGGTGGCGTCGACCTCCTCGGCGGTGAGCAGCTCGGCGAGCCGCGCGCCGAGGGCGCCGCCGCGCAGCCCCGCGTCGACCCGGCCGAGCGCCTCGACGGCCTCCGGGGTCAGGGGCTTGCCGCGCCACTGCCACAGCACGGTGCGCAGCTTGTACTCGACGGAGAAGCAGACGCCGTGGTCGCAGCCGTACACGTGGCCGTCGCCGGGCGGCAGCAGGTGGCCGATCTTGCGGTCGGCGTTGTTGACGACGGCGTCGAAGACGGCCATCCGGCGGACGGCCTCGTCGTCGGAGCGCGACAGGCCGACGAGGTCGACACCGGGGTCGGGCTCCACCCACAGCTGCACCATCCCGGGCCCGTAGGGGCCGTCGCGGTGGACGGTGGGCGGGACGGTGTTCCAGCCCATCGCCTTGGAGACCTCGTAGGCGGCGACCTCCCGCTCGGCGAGGGTCCCGTCGGGGAAGTCCCACAGGGGCCGCTCCCCCGCGACCGGCTTGTAGACGCAGTTGGCCGAGACCCCGTCGTGCTCGATCGCGCAGTAGAGGGTGGCGTTGGACGCCTGGACTAGCCGGCCCTCCACGGCGAGGCGGCCGGCGGACAGCAGCCGTTCGGCGGCGGCCGCGTCGCGCGGGGACACCGCGCGCCCGGCCTCGCCCGGCCCGCCTGCGTCGCCGGCGGGCGCCCGGCCCCGGGAGGACTGCGTCATGCGTTCATTCTCCCGGCCACGTCGTCCATGATCCAGCACAGCGGGGTGTCATCTCAGCCGAGGTATCCGTTCTGGCGGGGGCAGACGTGCCCCTCGCTGTCGAGCGGCAGGCCGCACAGCGGGCACGGCGGGCGTCCCGCCGCGACCACCTTCAGGGCGCGCTCGGCGAACGCGCGGGCCTGCGCCGCGCTGATCCGAACCCGCAGCACCGCGACGGCGGGGTCGTCCTCGCCGACCTCGGGCTCCTCGTCGGACTCGGTGACCTCCTGCGCCTCGATGACCACCTGCTCGCCGTCGGGGTCCCAGGCCAGCGCCATCGTGCCGACCTTGAACTCCTCCTCGACGGGCTGGTCGAGGGGACCGTCGTCCTTGAGCTCGGAGGGGGCGACCGGGGGCACGTCGGCGTCCCCGCCGCTGCGCCGCAGGACCTCGTCCAGCAGCTCCTCCAGCCGCTCGGCCAGCAGCGTCACCTGGAACTTCTCCAGGCCGACGCTGGTGACGCGGCGGCCGGAGCGCGCCTGCAGGTAGAACGCGCGGTCGCCGGGGCGCCCGACGGCGCCGGCGACGAAGCGCTCCGGCGGATCGTAGGAGATGACGGGCATGACAACGACCCTACGCGCCGCCGCCCACGACCGCGTCACTCGACCCGAGTCCGTCTTTCCCGGAACGTTCCTCCGGCGGTTCCGGGATCAGCCCGGCGACGTCGCCTCCGGTGTCGTTGAGCCGGACGACGAACGGGCGCGTCTCGGTGTAGCGGATCACGGTGAGCGACGCCGGGTCGGCCTGGATGCGCTGGAACTGGTCCAGGTGCAGGCCGAGGGCGTCGGCGACGATCGACTTGATGATGTCGCCGTGGCTGCACACGGCGTAGAGCGCGTCCGGCCCCCGGGCGGCGGCGATCCGCTCGTTCCAGTCGCGGACGGCGGTGACGGCGCGGTGCTGGGCGTCCGCCAGCGCCTCCCCCGCCTCGCCGGGGAACCGCGCGGCGCTCGGATGGGCCTGCACGACGCGCCAGAGCGGCTCCTCGGCCAGCTCCTTGAGGGGACGGCCCGTCCAGTCGCCGTAGCGGACCTCGCCGAACCGGTCGTCGGTCTCGACCTTCTCGACCTTCTCGGCGCGCCCCGCGGCCACGGCCTCGGCGGTCTCGACGCAGCGTTCCAGCGGGCTGGACACGACGGCGGCGAGCGGCAGGGGCGCCAGGCGGGCGGCGAGCGCCGCCGCCTGCGCGCGGCCGCGCTCGTCCAGGCGCACTCCGGGCGTCCATCCGGCCAGCACGGGGCCGGTCATAGCGGTCAGGCCATGCCGAACCAGCAGAAGCGTCGTCACACCGGCCACTCTAGGAGATCATTCGGACGTCCCGACGCCCCGGATGCGCGACAATGCGTGGTGTGATCGTCGACAAGGCCATCTACGCCGGCGGGAAGCGCCGCGACATCGAGGGCGACATCAGCGACGCCTTCGACCTCGCCCGCGAGGACGGCGAGTGCTTCCTGTGGATCGGCCTCTTCGAGCCCGACGAGGACGAGTTCGAGCTGGTCAAGGACGAGCTGAACCTGCACCCGCTGGCGGCCGAGGACGCGGTCTCCGCGCACCAGCGGCCCAAGATGGAGCGCTACGACGACACGCTGTTCGTGGTGCTGAAGACGCTCGCCTACGTCGACAAGACCTCCGACATCGAGGTCGGCGAGATCATGGTCTTCCTCGGCCGCGACTTCGTGGTGACCGTCCGGCACGGCGCCGGGAACCCGCTCGGGCCGGTCCGCAAGCGGCTGGAGGACAACCCGGAGCTGCTCGGCCACGGCGCCACCGCCGTCCTGTACGCCGTGTGCGACGAGGTCGTCGACCGGTACGGCGTCGTCGCCCACGAGGTCGAGGTCGACATCATCGGGCTGGAGCGGGCCGTGTTCGACCCGAACGCCCGGGACGTCACCGCCGACATCTACTCGCTCAAGCGGGAGGTGCTGGAGTTCCGCGGCGCCGAGGACCCGCTCGTCCCCGTGCTGCAGGAGATCGTGAAGGGCCGGGTCGCCGAGTGCGGCTCCACCCGCGAGTACTTCCGCGACGTCCTGGACCACCTGCTGCGCGTCGACGGGCAGGTCGACGCGCACAACGAGCTGCTCAACAGCGTGCTGACCGCGCACCTGGCGCTGCTCGGCAAGCGGCAGAACGAGGACATGCGCAAGATCTCCGCGTGGGCCGCGATCATCGCCGTGCCCACCGCGATCGCCGGGATCTACGGCATGAACTTCGACCACATGCCCGAGCTGCACTGGACCATCGGCTACCCGCTGGTCATCGTGGTGATGGCCGTCTTGTGCGTGCTGCTGTTCCGCCGCCTGCGCAAGAGCGGCTGGCTCTAGGCGCCGGAGTCGTGAGGGGACGCGGGCGCGGCGAGGAGCACCGCCCACAGGTGCGACTCGGCGTCCTGCGACTCCAGGCGGCGGCGGATCCGCTCCACGCCGGAGCGCGTGGGCAGCGCCAGCCAGACCAGCAGCGGGTAGCCGATGACGAACCCCGCGACGAAGACCAGCTCGCTGTGGGCGACCATCGCCAGCGGGAGTCCCAGCAGGATCACGCCCTCGGCGAGCGCGAACCGCAGCAGGACGGCCTGCCGGAACATCATCAGCGCGGTCCGCGCCGCCGCGGCCGGGTCGGCGCCCGGCGCCATCGGGCGCGGAGCGCGGGGCCCGGCGAGCAGGGCCGGCAGCGCGGCGGCCGCGAGCGGCAGGTAGATCCACGACGGCCCGTCTCCGGGGCCGCCCTCGACGATCAGCGGCACGATCGCCAGGATCAGGACGGGGGCGGCCAGCAGCGCCAGCATCATCAGGCGCATCCGGCCGAGCTCGGTGCCGCCTCGCAGCGAGGCGAGGTAGCCGGGGTCGTCGCCGGGGCCGGCGCCGAACACCGGCGCCACGTCCGGCCCGCCGTCGCCCTCCGGCGTCTTCGGCGAGTACATCGAGAACGGGGGTGGCGCCATGGCTGCGAACTCTAACCCGGCGGTGCCCCGCCGCAATAGATCCTCACCAGGATCTTCGCGCCGCGGACCCGCCCGGCCGGGGCGGCCGCTCGCTTTCCGCGCCGCTCGCCCGGACCGCTAGATTGGCCGCCTATGAAGGAGCGTCACCTCGGGCGGAGCGGGCTGCTGGTGTCCCGGCTGGGACTCGGCACCATGACCTGGGGCCAGGACACCGCCCCGGACGAGGCGGCCGCGCAGCTCATCGCCTTCGTCGAGGCCGGGGGCACCCTGGTCGACACCGCCGACGTCTACAGCGACGGCGACAGCGAGCGCATCCTCGGCCACCTGCTGCGCGAGCTGGTCGACCGCGACGACCTCGTCGTCGCGACCAAGGCCGCGATCCGGCCGAACGGGCGCTACGACGCCTCGCGCCGGCACCTGCTGCACGCCCTCGACGCCTCCCTCGACCGCATGGACCTCGACCACGTCGACCTGTGGCAGCTGCACGTCTACGACCCGGGCACGCCGCTGGAGGAGACGCTCTCGGCGCTGGACGAGGCGGTCTCCTCGGGCCGGGCCCGGTACGTCGGCGTCTCCAACTACGCGGGCTGGCAGGTCGCCAAGGCCGCCGCCTGGCAGCGGGCCTGGCCGGGCCGCGCGCCGGTCGTGTCGGCGCAGCTGGAGTACTCGCTGCTGCGCCGCGACATCGAGCGGGAGGTCGTGCCCGCCGCGCTGGACGCCGGGGCGGGGCTGCTGCCGTGGTCGCCGCTCGGCCGCGGCGTCCTCACCGGCAAGTACCGCACCGGCATCCCCGCCGGGTCGCGCGCCGCCGCGCCGCACTTCGCCGACTTCGTCCAGCCCTACCTGGACGAGGAGTGCGCCCGCATCGTGGAGTCGGTGGTGACCGCCGCCGAGGGCCTCGGGTGCTCCCCGCTCGCCGTGGCGCTGGCGTGGGTCCGCGACCGCGAGGGCGTCGCCGCGCCGATCGTCGGCGCGCGGACCGCGGCGCAGCTCGGCGCGATCCTGGAGAGCGAGGAGGTCACCCTGCCGCACGAGATCCGCAGCGCGCTGGACGACGTCTCCGATCTCTCCGACGCCGCCTCCCACCCGTGATCTGTCCTCCCCCCGTGATTCGTCCGTGAACCCCGGGGCCGTCCGTGGCACGCTCTGGACGGTCCACCGCCAACCGAGATCAGCCGTGACGGGAAGCCCGTGACCGACACCCCTGACCAGTCCGCCGCCCCCTCCGCCGCCGAGCGCAAGGCGCGCGCCGAGGCCGCCATGCGCGCGGCCGAGGCCGCCGCCGGAGCGCTCGACGGGCGGGACTCCCCCGCGCCCGCGCCCGCGCTCGCGCCGCCGCCGCCGCCCGCCGCCGGCCCGGAGGAGGACCTGCGCGCCCTCGGCGGGCTGTTCGCCGAGACTGGCGTGCCCGCCGCGCTCGCCTCCCGCGCCGCGGCGCGGCTGGGGCCGGGCGCCGCCGGACGGCTGCGCGAGGACCCGTGGCGCCTGCTGAGCGTCCCCGGCGTCCGGCCCGGCCAGGCCGACCATTTCGCCCGCGCCCTGCTCGGCGAGGACGCCCGCCCGGACGATCCCCGCCGCGGCGGGGCCCTCGTCCTGCACCTGCTGACGGAGGCGGCCCGCCAGGGCCACACGGTCACGCCCGCCGCCGACGTGCTGACCGCGCTGGAGCGCCTGCGCTTCCCCGACCCGCGGCGCGCCGTCGACGCGGCGCTGGACGAGGCGGAGGTCCTGGCGCTGACCGAGGAGCCGGAGTTCGACGAGGAGGCGTTCGAGGAGGGCGCCGAGCCGCCGGAGCCGGAGGAGACGCTCGGCCCGGCGCGGTGGGCGCTCGCGGAGGAGGCGGCGGCCGAGGGGTTCCAGCGCCTGACGCTGACCGCCGCGCCGCTGCTTGACGACGCGGCCCTGAAGGGCCTGCGCGACGGGCTCCCCGAGGACCGCTCCCTGGCCCTCACCGCCGCGCTGCGCACCGGCGTCAGCATCCTGTCCGGCGCGGCGGACGGCCTCGCCCGCACGATCGCCGGGATCGCCTCCGCCGCGGTCTCGCAGGGCCTGCGGACGGCCGTGGCGGCACCCACCGACCGCGCCGCCGCCGATCTCGCGGCCGCCTTCCCCGCCGGCGCGGCGGAGGGCGTCGCGGTCACCAGCCTGCACCGGCTGCTGGAGCCGCGCGAGGACCCCTCGGCCGCGCCCGGGGCCGTCGTCTACGGGCGCGGCGAGCAGCGGCCCTTCGATCTCGACCTGCTCGTCGTGGCGGACGGCGCGGCGCTCGACGTCGAGCTGTGCGCGGTGCTGGCCGAGGCGTGCCCCGACGGCGCCCACCTCGTGCTGTGCCGCGAGCCCGGCGCCCCGCCGCCCGCCGGGCCCGGCCGTCCGCTGGACGATCTGGAGGCGTCGGAGACCGTGCCCGTCGTGGCGCTGGACGCGGAGCCGCCGTCCGGCCCGCTCGGCGTCCTGACCGAGGCGGTGCGCGGCGGCGAGCTGACCGCCGTGGACGCCCCGGGCCGCGAGGTGGTCATCGTGCCCGCCGAGGACGCCGGCGAGGCGGTGCACCGGGCCGTCCAGCTCGTCACCGACTCGATCCCCCGCGCCCTCGGCATCCCCGTCGAGGACGTCCAGGTCGTCGCCCCGGCGGCGGGCGGGGACGCGGGCGCGGGCGCCCTGAACGCCGCGCTCAAGGCCCGGCTGAACCCCGGCCCCGGCGCGTTCGGCGGTTTGGACCCCGGCGACCGCGTGGTCGTGGCGGCGCCGCTCCCGCAGGCGCCGCTCGGCGAGACGGGCGTGGTGACCGGCGGCGGCCCGCACGGGCTGGAGGTCGACTTCCCGGGCGGCGCCGCGGTCGTCGCCCCGGCGGAGGCGTCCCGGCTGCGGCACGGCTGGGCGGTGCCCGTGGCGCTCGCGCGCGGGACGCGGCGGCCCGGCGTGGTGGCGGTCCTGGGCGCGGACGGCCTGTCACGGCCGCTGGTGGCCACCGCGTTCGGCCTCGCGCGCCGCCACCTGTCCGTCGTGCAGGCGGCCGGACCCGCCCTGGCCAGGGCCGTCCGCGAGGAGGACGCGCCCGCGCGGCGCACCAGGCTCGCGAGGCTGGTGGCCCAGTGAGGTACTGATGGGTAAAGAAACCCCCGTGTCGCGGTTTACGGACGACCCCGTATGGGACACGATGTCAACAAGGGACAGGGTCAACAAGGGTCAGGCACGGCATCGGGTGGAGGAGCGACATGCCCCAGCGGCTCAGGCGGCTCGGAACGGCGTCGGCGGCGGTCTCGGCGGGGGCGCTCGTCCTCGTCCTCGCCGCCCCGGCGGCCGAGGCGGCGGCGGAGACGTGCAAGAAGGGCGTCGACCCCGAGAGCACGGTCGAGAACTGGAAGTGCAACCTCGGCAACCTGCGCGAGGCGCTCACCCCGAAGACGCCCGCGCCGACGCCGGCGCCGACCAAGAGCCTGAAGCCCGTCCCTGAGAAGACCACGAAGAAGACCAGGACGCCGGCCAAGGCGCCCGCCAAGGCCCCCCGCAAGGCGCCCTCTGCGCCGAGCGGCGGGAGGGGCGCGGTGCCCGGCCCGGCACCGATGACAGGGCCGGGCGGACTCAAGCCGTACTCCGGGCAGGCGCCCGCCACCGCGGCGGGACTGCCCGGCGTGCTGCCCACCCCTGAGATCGCGGCCGACCCGAACGCCGTCGGCGGGACGGCCGCCATGCCGCAGACCCGCCTCATCTCCCCCGTCGCCGCCACCGGCCAGGACAACGGCCAGATGATGCTGATCGCCGCGGCGGCCGGGGCCGCCGGGGCCGTGGGCGCGCTCAACGTCAGCGTCGCGGGCCGCGCCCTCCGCCGCCGGCGCGGGGCCCGCTGAGAACGGCTCCCTCGGCCGCGCCGGAGTCCGGCGCGGCCGCCGGGGTCACATGGAGGGCGCGCCGATGGAGTGCAGCCCGCCGTCGACGTGGACGATCTCGCCCGTCGTCGCGGGGAACCAGTCCGACAGGAGGGCCGCGCAGGCGCGGGCCGTCGGCTCGCTGTCCTTGATGTCCCAGCCGAGCGGGGCCGCCTTCGGCCACAGCTCCGTCATGCCCTCGAAACCGGGGATGCTCTTGGCCGCCATCGTCGCGAGCGGGCCCGCGGCGACGAGGTTCACCCGGATGCCCTGCGGGCCCAGGTACTTGGCCAGGTAGCGGGCGCACGACTCCAGGCCGGCCTTGGCCACGCCCATCCAGTCGTAGACCGGCCACGCCTTGGTGGCGTCGAAGTCGAGGCCGACGACCGAGCCGCCGTCCTTCATCAGCGGCAGGCACGCCATCGTCAGCGACTTCAGCGAGTACGCGGAGGCGTGCACGGCGGTGGCGACGTCCTCCCAGGGCGTCTCCAGGAAGTTCCCGCCGAGCGCGGTCTGGGGCGCGAAGCCGATCGCGTGGACCACGCCGTCGAGGCGGTCGAAGCCGCTGTCGCGCAGGTTCCCGGCGAGGGCGCCCAGCTGGTCGGCGTCGGTCACGTCGAGTTCCAGCACCGGCGGCGGGTTGTCAGGGCCGGACGGCAGCCGCTTGGCGGTCCGCTGCGTGAGGGTGGGCCGCGGGTAGGCGGTCAGCACCACCTCGGCGCCCTGCTCCTGCGCGATCCGCGCGACGTGGAAGCCGATGGAGGCGTCGGTGAGGACGCCGGTGACCAGGATGCGCTTGCCTTCGAGGATTCCCATGACTGTCAGTGCCCCATTCCCAGGCCGCCGTCGACCGGGATCACGGCCCCGGTGATGTAGGCGGCGTCCTCACTGGCGACGAACCGGACGGCCTTGGCGATCTCCTCCGGCTTCGCGATGCGGCCGAGCGGCACCGCGGCGGTGATGGCCTTCTGCTGGTCCTCCGTCAGCACCGCCGTCATGTCGGTGTCGACGAACCCGGGCGCCACCACGTTGACCGTGATGCCCCGGGACCCGAGCTCGCGGGCGAGCGAGCGCGCGAACCCGACCATGCCGGCCTTGGACGCGGCGTAGTTGGACTGCCCCGGCGAGCCCAGCAGCCCCACGACCGAGGAGACCAGCACGATCCGGCCCGCGCGCTTGCGCATCATGCCCTTGACCGCGCGCTTGGCCACCCGGAACGACCCGGTCAGGTTGGTGTCGAGGACCGAGGTGAACGACTCCTCGCTCATGATCGCCAGAAGCGTGTCCTTGGTGATCCCCGCGTTGGCGACGACCACCTCGACGGGCCCCTGCTCCGCCTCCACCTTGCTGAAGGCCGCGTCGACGTCCTCGGCGCTCGTCACGTCGCACCGGACGCCGAACAGCCCCTCGGGCGGCTCTCCGGACCGGTAGGTGACCGCGACCGCGTCGCCCGCCGCGGCCAGCTCGCGGGCGATGGCGAGGCCGATGCCCCGGTTACCGCCGGTCACGAGGACAGAGCGACTCATCAGGACCCTCTCGTTGTACTGCTCGTTGGCTGCTGCACGACATTAGCGGCCCGTGCGGCCGCTGCGGATGTGCCGAACCGACAAGATCCGCTCACCTCCCTTTGTTCGCGCGGCGCGCGGGCCCCCGGCGGGACGGGCGCGGACGGTAGGTTGCGGAGGGTGCATGACATCGATCCCGCCTTCACCGCGCTGCCGCTTCGCGCGCTGGCCGACGCGGCGCTGTCCCGCGCCAGGGAGCTGGGCGCGCAGCACGCCGACTTCCGCCTGGAGCGCATCCGCAGCCAGACCCTCCGGCTCCACGACGCCGCCCTGGAGACCGCCCTGGACGCCGACGACGTCGGGCTGTCGGTCCGGGTCGTCAAGGACGGCACCTGGGGCTTCGCCGCCGGCATCGACCTGACGCCCGACGGCGCCGCCCGCGTCGCCGCGCAGGCCGTGGAGGTCGCCGCCGTCGCCAGGGCCGTCAACCGCGAGCCCATCGAGCTGGCGCCCGAGCCCGTCCACGGGGAGCGCACCTGGGTCTCGGCCTACGAGACCGACCCCTTCGAGGTGCCGACCGCCGACAAGGTCGCGCTGCTGGCGGGCTGGAGCCGCCTGCTGCTCGGCGACGACCGCGTCGACCACGTCGACGCGACCCTGCTGCAGGTCAAGGAGAACAAGTTCTTCGCCGACCTCGCCGGCACGGTCACCACCCAGCAGCGCGTCCGGCTGCATCCCGTCGTCAACGCCGTGGGCATCGCCGGCGGCCTGTTCGACACGATGCGCACGCTGGCGCCGCCCGCCGGTTACGGATGGGAGTGGCTGTCGGGCGAGCACTGGGACTGGGACGGGGAGCTCGCCCGCATCCCCGAACTGCTCGCCGAGAAGCTCGCCGCGCCGTCGGTGGAGCCGGGGGTGTACGACGTCGTCGTCGATCCGTCCAACCTGTGGCTGACGATCCACGAGTCGATCGGGCACGCCACCGAGCTGGACCGGGCGCTCGGCTACGAGGCCGCCTACGCGGGCACCTCGTTCGCCACCCCCGACAAGCTCGGGACGCTGCGGTACGGCTCCGAAATCATGAACGTCACCGGGGACCGGACCACCGAGCACGGGCTGGCCACCATCGGCTACGACGACGAGGGCGTGCAGGCCCAGTCGTTCGACATCGTCTCCGGGGGCCTGTTCACCGGCTACCAGACCGACCGCCGCATCGCCCGCCTCACCGGCGCCGAGCGCTCCAACGGCTGCGCCTTCGCCGACGCCGCGTCCAGCATGCCGATCCAGCGGATGGCGAACGTCTCGCTCAAGCCCGCCGAGGGCGGCCCGTCCACCGAGGAGCTGATCTCCGGGGTCGAGCGCGGCATCTACATCCTCGGCGACAAGAGCTGGTCGATCGACATGCAGCGCTACAACTTCCAGTTCACCGGGCAGCGGTTCTTCCGCATCGAGAACGGCCGCCTCGCCGGGCAGCTCCGCGACGTCGCCTACCAGGCGACCACCACCGACTTCTGGAACTCGATGGAGGCCGTCGGCGGGCCGCAGACCTACGTGCTCGGCGGCGCGTTCAACTGCGGCAAGGGCCAGCCGGGGCAGGTCGCGCCGGTCAGCCACGGCTGCCCGTCGGCGCTGTTCCGGGGCGTCAACATCCTCAACGCGCTGAAGGAGGCCGGCCAGTGAGCACGATCAGGCCGCAGGAGGCCGTCGAGCGGGCCCTGTCGCTGTCGCGCGCCGACGACTGCGTCGTCATCGCCGACGAGGCGAGCACCGCGAACCTGCGGTGGGCGGGCAACACCCTGACCACCA
Source organism: Actinomadura verrucosospora (assembly GCF_039540335.1). Taxonomy (NCBI): domain Bacteria; kingdom Bacillati; phylum Actinomycetota; class Actinomycetes; order Streptosporangiales; family Thermomonosporaceae; genus Actinomadura; species Actinomadura verrucosospora. The sequence continues at coordinate 102,032 of NZ_BAABEV010000028.1, read as the reverse complement.
ACGGCGTGACCCGCTCCAGCCGCCTCACCGTCATCGCGCTGCGGAACACGGCGGACGGCGTGGCGGCGGGCGTGGTGTCGCGGTCGGCCGTCGGCGCCGACGGCATCGAGGACCTGGTGCGCGCCGCCGAGGCCGACGCCGCCGGCAACGAGGCCGCCGAGGACGCCCGGCCGCTGGTCTCCGAGGGGCCGCCCTCCGGCGCGGCCGGATGGGACGACGAGCCCGCCGAGACCGGGATCGGGGTGTTCGAGGGCTTCGCTCCCGCGCTGGGCGAGGCGTTCGCAGCCGCGCAGGCCGGCGACCGGCGCCTGTACGGGTTCGCCAACCACGTCCTCACCTCGACGTTCCTCGGCTCCTCGGCGGGGCTGCGGCTGCGCCACGACCAGCCCACGGGGCTGCTGGAGCTGAACGCCAAGGGCGCGGGCGGCTCGGCGTGGGCGGGCGTGGGCACCCGCGACTTCACCGACGTCGACGTCGCCGGCCTCACCGGCGGGCTCGCCCGGCGGCTGGAGTGGGGCGAGCGGCGCGTGGACCTGCCGGCCGGCCGGTACGAGACGATCCTGCCGCCGTCCGCCGTCGCCGACCTGATGATCTACCTGTACTGGTCGGCGGGCGCCCAGGACGCGCAGGACGGCCGGACGGTGTTCAGCGCCCCCGGCGGCGGCACCCGCGTCGGGGAGCGGCTCAGCGACCTGCCGGTCACCCTGTCCAGCGACCCGGCCGCGCCGGGCATGCAGTGCGCCCCGTTCGTCATCGCGCACGCCTCCAGCCGCGAGTCCTCGGTGTTCGACAACGGGCTCGCGCTCGGCCCCACCGACTGGATCCGCGAGGGCGCCCTCGCGTCCCTCGCCCAGACCCGGCACTCCGCCGAGCGCACCGGCCTGCCGCTCACCCCCGCCGTCGACAACCTGTCGATGAGGGGTCCGGACGGCGGCGCGTCCCTGGAGGAGATGATCGCCCGCACCGAGCGCGGGCTGCTGCTGACGTGCCTGTGGTACATCCGGGAGGTCGACACGCAGAGCCTGCTGCTGACCGGCCTCACCCGCGACGGCGTCTACCTCGTCGAGGACGGCGAGGTCGTCGGGGCCGTGAACAACTTCCGGTTCAACGAGAGCCCGGTCGACCTGCTATCGCGGATCTCCGAGGTCGGCGAGACGGGGCCGACGCTGCCGCGCGAGTGGTCGGACTACTTCACCCGCACCGCCATGCCGGCGATCCGGGTCCCCGACTTCCACATGTCGACGGTGAGCCAGGCCACCTGAGCCGCCGCGGCCGGGGACGGCGCGAGGGCGTCGCCGGGGCCGGGCCGGTCCCGGCGCCGGCGCCCCCGCGCCGCCCGGCGCGGCGGGCCGGACGGCGGGGCGGCCCCGGCGCCGGGCCCGGCGCGCGTCAGGCGTCCTCCAGGCGGAAGCCGACCTTCATGGTGACCTGGAAGTGGCCCACCTCGCCGTCCTCGATATGGCCGCGGACCTCGGTCACCTCGAACCAGTCGAGGTGCCGCAGGGTCTGCGAGGCGCGCCGGACGCCGTTGCGTATCGCGGCCTCGACGGACTCCGGCGAGGTCCCCACGATCTCGGTCACGCGGTACGTGCGATCGGTCATCGACTCCTCCAGATGTTTTGCCCGGTGCCGCCGGTGCGGGTCGGCCTCCATGGGCTTACCGTGGAATGGTGAAGGTCAATCACCGCCACCACCGCGAGCCGGCGGTCTACACGGTCACCGACGCTCCCCGCCCCATGTCGGAGGACATCGGCCACCGCCAGCGCCGGTACCTGATGTCCATGGGCGTCCGCACGATCTGCTTCGTGGGGGCGGTGGTGGCCGCCGTGGCGGGCGCGCCGTGGTGGCTCGCGCTGCTCATGGTGGTCGGCGCCGCGGTGCTCCCCTACGTCGCCGTGATCTTCGCGAACGGGGGTCGCGAACCGACCGCCCGGGCGGCCTTCGACGACCGTCACCGCCGGGAACAGAAGCCGGTTTCCGGACAGCGACCAGAAATCCGGTCGTGACATTCTCTTGACTAACCGCGGGGGGTTTCGGTGTACGATTTGTACCGGCGCTCTGGTCCCCCGTCGGAGCGCCCGTGCCGGTGTTCCGGGCCCCCGTCGGAACACCGATGATGCGGCGCCGGGTGGATTGCCCCCGTATCCACCCGGCGCCGCTTTTATTTGCCCGGGAATCCTGTTGACGCCTCCCATGCTCACGGATGACCTCCCTCGCACCTTCGCTTGACCGACCTGTCCGGGCCGGGCACATCCTCGCGAGAACGCAAGCCCTCCGCGCTGTCCTGGTCCGGCCATGCCCCCAAAACTGGTCATTTCACATCCTTTCGCGCCCGGAATCGCGGGGCCCGGGCGCTGCCGCGCGGGCCCCTTCGCCAGGGCGGCCGGGCGCGGGCCGATCCTTCCCGCCGCCCGCCGCGTACTGCGGAGCGGCGCCCCCTTGACGAAGGCGGCTGTCGAGACGAACATCACAGCTGCCTCGCCTGAGACATATCGACCATGTGTCTCAGTGGCGGGCCGTCCGCCCCCGGGCGCGGCACGGCCCGCAGCCCCGCCCGGGAAACGGAGATCGGCCATGAGCGCTTTCGACGACGTGCCCGAGTGGGCGCCCAGGAACCTGCCGGAGCCGGGCGGCCCCGCGTCCCCGACCCCCTTCCTCGGGGCCTCGCAGCCGGCCGGGCTCCCGCCCCGCCGCACGCCGGGCGACCGGGAGGACGACCCCTTCGACGCCTTCAGCAGACCCGACCGGTCCCCCCGTCGCCCGGGCCCGGCGCACGCCGCCGAACAGCCGCGGGGGCCGTGGGCGCTGGGCGGGGGCCGGCCGCCGCGGCGGATCGGCGGCGTCCTGCTCGGGCCGCTGGCGGGCGCCGTCGGCCTGGTGCTGCTCACCGGGTTCGGCGCGTACGCGATCGCCTCGACGGGCGACGGCTGCTCCGGCGGCGCGGTGACGCTCGACGTGGCCGCGGCGCCGGACGTCGCACCGGCGGTCGTGCGGGCGGCACGGCGTTTCAACGACGCGCGCCGCGAGGCGGGCGGGCGGTGCGCCCGCGCGCGTGTGCGCGCCGCCGACCCCGCCGCGGTCGCGACGCTGCTGTCCGGCAAGGGCGTGGCCGGCGTCGCCCGCAGGCCGGACGTCTGGATCCCCGACTCCTCGCTCTGGACCGCGCTCGTCGGCGGCTCCGGGCACGCCCCGGCGGGCGGCGCCTCGGGACGGTCCGCCGGGATCGCCTCGACTCCGATCGTCCTGGCCGTGCCGCGCGGCCTGGCGACGCAGCTGCGCAACCTCGGCGCCCCGGAGCGGCCGTCGTGGAAGGACCTGCTCGCCGCGGCCGGGACGGCCCCGGACGCCGGACGGGATCCGGCCGACGACGCCGGGGTGATCCCGCCGCGGCTGCTCCGGCTCCAGGTCCCCGATCCGGCCCGCAGCGCGACCGGCATGGGCTCGCTGATCCTGGCGGGTGCGCTGCTGGGCGGCGCCCCCGGCGGCGAGGCGTCGTTCACCGGGGTGGTCCGCACGATCCGGGAGGGCGTCGCCGTCTCCGTCGACGCCGAGTTCGCCGCGTTCGCGGCGTCCGCCTCGTCCGGCCGGGGCGAGGCGGACCGCTACCCGGTCGCGATGGCGCCCGAGCAGGCGGTGTTCGCCTACAACGCGCGGCGCCCGGCCGAGGCGGCGGTCGCCGTGTACCCGGCCGAGGGGACGGTCTACCTCGACCACCCGTTCACCGTCCTGGCGCAGGACCGGGCCAAGGCGAGCGCGGCGCGCTTACTCGAGAAGGAGCTCGCGGGCAGGGCCGCCCGGGAGGACCTCCAGCGGCTGGGCTTCCGGACGCCCGGCGGAACCGCGCCCGCGTCGTTCTCCCCGCGGACCGGGCTGGATCCGCGGCCCCCGGTGGCGCTCCCCGACACGCCCGCCGCGGAGGTGCGGCGCACCATGCAGTCGTGGGCCCAGCTGTCGCTGAGCATCCGGATGCTGAGCATCATCGACGTGTCGGGGTCGATGGACGAGGAGGTCGGGCCCGGCGTGACGCGGCTGCAGTCCACGGTGCGCACGGCCCAGAGCGGGCTGGCGCTGCTGCCGGACGACAGCGAGCTCGGCCAGTGGATCTTCTCCACGGAGCTCCAGGGCGGCCGGGACTGGCGGGAGCTGGTCAGCGTGGGACCGCTCGACGAGCGGCTGGGCTCGGCGACCCGGCGGCAGCTCGTGCTGAGCGCGTTCGCGCGGATCCGGGTGAAGGAGCACGGCGACACCGGGCTGTACGACACGGTCATGGCGGCGTTCGACCACATGAAGCGGACCTACAAGCCGGAGTACGTGAACTCGGTCCTGCTGTGGACGGACGGGAGGAACGAGGACCCGCGCGGCCCGTCCCTGGAGGAGACGCTCGCCCACATGCGGCGCGAGTACGACCCGGAGCGGCCCGTCCAGGTCAACATGCTCGGCTACGGATCGGACGTGGACGTCAACGAGCTGCGGCGGATCGCGCAGGTGACGCACGGCGACGCCTACGTGGCCCGGACGCCCGGGCAGATCCAGGCGATCTTCCTCAGGGCGGTCTCGCGCCGGGTCTGCGAACCCGACTGCTGACCTGCCCGCGCACCCCTCTCGCATTTGATTCTAGAACTACCTTCGAGTTAACTTAGCGTTCTGTTAACAACGCTGGCGAGAGGGGCACGGCGTGCGCCGCACCGTTTTCAACGAGGACCACGAGGCCTTCCGGGACACGATCCGGGCGTTCATCGAGGCCGAGGTGGCCCCGGTCTACGAGGAGTGGGAGAACGCCGGCCACCCGCCGCGCGACTTCTACACCAAGCTCGGCGAGCTCGGCGTGTTCGGCATCCAGGTGCCCGAGGAGTACGGCGGCGCGGGCGAGACGAGCTTCAAGTACCAGGCCGTGATCTCCGAGGAGTGCGCCCGCGCCGGCGTGAGCTTCGGCGGCTACGGCGTGCACGTCAACCTCGTCCTGCCCTACCTGCTGAAGTACGGGTCGCCGGAGCAGAAGAAGCGCTGGCTGCCGCCGTTCGTGTCCGGCGAGATGATGACGGCCATCGCGATGACCGAGCCCGGCACCGGCTCCGACCTCGCCGGCATGCAGACCACGGCGCGGCGGGACGGCGACCACTACGTCCTGAACGGCGCCAAGACGTTCATCACCGGCGGCGTCCTCGCCGACCGGGTGCTCGTGGTCGCGCGGACGTCCCCGGCCACGCCGGAGAACCGCCGGGCGGGCCTGTCGATCCTCGCCGTGGACACCCGGAGCGAGGGCTACGCGGTCGGCCGCAAGCTGGAGAAGATCGGGCTGCGCAGCTCCGACACCGCCGAGCTGTCGTTCACCGACGTCCGGGTGCCCGTGGAGGACCTGCTCGGCGAGGAGGGCCGCGGGTTCGAGTACCTGACGCACAACCTCGCCGAGGAGCGCCTCGGCATCGCGACCAGCTCCTACGCGTCGGCGGCCGCCGCCGTCGAGTTCGCCCGCCGGTACGTCCAGGAGCGCACCGTCTTCGGCAAGACCGTGTCGTCGTTCCAGAACACCAAGTTCGTGCTGGCCGAGTGCGCCACCGAGGTCGAGGCCGCCCGCTCGCTCGTCGACCGCTGCATCGAGGCGCTGGACGCCGGCGAGCTCACCCCCGCCGACGCCGCCGTCTGCAAGCTGTTCTGCACCGAGGTGCAGGCCCGCGTCGTCGACAAGTGCCTCCAGCTGCACGGCGGCTACGGCTACATCCTGGAGTACCCGATCGCGCGCCTGTACGCCGACGCCCGGGTCGCCCGGATCTACGGCGGCACCAGCGAGGTGCTCAAGACCATCATCGCCAAGGACATCCAGGTCTGACGGAAGGGCTGCGCACATGACCGACACCCGGGTGGCCATCGTCACCGGCGCCGCGCGCGGCATCGGCGCCGCCACCGCCGTCCGTCTCGCCAGGGAGGGGTTCGCCGTCGCGGTCTGCGACCTGGACGAGGCCGCCTGCGCCGGCACCGTCGAGACGATCGCCGGGGAGGGCGGCACCGCGCTCGCCGTCGGCGTGGACGTCGCCGACACCGCGCGGGCGAACGCCGCCGTGGCGCGCGTCGCCGCGGAGCTCGGCCCGCCCGTCGTCCTGGTGAACAACGCCGGCATCACGCGCGACAACCTGCTGTTCAAGATGTCCGACGACGACTGGGACTCGGTCATGTCGGTGCACCTGCGGGGCTCGTTCGTGATGACCCGCGCCGCGCAGGAGCACATGACCAAGGCCGGCTGGGGCCGGATCGTGAACCTGTCGTCGGTGTCGGCCCTCGGCAACCGCGGCCAGGTCAACTACTCGGCGGCCAAGGCGGGCCTCCAGGGGTTCACCAAGACGCTGGCGATCGAGCTGGGCAGGTTCGGGGTCACGGCCAACGCGATCGCGCCCGGGTTCATCGCCACCGAGATGACCGCCGCGACCGCCGCCCGCGTCGGCGTCGACTTCGAGGACTTCAAGGCCGCGGCCGCCAAGGAGATCCCGGTCCGGCGCGTCGGCGTGCCCGAGGACATCGCCGGGACCGTCGCGTTCCTGGTGAGCGACGACGCGTCCTTCGTGTCCGGGCAGGTCATCTATGTGGCCGGTGGTCCCCGCGCGTGACGGGGCGCCCCGGGCGCGCGACCGGGAGAGGACGGAGGAGTCGCTGCGCGCGGCGGCGGTCGCGCTGCTGCGGCGCGGCGGCGTCCTCGCCGGGCTGAACCTGCGCCAGGTCGCCGACGAGGCCGGGGTCAACCGCGGGCTGGTCTACCAGTACTTCGGCTCCCGGCGGGCGCTGCTGCGCTCGGCGCTGTTCCACCGCTCGCGCCCGAACGCCGAGGACGCGGTGGACGCGGCAGGGCTGCCGCTGCGGGAGCGGCTGTCGCGGCTGTTCTGGACGAGCCTGCGCAACCCCGAGCCGGTCCGTCTGGCGACGCTGCTGGTCCTGGACGGCGACGACCGGCCCCGGGTCCTGCTCAACCGGGGCGCCGGCCGGGAGGACCTCGCGGCGGAGGCGGCGCGCGGCGAGCTGCCGGTCGAGGACGTGGCGGCCGTGCAGGCGGCCATCGCGTCCACGGTCTACGGGTACACGCTGCTGCGCGAGCACCTCGCGCGGGAGATCGGTGTGCCCGCCGAGGAGCTCGACGAGCGCATGGCCCGCTGCGTGGAGGCCATGTTCGCGCGCCGCCCCGGCTAGCGGGGGCGGGCCGCGGCGAGCCCTTCCGCGAGGGCGGCCGGGGCCTCGATCAGGGACGGGCCGTACCAGGTGAGGAGCCGGCCGCTGACGAGCGCGGCGTCGATGCCGGGGAAGGACTCGGGGCCGTCGTCCTCGGTGAAGCGGTACGGCTCGTCCGGCAGGACCACCAGCTCCGCGCCGGCCGCGTTCAGCTCACCGAGCGGGATCTTCGGGTAGCGCTCGGGATGCCCGGCGTAGACGTTGGACACGCCGAGCCGGGCCAGGACGTCGCCGGCGAAGGTGTCGCGCCCGACGACCATCCACGGCCGTCGCCAGATCGGGACCACCGCCGTCCGGGGCTCGCCGGGTTCGACCTCCGCCCAGACGCGGGACGCCTCCGCCAGCCAGCCGGGCGCCGGTGCCCGGCACGCCTCGGCGAGCATGCGCCCCAGCGACGCCAGCGCCTCCTCGACCGTGCGGATCCGCGTCATCCACACCGGCACGCCGGCCGCGCGCAGCGCCGCGACGTCGGCGGGCCGGTTCTCCTCGGTGTTGCCGACGACGACGTCGGGCCGCAGCCCGATGATCTTCTCCAGGTCGGGGTTCTTGGTGCCCCGCACCCGCGGCACGTCCAGGCCCTCGGGGCGGGTGCACCAGTCGGTGGCGCCGGCGAGCAGCTCCGGCGCGGTCGCCGCGACCGCCTCGGTCAGGGACGGGACGATCGACACGACGCGGCGCACCCGGTCCGGGAGACGGGCCGGGGCGCCGGTGTCGTCGTGGACGGCCATCGGCGGCGGGGCGTCAGACGTTGCGGCGGTACTGGCCGCCGACCTCGAAGAACGCGTCGGTGATCTGCTGGAGGCTGCACACGCGCGCCGCGTCCATCAGCACCGCGAACACGTTCTCGCCGGACCGGGCCGCGTCCTTGAGCGCGGCGAGGGCGGACCGCGCCTCGTCCCGGTGCGCCCCCTGGTAGGCGTGGACGCGGTCGAGCTGGGAGCGCTTCTCGTCCTCGGTCGCGCGGGCGAGCTCGATCGTCTGCGGCGTCCCGTCGCCGGCCTCGGGGCCGCGGAAGGTGTTGACGCCGACGATCGGCAGGGAGCCGTCGTGCTTGCGCTGCTCGTACAGCATCGACTCGTCCTGGATGCGGCCGCGCTGGTAGCCGGTCTCCATCGCGCCGAGGACGCCGCCGCGCTCGCTGATGCGGTCGAACTCCGCCAGCACCGCCTCCTCGACCAGGTCGGTCAGCTCGTCGATGATGAACGACCCCTGAAGCGGGTTCTCGTTCATCGCCAGGCCCCACTCGCGGTTGATGATGAGCTGGATCGCCAGGGCCCGCCGCACCGACTCGGCCGTCGGCGTGGTGACGGCCTCGTCGTAGGCGTTGGTGTGCAGGCTGTTGCAGTTGTCGTAGATGGCGATGAGCGCCTGCAGCGTCGTGCGGATGTCGTTGAAGTGCATCTCCTGCGCGTGCAGGGAGCGACCGGACGTCTGGACGTGGTACTTGAGCTTCTGGCTGCGCTCGTTCGCGCCGTACCGGTCGCGCATGGCGACGGCCCAGATGCGGCGGGCCACGCGTCCCAGCACGTTGTACTCGGGGTCCATGCCGTTGGAGAAGAAGAACGACAGGTTGGGCGCGAAGTCGTCGACGTCCATGCCGCGCGCCAGGTAGGACTCGACGTAGGTGAAGCCGTTGGCGAGGGTGAAGGCGAGCTGGCTGATGGGGTTCGCCCCGGCCTCGGCGATGTGGTAGCCGGAGATGGACACCGAGTAGAAGTTGCGGACCTGGTTGGCGATGAACCACTCCTGGATGTCGCCCATCATCCGCAGCGAGAACTCGGTGGAGAAGATGCAGGTGTTCTGCCCCTGGTCCTCCTTGAGGATGTCGGCCTGCACGGTGCCCCGCACGGTCGACAGGACGCGCGCCCGGATCTGCGCGGCCTCCTCTTCGGACGGCTCCCGCCCGTTCTCCTCGTAGAAGGTGTCCAGCCCCTGGTCGATGGCCGTGTTGAGGAAGAACGCCAGGATCGTGGGCGCGGGACCGTTGATGGTCATCGACACCGAGGTGGTCGGCGACGACAGGTCGAACCCGTCGTACAGCGCCTTCATGTCGTCCAGCGTGGCGATCGACACCCCGGACGTGCCGACCTTGCCGTACACGTCGGGGCGCTCGTCGGGGTCGCGCCCGTACAGGGTGACCGAGTCGAACGCGGTGGACAGGCGCGTCGCGGGCTGGCCCTCCGACAGCAGCTTGAAGCGTCGGTTGGTGCGGAACGGGTCGCCCTCGCCCGCGAACATGCGGGCGGGGTCCTCGTTGTCGCGTTTGAAGGGGAACACCCCGGCGGTGAACGGGAACCGGCCGGGCAGGTTCTCGTTGCGGAGGAACCGCAGCAGCTCGCCGTGGTCGGTGTAGCGCGGCAGGGCGACGCGGGGGATCCGGCTGCCCGACAGCGACTCGCGCGTGAGCTTGGTGCGCAGCTCCCGGTCCCGGATCCTCACGACCTGCTCGTCGCCGGAGTAGGACTCCACGACGGCGGGCCACCCCTCGACCAGCTCGGCGTTCGCGGGTTCCACGTCCCGGCGCGCCTTCTCCAGCAGGCCCTCCACCTCGGAGGCGTCCGTCAGCTCGGCGCGCACCTCGTCCAGCCGCTGGACGCGCCGGACCGCCTCCATCTGCGTCACCGTGTCGGCGTGGTAGTTCCGGACGGTCTCGGCGATGTCGGACAGGTACCGCACCCGGTTCGGCGGGATGACGGTCGCGGCGCCGGTGGACACCTTGGTTCCGACCTCGGGGAGCGCTCCGTCCTCCAGGCGCAGGCCGTGCTCCGCCAGCAGCCCGCCGAGGTGCTGGTAGAGCGCCGTGACTCCGTCGTCGTTGAACGTGGCGGCGCTGGTGCCGAACACCGGCATGTCCTCGGGTCGCTGACCGAACGCCTCCCGGTTGCGCACGAGCTGGCGGCCCACGTCGCGCAGGGCGTCGGCCGCGCCGCGCCGCTCGAACTTGTTGATGGCGACCACGTCCGCGAAGTCGAGCATGTCGATCTTCTCGAGCTGGGACGCGGCGCCGAACTCCGGCGTCATAACGTACAGCGACACGTCGACCAGCGGGACGATCGCGGCGTCGCCCTGCCCGATGCCGGGCGTCTCCAGGACCACCAGGTCGTATCCGGCGGCCTTGCAGGCGGTGACGATGTCCTCGACGTTCTCCGGCAGCTCCCGCGCGCCCCGGGTCGCCAGCGAGCGGAAGAACACGCGGTCGCCGTCCAGGGAGTTCATCCTGATCCGGTCGCCGAGCAGCGCGCCGCCGCCGCGCCGCCGCGTCGGGTCGACGGCGAGCACCGCGACGCGCAGCCGGTCGCCCTGGTCGACGCGCAGCCGCCGCACCAGCTCGTCGGTGAGCGACGACTTCCCGGAGCCGCCCGTCCCGGTGATCCCCAGCACGGGGACGCGCCGCCCGGCCGCCGCCTCGGCGAGCCGCGCGCGGTCGTCCCCGGGCAGGCCGCCGGCCTGCAGGCAGGTGATGGCCCGGGCGAGGGCGCGCCGCTCCCCCGCCACCACGGCGTCGGCCGGCACGGGCTCGGCGGCCAGGTCGACGTCGCACTCGCGGACCAGTTCGTTGATCATGCCGGGCAGGCCGAGCCGCTGCCCGTCCTCCGGGGAGAAGATCCGCACGCCGGCGTCCGACAGCCGCGCGATCTCCTCGTGCACGATGACGCCGCCGCCCCCGCCGAACACCTTCACGTGCTCGGCGCCGGCCTCCTTCAGGCTGCGCGACAGGTACTCGAAGTACTCGACGTGGCCGCCCTGGTAGGAGCTGATCGCCACGCCCTGCGCGTCCTCCTCCAGGACCGCGTCGACGACCTCCCGGACGGAGCGGTCGTGCCCCAGGTGCACCACCTCGGCGCCCTGGGACTGCAGGATGCGCCGCATGATGTTGATGGCCGCGTCATGGCCGTCGAACAGCGCCGCCGCCGTCACGAAGCGCACCGGGTGCACCGGCGCGTGCAGCTCCCGCGTCACCGTCTCCACCTCAACCCTTGGACATCCAATATTTGGAAGTTAAAATAGTTTCCGTGCGCGACGCAGTCAAGACCGAATACGGTGGCCCGGTGCCCGACATGCCCGATCCCATCGCCGAGGCCCACCGCCAGTGGAGCGGCCGCTGGCCCGAGCACGCCGACCGCATGGCGGCCGTCACCTCGGTGATGCGGGCCCAGCAGATCCTGCTCAGCCGGATCGAGGCCGTCCTCAAGCCGTACGGGCTGACGTTCGCCGCCTACGAGGCGCTGCGCCTGCTCGCCTTCGCCCGCACCGGGACCCTCCCCATGGGCAAGATGGGCGCCCGCCTCATGGTGCACCCCGCGTCCGTGACCAACGTGATCGGCCGCCTGGAGCAGCGGGGCCTGGTCGGCCGCCGCCCCTCCCCCGACGACCGCCGCGTCGTCCTCGCCACCATCACCCCCGCGGGCCGCGACCTCGCCGAGGAGGCCACGCTCGCCCTCAACGAGTCCGGCTTCGGCATCGCCGGCCTCCCCGCCGCCGAGGCCGCCGACATCACCACCGCCCTGCGCCGCGTCCGCATGGCCACCGGAGATCTGGACTGATCCCCCTGCCGGGGGCTGTGGCACCTTGGGAAGATGACGAGCGAGACGGTCTTCACCTATGGGGCGCCGCAGCTGAAGTTCGGGAGCGGGGCCGCGGACGAGATCGGGTTCGATCTGGCGCAGTTCGGGGCGCGGCGGGTGCTGGTCGTCACCGACGCGGGGATCGCGGCGACGGGCGGGCCGCACCGGATCGCGGACGCGATGAGGGCCTACGGGATCGAGGCCGCGGTGTTCGAGGGCGTGCGCGTCGAGCCGACGGACGCGAGCATGCGCGCGGCGGTCGAGCACGCCCGCGCGACCGGCCCCTACGACGCCTACGTGGCGGTCGGGGGCGGGTCGAGCATCGACACCGCGAAGGCCGTCAACCTCCTGACGACCAACGAGGGCGATCTCGCCGACTACCTGAACCCGCCCGTGGGGGCGGGACGGGCGCCGGAGCGGCCGCTGCTGCCGCTGGTCGCCGTCCCCACCACGACGGGCACCGGCGCGGAGAGCACCACGGTCTGCGTCCTGGACGTCCTGGACCTGCGGGTCAAGACCGGCATCAGCCACCCCCGGCTGCGGCCGGCGCTGGCCGTGGTGGACCCGGAGCTGACGATGTCGCAGCCGCCCGGCGTGACCGCGTCGGCGGGGATGGACATCCTGTGCCACGCCCTGGAGAGCTACACCGCGCGCCCCTACGACCGGTACGAGCGCAAGAGGCCCGAGGAGCGGGTGCCGTACTGCGGGGCCAACCCGGTGTCGGACATGTGGGCCGAGAAGTCGCTGAGCCTGCTGTCGCGGTCGTTCCGCCGGGCCGTCGCGGACGGGGACGACCGAGAGGCGCGCACCGACATGGCGCTCGCGGCGACGTTCGCCGGGCTCGGGTTCGGCAACGCCGGCGTGCACATCCCGCACGCCAACGCCTACCCCATCGCCGGGCAGGTCAGGGACTTCCGGCCGGACGGCTACCCCGGCGGGGAGGCGATGGTCCCGCACGGCATGTCGGTGTCGCTGACCGCGCCCGAGGCGTTCCGGTTCACCTTCGAGGCGCGCCCCGAGCGGCACGTCCGGGCCGCGGAGCTGCTCGACCCGCGGATGGACCGGCCGGACGACCCCGCCGAGCACCTGCCCCTGGCGGTGCTGCGGCTGATGCGCGACATCGGCATCCCGGACGGGATCGGCGGCGTCGGATACGGGGAGGGCGACGTCCCCGCGCTGGTGGAGGGGGCGATGAAGCAGCAGCGGCTGCTGGCGACCTCGCCGCGTCCGGTGGACGAGGAGGCCGTGGCCGGGATCTTCACCCGGTCGCTGCGGCTGTGGTGACTCAGCGGGCGCGGACCCAGGCGTCGACCAGGTCGGCGGCCTCGGGCCGGGAGTCCGGCAGGTAGTGGGTGTCCCTGATGCGGTGGAGGGTCCGGTCGGACGCGGCCAGGGCGTCGAAGATCGCGCGGGCGTCGCTCTCGTAGACGCACTCGTCCGCCGTGGCGTGCACCACCAGCGACGGGACGGTGATGCGCGCCAGGTGCGGGGCGGCAGTGCACTGCGAGGTGCGCAGGCTCCACATCGACAGCCAGGAGCGCAGCGTGCACAGCGAGCCGATGCCGAACACGCCGTAGTTGGCCTTGGCGGGGTCGCCGAGGTAGCAGCGGTTGGGCTCGCGGTCGGACGGCTCGATGGCGGGGTCGACCATCCGCAGGTCGGCCCAGGTGCGGTGCACGGTGAACAGCGCGTCGCGGGCGCGGGTGCCCTTCAGCGCGTCCAGGCGGGCGAGGACCCGGTCGGTGATGCGCTCGTTGCGCGCGCGCTGGGCGGCGCGGTAGCGGGCCTGGAACTCCGCGCTGTACGGGGGGCCGTTGCCGGGGTCGAAGGGGTCCAGGGACGGGTCGGCCGACAGCGGGTCGGTCTCGTCGGTGACCGAGGGGTCCATCCAGGCGGTGAGGACCTCCGGGCGGCCGGAGTGGGCGGCGAGCGCGACGAACAGGTCACCGGCGGGCAGGTCCTCGATGGCGGCGACCGGACGCATCCCCGCGACGGGCGTGACGTTGGGCTCGACGGCCTGGGACTGGTAGGCGGCCATCAGCGAGCCGCCGCCGGAGTTGCCGAGCAGGACGATCCGCTCGGCGCCCGCCCGCTCGCGGAGCCAGCGGACGCCCTCGCCGATCTCCGCGAGGGCGTGGTCGAGCAGGAAGTACGCCTCGTTGCCGCGGAAGCGGGTGTTCCAGCCGAGGAAGCCGTGGCCGCGGGCCGCGAGGTGCTCGGCGAGGTAGTGCTCGGAGAAGTCGACGTTGTAGTGGGCCGCGATGAACGCGGTCCTCGGGGCGGCCCCGGCGGGGCGGTGGTAGATCCCCTGGCACGGGTGGCCGCCCGCGCCCGCCCGGCCGGCCAGGGGCGACGGCAGCCCCACGAACTCCCTGACGATCTCGCCCATCCGGCGCCTCCCGGCCCGTTGCCGAATCAGGTTCTGAACAGTAGGGGGTATCGCCTCCGCACGACCACCCACCGCCTGGACGTGCTGATCCATCCCATATGCTGCGAATCACATCCGTTGTGTCGCAAGGAGGCGTGATGGCGGATTCGCCGACGATGACGTACGGCGGCTATCTGAGGCTCGACGACCTGCTGTCGTGCCAGGAGCCGAAGACCCGGGCGCACGACGAGCTGCTCTTCGTGATCATCCACCAGGTCTACGAGCTGTGGTTCAAGCAGATCCTGCACGAGGCCGCGCTGCTGCAGCGCCGGCTGGAGGAGGGCAACAGCGGGGGGTCGCTGCACACCGCCCGCCGCATCGCCAAGATCCTCAAGACCGTCGTCGGGCAGCTGGACGTCCTGGAGACGATGACGCCCCGGCAGTTCGCCTCGTTCCGCGACGCGCTCGGCAGCTCCAGCGGCTTCCAGAGCGAGCAGTTCCGCGAGATCGAGGCCGTCCTCGGGCGCCGCTCCTTCCCTGCCTCCGACCTGCGCGGCGACGAGCGGCTCCAGGCGGCCGTGTCCCGCCCCTCGGTGTTCGACTCGCTGCTGCGCTACCTCGCGGGGCGCGGCCACCCGGTGCCGCGCGAGGCCCTGGAGCGGGACTTCTCCCGGCCGTGGGAGCCCGACCCCGGGGTGCAGAAGGTCCTGCTCGCCGTCTACGCGGACGAGTCCGGGCCGGCCGCCGAGGTCTGCGAGGCGCTCGTCGACGTGGACGAGGGCGTCCAGGAGTGGCGGTACCGGCACCTGAAGATGGTCGAGCGGACGATCGGCGCGAAGATCGGCACGGGCGGGTCGGCCGGCGCCGACTACCTGCGCAGCACCCTGTTCGCCCCCGCCTTCCCCGACCTGTGGGAGGTCCGCTCCCAGACCGAGGAGGTCCCCGCCCATGGCGGCTGAGGGCGGCGAGCGGGTCGCGATCGTCGGGGCGGGCCTGGCGGGCTGCCTGCTCGCGGTGCTGCTCGGCCGCCGCGGCATCGCGGTGACGGTGTACGAGCGGCGCCCCGACCCGCGCGTCGCGGGCGCCGAGCGGGGACGCTCGATCAACCTGGCGGTCTCGGCGCGGGGCCTGGCCGCGCTGGAGCAGGTCGGCCTGCGCGACCGGTCGCTCAAGCAGGCGCTGCCCATGCACGGGCGGATGGTGCGCCCCCTGTCGGGGGCGCGGAACTTCCAGCCCTACAGCGCCGACGGGGAGCGCGCCATCAACTCCATCAGCCGCGCCGAGCTGAACCGGTCGCTGCTGGACACCGCCGAGAGCACGCCGGGCGTCACGCTGCGGTTCTCCCAGCGCGTCACCGGCGTGGACGTCGAGGCCGGCGCCCTCCTGCTGGAGGACGCGGCCCCCGAGCCCGCCGACGTCGTCCTGGCCGGGGACGGCGCCTACAGCGCGGTCCGCCGGTCGCTGCGCCTGGACGAGGACGCCGACTTCCTGGAGCACGGCTACAAGGAGCTGACCGTCCCGCCGAAGGACGGCGGGTTCGCGCTCGACCCCGACGCCCTGCACATCTGGCCGCGCGGGACCTCGATGATGATCGCGCTGCCGAACCTGGACCGCTCCTTCACCTGCACGCTGTTCTGGCCGAAGGAGGACTTCGCCGCCCTCGACTCCCCGGAGAAGGTCACCGCCTACTTCGAGCGGCACTATCCCGACGTGGCGGGCCTGATGCCGGAACTCGCGGACGACTATGAGCGCAACCCGGTCGGGTCGCTGGTGACCGTCCGGTGCTGGCCGTGGACGCGGTCCGGCGACGGAGCCGTGGTGGCGCTGCTGGGCGACGCCGCGCACGCGATCGTGCCGTTCTTCGGGCAGGGCGCGAACTGCGCGTTCGAGGACTGCATCGAGATCGACCGGTGCCTGACCGAGACCGGCGGCGACTGGGCCCGCGCGCTGCGGCTCTACCAGGAGCGGCGCAAGGCCAACACCGACGCGATCGCCGAGATGGCGCTGGACAACTTCGTCGAGATGCGCGACCGGGTGTCCTCGCCGGTCTACCGGGCGAAGCAGGCGGCGACGCACGCGCTGGAGCGCCGCCTGGCCGGACGCTACGTCTCCCGCTACGAGCTGGTGTCGTTCTCGACGATCCCGTACGCCCGGATCCCGGCGCGGATCAGGCGGCAGAACCGGGTGCTAGCCGCGGCCGCCCTCGGCTCCGCGGCGGCCCTCGGCCTCGGACTGCGGGCCCTCGCCCGGCGGCGCTGACGCCGGCCGGCGGCCGGCCGCCAGATCGGCGACGGCCGCCGCCAGCGCCGCCAGCACGAACCCCAGCACGACGATCAGCCCGTGCCGGAAGGCGGCCGCCCACTCCCCGCCGGTGCCGGCCAGCGTGGCGAAGAACACCGCCCCGACGGCGGCGATCCCCATCGCGGTGCCGACCCGCTGGCCGGTCTGCAGGACGCCCGCCGCGCTGCCGCCCTCGGTGTAGTCCACCTCCGACAGCGTGATCGTCTGGTTCGGCGAGATGACCAGGCCGGTGCCGAGCCCGGCCAGCAGCAGCGGCGCCGCGGTCGCCCAGGCCACGCCGGCGCCGGGCCTCAGCTCGACCGCGAGCCACGCCGCGCCGAGCCCCGCGAGCACCAGGCACAGGCCGGCGGCGACGAGGGGGCGGCCGAACCGGGAGACGACCCGGCCGCCGAGCGCGGACGCCACACCGGACCCGACCGCGAAGGGGGTGATGGCGAGGCCCGCGCCGAGCGCGCTGTAGCCGAGGCCGTTCTGCAGGTAGAGGGTGAAGATGAAGAACACCGCGGTGAACCCGGCGAAGTACAGCAGCGCGATCGCCGTGCCCAGCGTGTAGGAGCGGAGGCGGAACAGCGAGAGGACGACCATCGGCGTCCGCGCCCGGCGCTCCCAGGCCGCGAAGGCCACCAGCAGCGCGGCGCCCGCGGGGATCAGCAGCCACTTCAGGGCGCCCCGCCACTGCTGCTCCTGGACGAGCGGCAGGAGCACGCACAGGACCCCCGCGCCCAGCAGCAGCACCCCGAGCGGGTCCAGGCCCTGCCGCTGCCCGTAGACCGGGGCGGGCAGCAGCCGCCACGCCAGGAACAGCGCCGCGATCCCGACGGGGATGTTGACGTAGAACACCCACCGCCAGCCCTCCGCCGATCCGGCGATCGCGATCAGCCCGCCGCCGAGCAGCGGGCCGACGGCGGTCGCGACCCCGATGACGGCGCCGAGCGCCCCGAACGCCCGTCCGCGCTCGGCGCCCCGGAACAGCTGCTGGATGAGCCCGGCGACCTGCGGGTTGAGGATGCCGCCCGCGACGCCCTGCACGAGCCGGGCGAGGACGAGCAGCAGGATCGTCGGGGCGACGCCCGCCGCCGCGCTCGCCGCCGTGAACAGGGCGAGCCCGGACATGAACACCGCCCGGCGGCTGCGGGCGTCACCGAGCCGCCCCGCCGGGACGAGGACGAGCCCGAACGTCAGGGCGTACCCCGACAGGATCCACTGCAACTGGGCGTCGGACGCGTGCAGACCCGCCCGGATCGACGGCAGCGCCACGTTGACGATGCTGACGTCCAGCAGCGTCATGAACGCCGCGACAAGGCACACAGAAAGCGCTCGCCACCGCCTGTCCATTGCCTTGTTCTCCTCCTTCGGGCCCGGAGGGCCCTCCATCGTCGAAAAACGCGGCGATCGCTGGCACTGCTCCGACTCGCAAAGAGGCTCGCTGCGCGATCCGGTTCTCGCTTTGCTCGCGTCTCCGCCCCCGGCCCTGCCTTCGGACGCGATCGAAACCGTTGGGGTTGTCGTTCCGTTGCGGTGGTGGGTGGCTGAGGTCGCGGGCGGGTGAGTCGTTTTCGCGGCCTCTGGAGGTGTCTAAGCTCGCCCCATGACCAACGCCGATCCGGGGAACGGCCCTGAGGAACTGCAGTGCTCCGCCAAGGGGTGCCGTGCCGACGCCGTATGGGCGCTGCGGTGGAACAACCCTAAGATCCACACGCCGGACCGGCGGAAGGTCTGGCTCGCCTGCGACGAGCACCGCGAGAGCCTGTCGGCGTTCCTGTCCCGCCGGGACTTCCTGAAGGACGTGGTGCCGGTCGCGGAGCGCGACGAGCCCGCCGGCCGCGGCTAGGCGTCGTCGAGGACCGGCTCGCCGGCCTGCTCGGGCACCTCGGCCCGCCAGCCCTCGGCCATCTCGGTCAGCCGGGCGGCGGCGTCCCGCGCCGGCACGCCGCGGCCGACCGCGAGGCCGAGCAGGTAGGCCGTCAGCGGCGCGCCGGGCCGCGCGACGTTGTGGGCGACGTCGCGTGCGAGGTCCAGGACGAGGCCCTGGTCGACGTCCCCGCGCTCCAGCCCCAGTTCGAGGCACGCCGCGCTGAGCCAGTCCTCAAGGACAGACATGGGTTCCCCCTTCGAGCATGGTGCTGGTGGTGTGCCCACTCTCGCACGATCAAAGCAGGCGCTCGGCGGCGGCCAGCTGCTCCGGGGTGTCGCAGTCGTACCAGGCGGGGCGGGCGTCCGGGGGCAGGGCGACCGGCACGGGGTCCAGGGGGCCGAGGAGGCCGCGCAGGGACGCGCCGTCGTAGCCCGCCAGCGCCGTCCGCAGGGCGCCGGCGCGCCAGCAGCCCGCGAGCCACTGCTCGCGGCCGTCGCCGTCCACGAGGACGGCCCCGTCGCGTTCCGCCGCCGCCTCCAGCAGCGCCGCGACGTGGGCGGGGCGGAGGAAGGGCAGGTCGGCGGCGAGCAGCGCCAGCCTCGGCGCGCGGACCTCGGCGAGCCCGGCGCGCAGCGCGGGCACCGGCCCGGCGCCGGGCGGGTCCTCGCGGACGACGACGGCGCCCGGCAGGACGTCGCGGCGCGGCCCCACGACGATCAGCCGGGACGCTCCGGACGCGGCGGCCGCCGCCCACTCGATCAGCCGGCGTCCCCCCACGGGGGCGGCGGGCTTGTCGGCGCCGAACCGCCGGGCGCGCCCGCCCGCGAGCAGCACGGCGTCGAAGGGCGGGCCGGCGTCCACGCGGGTCAGCCGCCGATCGCCGACATGGGCCGGGCGGGCTGGAGGAACGCCGGGTCGTCGATGCCGTGCCCGGCGCGCTTGGTCCGCACGGCCCGGCGCCACCGCTCGGCCAGCTCGGCGTCGTCGGCGCCGCCGCGCATCGCGTCCCGCAGGTTGGACTCCTCGGTGGCGAACAGGCAGTTGCGGACCTGTCCGTCGGCGGTGAGCCGCACCCGGTCGCAGGCCCCGCAGAACGGCCGGGTGACCGAGCCGATCACGCCGACCGTCTCGGGGCCGCCGTCGACCAGGAACGACTCGGCGGGGGCGCTGCCGCGCTCGTGCGCGGTGTCGGGCACGAGGTCGAACTCGGCGGACAGCCGGTCCAGGATCTCGTCCGCGGTGATCATGTTCTCGCGGGTCCAGCCGTGCTGGGCGTCCAGCGGCATCTGCTCGATGAACCGCAGCCGGTAGCCGTGCTCCAGGCAGTACCGCAGCAGCGGGACGGCCTCGTGGTCGTTGATCCCGCGCATCAGCACGGTGTTGATCTTGACCGGTGCGAGGCCCGTCCGGCGCGCCGCCGCCAGCCCCTCCAGCACGTCGGCGAGCCGGTCGCGGTGCGCGAGGCGCCGGAAGGTCTCGCGGTCGAGGGTGTCGAGGGAGACGTTGACCCGGTCGAGCCCGGCCTCGGCCAGCGGCGCGGCCAGCCGGTCGAGCCCGATGCCGTTGGTGGTCAGCGAGGTCTGGGGGCGCGGCGCCAGCTCGGCCGTCCGCCGCACGATGCCGGCGAGGCCGCGCCGCAGCAGCGGTTCGCCGCCCGTGTAGCGGACCTCGGTGACGCCGAGGTCGCGCACGGCGAGCCCGACCAGCCGGACGACCTCGTCGTCGGTGAGCAGTTCCGGCTTCGGCAGCCAGTCCAGCCCCTCGGGCGGCATGCAGTACGAGCAGCGCAGGTTGCACCGGTCGGTGAGGGAGACCCGCAGGTCCGTCGCGGTACGGCCGAAGGTGTCGACCAGCACGGGCACCCCTTCCTGTCGCGGTCTGGATCTCCAGCCTATTGCGGTGGTTGACGATCCGATCCCCCTCGGGAGACGGTGATCTTCCATCGGGCGGCAGGGAGGCCGGAGTGGCGACGTCGCGGGAGTGGGAGTTCGCGGGCACGCGGGGAGCGGTCACCGCCCGGAGCTGGGCGGACGGCGAGCCGCGCTACGTCGCGGTGCTCGTGCACGGCTACGGCGAGCACCTCGGCCGCTACGGCCACGTCGCGGACGTCCTGGTGCGGCACGGGGCCGTCGTCTGCGGCCCGGACCACGCGGGCCACGGCCGCTCGGCCGGCGAGCGCGTGCTGGTGGAGGACGTCGAGGACGTCGTCGCCGACCTGCACACGGTCGTGGAGGCGGCCCGCGGCGACCACCCGGGCCTGCCCGCCGTCATGATCGGCCACTCCATGGGCGGGCTGATCGCCACCAGGTACGCCCAGCTCCACGGCGACGGCCTCGCAGCGCTCGTGCTGTCCGGACCGGTCCTCGGCCGCTGGCACGTCGTCGAGGAGCTGCTGCCCCTCGACGCGATGCCGGACGAGCCGATCGACACCTCGACGCTCTCTCGCGACCCCGCGGTCGGCAAGGCCTACACCGAGGACCCGCTGATCTGGCACGGCCCGTTCAAGAAGCCCACCGTCCGGGCGCTGGACGACGCCCTGCGCCGCGTCAACGAGCACGGGCCCCTGGGCGCGCTGCCGACCTTCTACGTCCACGGCGACGCCGACGAGCTCGTCCGCCCGCGGGACACCCGCGTCGGCATCGAGGCGATCCGCGGGGACGACCTCACCGAGCGCCTCTATCCGGGCGCCCGTCACGAGGTCTTCAACGAGATCAACCGCGACGAGGTCCTCGCCGACGTCACCGCCTTCATCGACCGCGTCCTGCCGGAGGCGCCCCGGTCCGGCGCCTGACCCGCACGGGCGCCGACGACCCGGTGCGGCGCGCCCGCCGTCCTCCCGCGGCCACCCCCGTCTGACTGGTATGGCCACATAAAGAAGGCTGCCGAGTCAATATCGCTCTACGTAGCATTATTTTTACCGAGAGGCACCATCTCGCGATCCAAGGGGGGACGCGCACATGAGCCGAACGAGGATCCGCCACCGGGCGGTCGCGACCGTGGAGCGCCGGCCCGCGGACCTCCGCGAGGACGGTGGCACATGACGCTGGTGGGGGCGGCCGTCACCCCCCTGACCGGCCAGACGTGGACGGCGGCGATCAGCGCGTTCGAGACGCTCACGGACCGCCCCATGCCGGTCCGCCGCTGCTACGACGGGGCCCCGCCGTCCTCGGTGAGCGCCTCGCAGCTCCGCTACGACGTGGGCGTGCGCAAGAGCGTCTACAGCATCAAGCCGACCATGTCGACGCCGCTGTCGGCGCTCCAGGCGCTCGCGTCCGACATCGTCGCCAAGGGCGCCCAGTGCGACGTGATCATCTACCACGAGCCGGTCGACAACATGTCCGGCGACGCCTTCGTCAGCCTCTACAAGCGGTCGGCGCCGCCGTTCCGCGCGGTGGGGGTGAAGGTGGGGGTGTGCTTCACCAACTACTCGTGCAACCTGCCCTACTCCGATCCGCGGTCGGCGCTGCGGAATTACTGGCCGGACTCGGGCATGGTCGACTTCATCGCGATCGACGAGTACCCGATCGGGGAGATCACCTCCACCACGGACGCCGCCCCGATGGACGCCCGCACGCGGCGGGTCTGCCAGTTCGCCGACGCCCGCGGCATCTCCCTGGGCCTGGCCGAGTACGGCGTGGACGCCTCGTGGGACGTCACCAAGTCCGATCGGTGGCTGCGGTCGGTCACCGACTGGGGACGGGCCCGCGCGAGCCTCGGCCACCCGCTGCGGTGGGCGAACTACTTCCATTCCGGTGTCTACCGGCTGACGCACGCCGAGCACCTGGACGCCTACAGCGACACGGCCCAGCTTCTGAAATAGGGTCCGGCGGCCCGCGGGGGGCGGGCCGCCGGGCACGGCCGCCCCGCCGGGGTCAGCCCTTCACGCAGATGAGCTGGCGGAGGTGCGCCACGACCTCGACGAGGTCGGACTGGGCCTCGATCACCGTCTCCAGGTCCTTGTAGGCGCCGGGGATCTCGTCGATGACGCCGCTGTCCTTGCGGCACTCGACGCCCCTGGTCTGCTCGACCAGGTCCTCGACCGTGAAGTGCTTGCGGGCCTTGTTGCGGCTCATCCTGCGGCCCGCGCCGTGCGAGGCCGAGTTGTAGGCGGTCTCGTTGCCGAGGCCGCGGACGATGTAGGTGCCGGTCGCCATGGAGCCCGGGATGATCCCGAGGTCGCCGGCGCCCGCGCGGATCGCGCCCTTGCGGGTGACGAGCAGCTCGACTCCCCCGTACTCCTCCTCCGCCACGTAGTTGTGGTGGCAGGAGATGACCTCGCCCCACCTGCAGCGCTTCTCGCCGAACTGCCTGGTGACGACGTTCTGCGCGAGCGCGGTCATGACGGCGCGGTTGCGGCGCGCGTACTCCTGCGCCCAGAACAGGTCGTGCCGGTAGGCGTCCATCTTGGCGGTGCCGGTGAGGAACACGGCGAGGTCGCCGTCCGGCAGGTCCTGGTTGTGCGGCAGCTTGCGGGCGGCCTCGATGTGCTGCTCGGCCAGCTCGTTGCCGATGTTGCGCGACCCCGAGTGCAGGACGAGCCAGATCGCGCCGTCGTCGTCCGCGCACAGCTCCAGGAAGTGGTTGCCGCCGCCGAGCGTGCCCATCTGCGAGCGGGCGCGGCCGAGGCGGGACCGCACCGCCGGGTGCAGGTCGTCGAACGCCTTCCAGAAGTCGTACCAGCCCCGTTCCTTCAGGCCCGGCAGAGCGGACGGGTCCACGGCGGTCCTGTGCGAGCCGCGCCCGACGGGGATCGCCTTCTCCAGCCGCGAGCGCAGGCCCGACAGGTCGTCGGGCATGTCCTCGACGGTGAGCGACGACTTCGCGGCGGTCATCCCGCAGCCGATGTCGACCCCGACGGCGGCCGGGGACACCGCGTTCCTCATCGCGATCACCGAGCCGACGGTGGCGCCCTTGCCGTAGTGGACGTCGGGCATCACCGCGAGGCCCTCCACCCACGGCAGGGCGGAGACGTTGCGCAGCTGGTCGAGGGCGAGGTCCTCGACGGTGTCGGGGTCGGTCCACATCCGGATCGGGACGCGGCCGCCCTTCAGGGTCTGGTACGGCATTCCCACTCCTTGATCGACGGAACCGGACCGCGATCTATGACGCCAGAGTCACCCGTCCCGGTTCAACCGGTTTTCGCCCTGGCGGCGCTCGGTGAGGCCGAGCCGGTCGAGGTGGCGCAGCAGGGCGACGGCGACGTCCCGGCCGGTCCCGAGCGCGTCGCCGGCCTGGGCGGGCGTGAACGGCTGCGGGAGCTCGGACAGGACGCGCAGCGCCTCCCGGTCGGCGCCCGGGAGCAGCACGACCCCGTCGTCGATCCGCAGGACGGCGCCCGCGCGCTCCGCCCCGGCGAGGACCTCGCCCGTGAGGCCCAGCTCTTCGAGGCGCTCGGCGCTGGGGGGATCGAACGGGGTGTCCGCGAGGTCGGCGCGGAGGCGCCGCACGGCCGCGGCCCAGGGCGGCGGCGGTTCCGCGGCGACCGCCGCAGGAGCGGGCTCGGCGGCCGGCGCGGGGCCGGGGCCCGGGGACGGGCCGTAGACGCGTCCCGCGTCCAGGCGCAGCGGCGGCTGGACGAGCGCGGCGGCGAGCTGCCGGGAGGGGAGGCCGAGGCGCAGCCGGACGGACTCCAGCGGGATGCCGGGGGCGCTGGGGCTCTCGGCGGCGTGCCGGGCCGTCTCCTCCGCGAGCCGCTCGAACAGCGACCGCCAGTGCGCCGGGTCGGCGACCCACTCGCCGTCCAGGGCGACGGCGCCGGGCGGCGGCGCGCAGCCCATGACCGACAGCTCCGAGCGCCGGAGCACGCCGTGCCGGCGGAGCACGACGGCGCCGTCCGGGCGGTCGGGCCAGGTCGCCAGCTCGCGGGCGCGGGCGGCGCCCGCTCCGCGGCGCACGAGGGTGGGCGGCCGGACGTCCAGGACGCTCACCCCGGCGATCGTGCGGCGGTCGGGGTCGCGCAGGAGCCCGGTGTCGCCGAGGTGGAGGGCGAGCCGGGTGTTCAGGGTCAGGCGCGCGGTGTCGGGGCCGAGGGGCCGCAGCCCGACCGCGACGGCGGCCGACCCGATGTGCAGCGTCATCCGCCGCGCGAGCCTGCCGGACGCCTCGCCGAAGCGGGTCCGGACGTCGACGCTGGTGGTGTGCGTCCAGGCGCCGGGCGTGACCAGGGCCATGCCGGGGTCGACGCGCCCGGCGTCGCGCAGCGTCACCACGACGCGGGAGACGCCGCCGACCGACTCCCGGGGCTCGCCGGCGCAGCCGATCGTCCGGACGCGGACCCGCTCGCCCGCGGGCATGAGGAGCAGCTCGTCCCCCACGGCGACCGTCCCGGCGGCGAGGGTGCCGGCGATGACGGCCTGCCGCCCGGCGGTGAACGCGCGGTCCGCCCACAGCCGCACCGGGGCGGCCGGGTCGGGCACGGGCAGCCGGCCGGCGAGGCGGTCGAGCGCGGCGGTCAGCTCGGCCACCCCGGCGCCGGTCTCGGCGCTCACCGCGACGGCCTCCGCACCGCGCAGCGCCGTCCCGGCCAGCCGCTCGCGGATCTGGCGCAGCGCGGGCCTGGGGTCGGCGGCGTCGGCCTTGGTGACCGCGAGGACGCCGGACCGGACGCCGAGCGCGGAGAGGGCCTCCAGGTGCTCGCGGGTCTGCGGCATCCATCCCTCGTCGGCGGCGACGGTGAGCAGGACCGCGGACGCGGGCGCCGCCCCGGCGAGCCAGTCCGGAACGGACCGCTCGTCGCCGGGCGCGTCGACGAACGCGACGCGCCTCCCCGAGGGCAGCTCCGTCCAGGCGCCCGTCTCGCCGGGACTCCTGCCCGTGAGGGCGCGCACGAGCGCCGACTTGCCGTGCCCACCGTGTCCGGCGGTGGTGACGACGTGCATCAGCGTCCTTTCCAGGCCTGAACGCCGATGGCCGCGCGAGAACGGGCCGTGCGGGGAGTGGCGGAGCGGGGGGCGGAGTTCCGGAGGGCGGTGCGGGGGTTGCGCAGACGAAGGTCCACGAAAGGCAACCCTAGGGACGCCCGGGCCCCGCGCAAACCGCGACGCGCTGGCGCGTCGCGCCGGACCTGCGGACATCGAGGGGCGATTCGCCCGCTCTACACTTATTTAGGTTAAGTAACTACATGCCGCGCGCCGGGATCCGGCGACCGGCCGATGCGGGAGGTTCGCATGACCGGCGCTCGGGCGGCTCGCGGCACAGGCGCCCCGGAGGGCGGCGCGGCCGGCGCACCGGCGGCGCCCGGAGCCGGCGCACCGGCCGCCCGGCCCACCGGCCCCACCCTGCTCGCGCTCGCCGCCGCCGGGATGGTCGTGTCGGTGCAGCAGACGCTCGTGCTTCCGCTGCTGCCGCAGCTCATGACCCGCTTCGAGGCCCCCATCACGGACGTGACGTGGGTGTTCACCGCGTCCCTGCTGGCCGGCGCCGTCGCCACCCCGCTGCTGACGCGGTTCGGCGACATGTACGGCAAGAAGCGGATGATCCTGCTCGCCCTCGCGCTGCTGCTGGCCGGCTCGGTGCTGTGCGCGGTGTCCGGCACGCTGCCGGTGCTGATCGCCGGGCGCGCCCTGCAGGGCGTCTCGGCGGCGCTGATCCCGCTCGCCATCGGCATGATCCGCGACACGTTCCCGGCCGAGCGGGTGACCACGGCGATCGGCATCGTCAGCGCCACCATGGGCGTCGGCGGCAGCGCCGGCATGATCGTGACCGGGCTGATCGCCACCCGCACCGGCAGCCACCACCCGGTGTTCTGGATCGCCGCCGCGCTGGCGGCGGCGGGGCTGGTGCTGGTCGCCGCGACGGCGCGCGACGTCGGCGTCCGCGCCGGCGGCCGGCCGGACCTGCCGGGCGCGGCCCTGCTCGCCTGCTGGCTGGTCTGCCTGCTGCTCGGCATCAGCCAGGGCAACGCCTGGGGCTGGACGTCCCGCGGGGTGCTGGGGCTGTTCGGCGCCGCGGCCGCGCTGTGCGCGGTCTGGACGGCGGTCGAGCTGCGGGTCCGCGCGCCGCTGGTGCGGCTGGGCCTGCTGGTCGGCCCCCGGTCCCTGTCGGCCAACGTCGTCTCGGCGCTGCTCGGCTTCTCGATGTTCGCCGCCTTCACGCTGATCGCCGGCTTCGTCCAGGCGCGGCCGGAGGAGGTCGGGTACGGGCTCGGCGGCTCGGTGCTGGACGTCGGGCTCTACATGCTGCCGAGCACCGTGACGATGCTGGTGTTCTCGGCGATGGCCGGGCGGCTCGCGGGGCGCCTCGGCCCCGCGTACACCCTCGCGATCGGGTCGGCGTTCGCCGGGCTCTGCTACGCGTGGCTCGCGGTGTCGAACGCGCACGTGTACGACATGCTCGCGTTCAGCGCCCTCCA
This sequence comes from Actinomadura verrucosospora, assembly GCF_039540335.1. Lineage (NCBI taxonomy): Bacteria > Bacillati > Actinomycetota > Actinomycetes > Streptosporangiales > Thermomonosporaceae > Actinomadura > Actinomadura verrucosospora. Next base: position 75,381 of record NZ_BAABEV010000028.1, on the reverse strand, counting down.
GGGCGTCGGGTTCGGGATCGCCTACGCCGCGCTCGGCACGCTCGCCGTCCGGCACGTCCCGATGGACCAGAGCGGGATCGCCAGCGGCATCAACTCGCTCGTCCGCACCACGGGCGGCAGCGTCGCGGGCGCCGTCACGGCGTCGATCCTGGCCGGACGGGCCGCGGGCGCCGGCGTCCCCTCCCTCGGCGCCTACGAGCTGTGCTTCTGGGTGGTCTCCGCGGGGGCGGCGCTGGCCGCCCTCATCGCCGTCGCGCACGCCCTGCGCCACCCCGGGTAGACCCCGCCCGGCGGCGCGGGCCCTTGACGAACCGGCCCCGCGCCATGCCCTATAGGGGTGCGGCCCGAATCGCGGCGACGCCGGTCCGGGCCTCCGCGCAGATCCGGGCCAGGACCCGTCACCGGGAGGACGACATGGGCGCCTACGCGGCCGCGTACGAACGCAGCATCGCCGATCCGACCCGCTTCTGGGGGCTGGCGGCACGGGACGTGCGGTGGCTCGTCCCGCCGGACCGGGTGCTGGACGACGGGGCGCCGCCCTTCTACCGGTGGTTCACCGGCGGTGAGCTCAACACCTGCGACAACGCGCTGGACCGGCACGTCGAGGAAGGCCGCGGCGACCAGGCCGCGCTGATCTACGACAGCCCGGTCACCGGGACCGTGCGGACCTACTCCTACCGGGAGCTGACCGGCCATGTCGCGCGGTTCGCCGGGGCGCTGCGCGCGCTGGGCGTCGACCGCGGCGACCGCGTGGTCATCTACCTGCCGATGGTGCCCGAGGCGGTCATCGCGATGCTGGCGTGCGCGCGGCTCGGCGCTGTGCACTCGGTGGTCTTCGGCGGGTTCGCGGCGCGGGAGCTGGCGGTGCGCATCGACGACGCCCGCCCGAAGGCGGTCGTGTCGGCGTCCTGCGGGATCGAGGCGGGCCGGGTGGTCCCCTACAAGCCGCTGCTGGACCGGGCGCTGGAGCTGGCCCGGCACAAGGTCGAGCGGTGCGTGATCCGGCAGCGCGAGCAGCTCCACGCCGACCTCGTCCGGCCGCGGGACGTGGAGTGGGACGAGGCCGTCGCGGCCGCCGAACCCGCCGGGTGCGTCCCCGTCGCCGCCACCGACCCGCTCTACATCCTCTACACCTCCGGCACGACCGGGCGGCCGAAGGGCGTCGTGCGCGACAACGGCGGGCACGCGGTGGCGCTGCGCTGGTCGATGGAGAACGTGTTCGGCGTGGGGCGGGGCGACGTGTTCTGGGCGGCCTCCGACGTCGGCTGGGTCGTCGGGCACTCCTACATCGTGTACGCGCCGCTGCTCAGCGGCTGCACGACCGTGCTGTACGAGGGCAAGCCGGTCGGGACGCCGGACGCGGGCGCGTTCTGGCGGGTGGCCGCGCAGCACCGGGTGAAGGCGCTGTTCACCGCGCCGACCGCGATCCGGGCCGTCAAGAAGGAGGACCCCGAGGGCGCGCTGCTCGCCGGGCACGACCTGTCGGCCCTGGAGACGCTGTTCCTCGCCGGCGAGCGCCTCGACCCCGACACCTACCGCTGGGCCTCGCGCGTCCTGGACCGCCCGGTGATCGACCACTGGTGGCAGACCGAGACCGGCTGGCCGATCGTGGCGAACCTGCGCGGGCTGGAGCCGATGCCGGTCAAGGCGGGGTCGCCGTCGGTGCCGGTGCCCGGGTACGACGTGCGGGTCCTCGGCCCGGACGGCTCGCCCGTCCCGCCCGGCGCCGACGGCGACATCGCGATCCGGCTGCCGCTGCCGCCGGGCACGCTGCCCACGCTCTGGCAGGACGACGAGCGCTTCGTCGAGTCGTACCTGACGAAGTTCCCCGGCCACTACCTGACCGGCGACGGCGGGCACATCGACGAGGACGGCTACGTCTGGGTGATGGGCCGCACCGACGACGTCATCAACGTGGCCGGGCACCGGCTGTCCACCGGGACGATGGAGGAGGTCATCTCCTCCCACCCGGCCGTCGCCGAGTGCGCCGTCATCGGCGTCCAGGACGCGCTCAAGGGGCAGGTGCCGCGCGGGCTGGTCGTGCTCAAGAGCGGCATCCTGGCCGAGCCGGGCGAGGTGTGCGCCGAACTGGTCGCGATGGTGCGCGAGCAGATCGGGCCCGTCGCCGCGCTCAGGGAGATCTCGGTCGTGCCCGCGCTGCCGAAGACGCGGTCGGGCAAGATCCTGCGAGGCGTCATGCGGGGCATCGCCGACGGGCAGGAGGTGACCGTCCCGTCCACCATCGAGGACCCGGAGGTGCTGGACGGCCTGCGCCCCGTGCTGCGCCGGGAGTAGAGACCGCCGGGGGCGAGCGTCACGGGTCGCGGCCGGTCCGCTTCGGCCAGAACGCCGCGACCAGGACGACGGCGACCACCGAGAGGAAGATCTGGAAGAGCGCCTCCCACAGGTTCCAGCCGCCGTCGCCGAGGCTGGACAGATGGACCAGGCCCGTGCCGCCGAACGCCGCGACGACCCCGACCGCCACCAGCAGCCACGCCGGCATGTTCTCGCGGCCCGGCACGGCGACCCTGCCCAGGACACCGATGGCGGCGCCCAGGACGACGGCGGCCACGAGTCCGCCGATGGTCATGCCTCGCCTCCCCCGCCCCCGATGAGGCCGTGCCGGGAACCTACCCGCCCCTCCGATCGGCGACACGGGCGGCGGACGGCCGGGCGACGCTAGCGGACGACGAGGGTGTGCCGCCCCCGGCCGACGAGCTCCCCGACGACCGGCGCGCCCGGGATCTCCCCCGCGACCAGCAGCCCGCCGGAGGTCTGGGCGTCGGCGAGCAGCAGCCGCTCCTCCTCGGCGATCCGGCGGAAGAGGGTGTGCGGCGACACCCACGCGAGGTTGCGGCGGGTGCCGCCGGGCACGAACCCGTCCCGCACGGCGGCGCGCGCGCCGTCGAGGCAGGGGACGGCGGAGGCGTCCACGACGGCCGTGACGCCGCTCGCCCGCGCCAGCTTGTACAGGTGGCCGAGCAGCCCGAAGCCGGAGACGGCGGCGGCGCACGCGGCGCCGCGCTCGAGGGCGGCCAGGCCCGCCGCCGCGTTCAGCTCCGTCATGGCCGCGACCGCGTGCGGGAACACCTCCCCGGTCGCCCGGTGCCGGGCGTTGAGCGCGCCGACCCCGAGCGGCTTGGTCAGCGTGAGCGGGACGCCGGGACGGCCCGCGTCCAGCCGCAGCAGGCGGTCCGGGTCGGCGGTGCCGGTGACCGCGAGGCCGTACTTCGGCTCGGGGTCCTCGATGCTGTGCCCGCCGGCGATCGCGACGCCGGCCAGGGCCGCCATGTCCCGCCCGCCGCGCAGCACCTCGCGGGCCAGTTCGGCGGGCAGCGCGTCGGCGGGCCAGCCGAGCAGGTTCAGGGCCATCAGCGGCACGCCCCCGACGGCGTAGACGTCGGAGAGCGCGCTGGCGGCGGCGATCCGCCCCCAGTCGTAGGCGTCGTCGACGACGGGGGTGCGGAAGTCGGCGGTGGAGACCACGGCCCGGCCGCCGTCGAGGCGCAGCACGGCGGCGCCGTCGCCGTCGGGGCCGCCGACGAGGAGGGCGTCGTCCCCGCCGGTGAGACCGGCCGTGACCCGCTCCAGCTCCCCGGGCGGAATTTTGCTGGAGCCGCCGCCGCGCGCGTACTGCGTCAGGCGGGCCACGGGGGCGAGTCGGGTCACCGCTGAATTTAACGCACAACTACTTCAAATGATCAACAAACGGACGGTACGCGTCCGGTCACCGACCGCCGAACGGGCCCGCGACCAGCGCCGAAAACCCCCGAACCCCTTGTCCGAACTCGGTTCGGCGTGATGCGATCTCCTTCCTGCAAGTCTTCACTTACTTCGGTCACCGACCACGAGGGGCGACATGGGGATCCAGGAACAGCGGGCCGACCTCGACCGGGCCGTCGCGGGGCAGACGATCTGCACCGCCCTCGCCGCGACCGCCGCACGGCACGGCGGAAGGCCGGCCTACTCCGACCGGACCGGCGGCGAGTGGAGCACGCTCACCTGGGCGGACACGCGGACCCGCGCGCTGGAGACGGCCGCGGGGTTCGCCGCCCTGGGCCTGGAGGCCGGCGACGTCGTCGCGCTGATGATGCCGAACCGGTCCGAGCACGTGCTGGCCGACCTCGGCGCCGTGCACGCCGGCGGCGTTCCCACCACGGTGTACGCGACGCTCGCACCCGACCAGGTCGCGTTCGTCGCCGGGGACTGCTCGGCCAGGTACGCCGTGCTGGACGGCACGGACCAGCTCGGCCGCTGGCTGCCCGTCCTGGACCGCCTCCCGGACCTGCGCAAGATCATCGTGGTGGACTCCGCCGCCTGCCCGCCCGGCGACCGCTTCCTCAGCTGGGAGGCCTTCACCGAGCTCGGCCGCCGCGAGCTGGCCGCCGACCCGCTCGCCATCGACCGGCGCTGGCAGGCGGTCGGGCCCGGGGACACCGCCACGCTGCTGTACACCTCCGGTACCACCGGCGACCCCAAGGGCGTCCTGATCACGCACTCGATGGCGCTGCACGAGGCGGAGATGGTCGAGCGCAGCTCCGTCCTGCCCGAGCACCCCGCCGGCATCTCCTACCTGCCGTTCGCGCACATCGCCGACCGGGTGCTGAGCTACTACCTGCCGGTCCGGCTGGCCTCCCACGTCCACTTCTGCCCCGACCCGGCCCAGCTGACGACGATCCTCGGCGAGGTGCGGCCGCACTCCTTCTTCGGCGTCCCGCGCGTCTGGGAGAAGATCATGGGCGGCATCCAGGCGGTGCTGTCGGCCGAGCAGGACGAGGCGAGGAAGCGGGCCGTCGCCGCCGCCCTGGACGCCGGCCGCGCGTACGTCACGGCGCAGGAGCACGGCAACACCCTCACCCCGCGGATCGCCGAGGCCTTCGAGCGGGCCGACCGGGCCGTCCTCACCCCCATGCGCGCGCTGCTCGGCCTGGACCGCGTCCGCGAGGCCTCCAGCGCCGCCGCGCCGCTGCCCGTCGAGGTGGCCCGGTTCTTCGCCGGGCTCGGCCTGAAGATCTTCGACGCCTACGGGATGACGGAGACGACCGGCGCCGTCACCGCCAACCTCGCCGACTCCTTCAAGCTCGGCACCGTCGGCCGCCCGTTCCCCGGCGTCGAGCTCAGGCTCGCCGGCGACGGCGAGATCCTCGTCCGCGGCGCCACCTGCACCCCCGGCTACCTGAACCGCCCCGACGCCACCGCCGACCTCATCGACGCCGACGGCTGGGTGCACACCGGCGACATCGGCCGCCTGGACGCGGACGGGTTCCTCACCGTCGTCGACCGCAAGAAGGAACTGATCATCACCGCCGGCGGCGAGAACATCTCCCCCTCCCTGGTGGAGAACCGCCTCAAGGAGCACCCGCTCATCGGCCAGGCCCTCGCCTTCGGCGACCGCCGCCCCTACGTCGTCGCGCTCATCACCCTCGACGGCGAGGTCGCGCCCGTCTGGGCGGCCGCCCACGGCGTCGACACCACCGACCTGGCCGCCCTCGCCGACCACCCCCTCGTCCTGGAGGAGGTCGCCCGGGCCGTCGAGGACGCCAACGCCCGGCTCGCCCGCGTCCAGCAGGTCAAGCGGTGGCGCCTGCTCACCGCCGAGTGGACCGCCGAGAGCGAGGAGCTCACCCCGACCCTCAAGCTGAAGCGCCGCGTCGTGCACACCAAGTACGCCGCCGACATCGACGGCCTCTACACCGGCTAAGATCACCGCCGGAGGCGTGTGAGCGCCTGGTGGCCTCCCCGGCCTTCAAAGCCGACGGTCCCGAGGATCTCGGGACGGCGGGTTCGATTCCCGTACGCCTCCGCCACCCGCCCCGCCCCGCGCCGCGGCGTGCGGGCGCGACGTAACGTGAGGGCATGAGGCGTCGCAAGCTGGCCTACGGGATCATGATGGGCACCTGCCTCACGCTGTTCGTGCTGGCCTGGGCGGTGGTCCGGCTGTACTCGCACCCGGCCGCGATCGCGATGACGGTGGCGGCGCTCGTGATCCCGCCGTTCGCGGTGGTGGTCGCCAACTGGAACATCGACCGGACGGACCGCCGTAGGTGAGCGGCCACGGGGCCGCGTGGCTGCTGGACCTCGCCGGGATCTTCGTGTTCGCCGTGTCGGGGGCGCTCGCGGCCGTCCGGCAGCGGCTCGACGTCGTCGGCATGGTGGTGCTGGCCGAGATCACCGCGCTCGGCGGCGGGATCCTGCGCGACCTGATCATCGGGGCCGTCCCCCCGGCGGCGTTCACCGACCTCGGGTACGTGCTGGTCCCGATGGCGGCGTCGGCGCTGGTGTTCTTCTGGCATCCGCAGGTGACGCGGCTGCTGCCGGCGGTGCTGCTGTTCGACGCGGCCGGACTCGGGCTGTTCTGCGCGACGGGGACGGTCAAGGCGCTGGAGTACGGGCTCTCGCCGGTGCACGCGGTGCTGCTCGGCATCGTGACGGCGGTGGGCGGCGGCATCCTGCGGGACGTGCTGGCGGGCCGCATCCCGGCGGTGCTGTACGACCGGCAGCTGTACGCGGTGCCCGCGCTGCTCGGGGCGGCCGTGACCGCGGGCGCCGAGAGCGCGGGCCTGCACGGCGGCGCCGTCACGGCCGGCGCCGCCGCCCTGGCGTTCGGGTTGCGCGTCCTCGCGATGCGCCAGGGGTGGCGGGCGCCCCGCCCCCGCGGGGTGCCCGACTAGCCCGCGCGGCGGCCGCGCCCGCCAGGGCTTCGTTTCGGGCCGGTTCCCGGGGTACCGTCAACGGTCATGGGGCGGATCACCGTACGCAGGCCCGTGCTTCGGCTGAGCGCGTCCGGGGCCCGGGTGCGCAGGCCCGACACGCTCGCGGCGGAGGAGCCGCTGGAGATCCGCGTCGCCGGCAAACCGCTGACGATCACGATGCGCACGCCGGGGCACGACTTCGACCTGGTCGCCGGGTTCCTGGCGGCCGAGGGCGTGGTCGGGCGGGCCGGCGACATCGCGGCGATGCGGTACTGCGCCGACACCGCGGAGCAGAACACCCTGGACGTCGCGCTCTCCCCCGGCGTGCCGCCGCCGGACGACTCCATGACGCGGGCGTTCACCACCACCAGCGCCTGCGGGGTGTGCGGCAAGTCGAGCATCGAGGCGCTGCGCACCGACCGGCCCTACGAGGTGGCCGGCGACCCGGTGCGGCTCACCCCGGACGTGCTGGCGGCCATGCCGGAGCGGCTGCGCGCGGCGCAGCGGGTGTTCGACCGGACGGGCGGCCTGCACGCCGCCGGGCTCTTCGACGCCGAGGGCGGGCTCCTCGCCCTGCGCGAGGACGTCGGCCGCCACAACGCCGTCGACAAGGTGATCGGGTGGGCCCTGCGGCAGGGGCGGCTGCCGCTGACCGGGACGGTCCTCATGGTGAGCGGGCGCGCGTCGTTCGAGCTGACGCAGAAGGCGATGACGGCCGGCGTCCCGGTCCTCGCGGCGGTGTCGGCGCCGTCCTCGCTGGCCGTGGACCTCGCCGAGGACGCGGGGATGACGCTCGTCGGCTTCCTGCGCGGCGAGACCATGAACGTCTACACGGGTGCGGAGCGTATCGGCCCCTGAGCGGCGCCACTTGTCACGCCGGGCCGAAAACCGAGCGGTAACTTGTTGGCCTCGTCTCAAGAAACCACGGGCGCCGCAGGAGTTGACTGCACTGCCAATGGCACACGCGCGGCGCGGGGGCACGTCGCGGCCGGCCCGGACGCGTGGAAGGCGAGGACCGCATGACGAGGCCCCAGGCGAGCGGCGGCACGGCGCCCGTCGACGAGCGCCATCCGCCGATCAAGCCGCGGCGCGTCTCCTTCGACTGGTCGCGGACCCCGCTGCACTGGGTCCCGAACGACCCGGTCGCCACGCACATCATCAACTCGTTCCACATCGTCCTGCCCGAGGGCGAGAAGTGGTTCATCCAGTGCGTGAAGGACGCCCGCCCGTACATCCGGGACGAGCGGCTGCTGGAGGAGATCAAGGGCTTCATCGGGCAGGAGATGGTGCACGCCCGCTCCCACCAGGGCGTCCTGGACCAGATCCTGGAGCGCGCGGGCATCGACGTCTCCAGGATCACCGACGCGGCGGGGCGGGGCAACGCCGAGCGCCCCGCGCAGATGGCGGCGCTGAAGGAGCGGAATCCGCGGGCCTGGCGGCGCCGGCTGCGCTTCGAGCTGGCCGCGGTCGCCTCGATCGAGCACTACACCGCCGTCCTCGGACAGTGGATCATGGACAACGACCGGCTCGACAAGGCCGGCGTGGACCCGACGATGCTGGACCTGCTGCGCTGGCACGGCGCCGAGGAGGTCGAGCACCGCTCGGTGGTCTTCGACGTCTACACGGCCATGGGCGGCCGGTACCCGACCCGCGTCGCCGCGTGGGTGGTGTCGCTGTTCTTCCTCTACTGGGCGCTGATCGGCGGCTCGCTCTACCTGCTCAAGCAGGACCCGACGATCAAGCGGAGGGTGACGCCGCTGCGCGTCTACCGCTCCTACCGGCGGTCGGTGCGGCTCGGCCACGTGCCCGGCGTCTTCCGGCTCCTGCTCGGCGAGGCGCCCGTCTACCTCAGGCCGGACCACCACCCCTCCAAGGTCTGCTCCACGCCCCGCGCGCTGGACTACCTCACGCGGTCGCCCGCCGCCAGGGCCGCGGGCTACGACCCCTACTAGACCGCGCCGCGGCACGCTCCGCGCCCCGGTCCCGCGCACTCCGCGGTGGCGGGCGTCACTCCGCGAGCCACTTGACCCGGGGGCGGATCGGCGATTTATTAACATTGTGTCCAATAAAGTGGCGCTCGCCCGCGTGCACGACGCCGCGGAGCTCGAACGATTCCGCGCCGTCCAGCGCCTGTGCTACCGGTGCGCCGAGCAGGTCGCCGGCACGCTCGAACCGGGCGTGACCGAGCGCGAGGCGTGCCGCCGCATGCGCCGGTGGCTGCGCGCACGCGGCGTCGACGACTGGCTGCACACCCCGTTCGCCTGGTTCGGCGACCGGTCGACCTTCCGCGGCTTCCGGCTGCCCACGCAGTTCCTGCCCGGCGGGACGCGCCTGGAGGAGGGCATGCCCTACATCCTGGACATGGCGCCGGTGCGGGACGGCTACTCCGCCGACATCGGGTACGGCGGCGTCCTCGGCGAGAACAGGATCTGGGAACGACTCGACGCCGACCTGGCCGCCTACCGGGCGCTGATCCTGCGTCTCGTCCGCGAACGGCGGACGTTCGCCGACGTCTACGCCGAGGTCGACGCGCTCATCGAGCGCCAGGGCCACGACAGCCGCCACCGCGTGTATCCGGGGCGCGTCATCGGCCATCAGATCGGCGTCATCGGTGGGATCCTCCCGAAGCGCGTGGGATTCCCATTCGGTGTACGGTTCCTCCAGACCATCGGCCGCGAACTGGTCAAGGAGCGCCTGGAAGGGCGCTCCCCGCTCTGGAACGGGGCCGCGCAGTCCCAGCACCCCCCGACGCCCGGGCTGTGGGCGGTCGAGCCCCACATCGGGTTCCGCGGCGTCGGCGTGAAGTTCGAGGAGATCCTCGTGGTCACCGAGGACGACGCGCACTGGCTCGACGACGACCTGCCCCACGTGCACCGGTGGGCCCGACGGGAGACGACCGCATGACACACCCCGCCCCACCCGTCGCGCGGCGGCGCGTCCGCGGAGACGGCGTCGACCTCGCCGTCTACGAGCAGGGCGACCGGTCGCGCCCCACCGTCCTGCTGGTCCACGGCTACCCCGACACCCACGCCGTCTGGGACGAGGTGGCGGCGCGGCTCGCCGACCGGTTCCACGTCGTCCGGTACGACGTGCGCGGCGCGGGCGCCTCGTCCCGTCCGCGCGGGAGCAGGCGCTACACGTTCGAGTACCTGATGGCCGACATGGAGGCCGTCCTGGACGCGACCGCGCCCGAGCGCAAGGTGCACCTGGTGGGGCACGACTGGGGCTCCATCCAGGCGTGGGAGGCGGTCTGCACGATGCCGGACCGCTTCGCCTCGTTCACCTCGATCTCCGGCCCGTGCCTGGACCACGTCGCGCACTGGACGCGGCGGAACCTGGCGCGCCCCACCCCGTCCAACCTGCGGCGGGCGGCCGGGCAGGGCCTCCGCTCCTGGTACATCTACTTCTTCCAGACGCCGGTGCTGCCGGAACTGCTGTGGCGGGCCGGGATGGCGAAGCCGTTCGCCAAGGCCCTGGAGCTGGGAGAGGGCGTCCCGCCCCGGCAGGGCCACCCGGCCGGGACCATGGCGCGCGACGCCGCGGCGGGGGTCGGGCTGTACCGGGCGAACATGCTCCAGCGGCTGCGCCGCCCGCGCGACCGGCGAACGGACGTCCCGACCCAGGTCATCGTCCCGACCAAGGACCTGTTCGTCTCGCCGCACCTGGTAGGCGGGCTGGCCGGACGCGTCCCGAACCTGTCGCTGCGCACGCTCAAGGCCGGGCACTGGGTGCCCCGCAGCCACCCCGACGTCGTCGCCCGCTGGGTGAGCGAGCACATCGCGGGCGTGCGGGGCGGCCCGCTCGGCGCCGCCGAGTCGCGCGCGCTCAGGCGGGCCAGGGTGGCCGGGGGCCGGCGGTCCTTCGACGGCTCCCTCGTCGTCGTCACGGGCGCGGGCAGCGGGATCGGCCGCGCGACCGCGCTGGCCTTCGCCGAACGCGGCGCCGAGGTGGTCGCCGCCGACATCGACCGGGCCTCCGCCGAGCGCACCGCCGAACTCGCCGGCCTCCTCGGCCCCGCGGCACACGCCTTCCAGGTGGACGTGTCCGACCGCGGCGCGATGGAGGACTTCGCCAAGGCGGTCATGCACGAGCACGGCGTGCCGGACGTCGTGGTCAACAACGCCGGGATCGGGATGGCCGGCCCGTTCCTGGAGCACAGCGCCGACGACTGGCGCAAAGTCCTGGACGTCAACCTGTGGGGCGTCCTCCACGGCTCGCGGCTCTTCGCCGAGCAGATGGTGGAGCGAGGGCAGGGCGGCCATATCGTCAACACCTCCTCCGCCGCCGCGTTCACGCCGTCCCGCGCGCTGCCCGCCTACGCGACCAGCAAGGCGGCCGTGCTGATGCTGTCGGAGTGCATGCGCGCCGAGCTGAAGGGCCAGGGCATCGGGGTCAGCGCCGTGTGCCCGGGGATCGTCAACACCAACATCACCCGCACGTCCCGCTTCGTCGGCCGGGGCGAGGAGGACGAGGCGCTCAGCCGGGAGCGGGTCGCGCGGGCCTACGCGCGCCGCGGCTACGGGCCGGAGCGCGTGGCGGAGCAGATCGTCGCGGCCGTCCGCGGCGACCGCGCGGTCGTCCCGGTGACCCCGGAGGCGCGCCTCGGCTACCTCGGGTCGCGCGTGGCGCCGGGCGTCATGCGGCTGCTGGCCCGGCTCGACGTGGGCTGACCGCCGCCCCTCCGCGAGAGCCCGTAAGGTGATCACCGGGAGGGATGCCGCATGGCCGACGCCGTCGTCGTCGGCGCGGGGCACAACGGCCTCGTCGCCGCGAACATGCTGGCCGACGCCGGGTGGGACGTGGAGGTGCTCGAAGCGCAGCCCGAACCGGGCGGCGCGGTGCGCAGCGACCGGGGCGTGCACCCCGACCACGTGAGCGACCTGTGCAGCGCGTTCTACCCGCTCGGAGTCGCCTCGCCCGCGATGCGGGCGCTGGAGCTGGAGCGGCACGGGCTGCGCTGGCGGCACGCGCCCGCCGTCCTCGCCCACCCGCTCCCGGACGGGCGCTGCGCCGTCCTGGAGCGCGACCGCGACGCGACCGCCGCGGGCCTCGACGCGCTCGGCGCGGGCGACGGCGAGGCGTGGCTGCGCCTCTGCCGCCTGTGGGACGAGATGGGAGAGGACGTCCTGCGCGCCCTGCTCGGCCCGTTCCCGCCGGTGCGGGCCGCGCTGCCGCTGCTGGCGTCCGCGCGCCGGGCGGGCGGGCTCCGCGCCGTCCGCACGCTGCTGGCCCCCGTCCGCACGCTCGGGGAGCAGGAGTTCGCCGGCCCCGGCGGCCCGCTGCTGCTCGCCGGGTCGACGCTGCACACCGACATGTTCCCCGAGTCGACCGCCGGGTCGCTGTTCGGCTGGCTGCTCGCCATGGCCGGGCAGCGGCACGGGTGGCCGGTCCCCGAGGGCGGCGCGGGCGAGCTGACGGCGGCGCTCGTGCGGCGGCTGGAGTCGCGCGGCGGGCGCGTCCGCTGCGACACCCCGGTCGCCTCGGTCGTCGTGCGGGACGGGCGCGCGCTCGGCGTCCGCACCGCGTCGGGCGAACCGGTGCGCGCCGCGAGGGCCGTCCTCGCCGACGTGTCGGCCCCCGCCCTCTACGGCGGCCTGGTCGGCTGGTCCGACCTGCCGGCCTCCCTGCGCGCCGACATGCGCCGCTTCGTCTGGGACCACGCGACCTTCAAGGTGGACTGGGCGCTCTCCGGGCCGATCCCGTGGGCGGCGGACGGCGCCGGGCGCGCCGGGACCGTCCACCTGTCCCCCGGCCTGGACGCGATGACCGACTACAGCGCGCAGCTCGCCACCGGGCGCGTCCCGTCCGAGCCCTTCGCGCTCCTCGGCCAGATGACGACCGCCGACCCCGCCCGCTCCCCCGCCGGAACCGAGTCGGTCTGGGCGTACACCCACGTCCCCCACCGGGTGAAGGCCGACGCCGGGCCGGACGGCATCACCGGCGCCTGGGACGAGCGCGAGCGCGACGCCATGGCGCGCCGCCTCGAGGACGTCGTCGAACGCCTCGCCCCGGGCTTCCGCTCCCGCGTCCTCGGCCGCCGCGTCACCGCGCCGCCCGCGTTCCAGGACCACGACGCCAACCTGCGCGGCGGCGCGCTCAACGGCGGCACCGCGATGCTCCACCAGCAACTGGTGTTCCGGCCCGTTCCCGGCCTCGGGCGCCCCGAGACACCGGTCGCGGGCCTGTACCTGGCGTCGGCCTCCGCTCACCCGGGCGGCGGCGTGCACGGCGCGTGCGGCGCCAACGCGGCCCGCGCCGCCCTGGCCCACGCCGGTCCTGCGGGGCGCCTGCTCACCCCGGCGCTCGGCGCGCTTTCGCGCCTCCTCGCCCCCTGACCGGGGGGAGGAGGCGCGACAGGGCGGGTGTGTCAGGCGGTCGCGGCCTTCTCCGCCGAGAGCGGCTCCGCCACGTCCTCCAGGGAGCGCTGCGCGGCCTCGACGCCGATGGCCAGCTCCACCAGCCCCGCGGCGATCATCAGCCCCGCGCCGAGGTAGTAGCCGTTCACGACGTTCGCCACCTTCTCGGTCTCCACCAGGCGGCCGAACAGCGCCGGCCCGATCACGCCGCCGAGGCCCGTCCCGACCGCGTAGAACGCGGCGATCGCCATCGCCCGGGTCTCCATCGGGAAGATCTCGCTGACCGTGAGGTAGGCCGACGACGCGCCGGCGGAGGCGAAGAAGAACACCGCGCACCAGCAGGCCGTCAGCGTCCAGGCGTCGAGCAGATCCGCGCGGAACAGCAGCCCCGTGCCGATCAGCAGCACGCCGGAGACCACGTAGGACGCCGTGACCATCGTCCTGCGGCCGACCGTGTCGAACAGCTTGCCGAGGAAGAACGCGCCCAGGAAGTTGCCGATGCCGATCGGGATCAGGTAGTAGCCGACCTTGGCGTCGGGGACGTCGAAGAACGTGCTGAGCACGAGCGCGTAGGTGAAGTAGACGGCGTTGTAGAGGAACGCCTGCCCGATGAAGAGGGAGAGGCCGAGAACCGTCCGGCGCGGGTAGCGCCGCACCGCCGTCGAGACGATCTCCCCGAACGAGACGACGCGGCGCTGCCGGACCCGGATGCTCTGCCGGGGGTCCTCCAGCGGCTCGCCGGTCTCCTCGGTGATCTCCCGTTCGATGCCGCCCACCACGCGCTCGGCCTCGTCCTCCCGCCCGTGGATGAACAGCCAGCGCGGGCTCTCCGGGACCATCCGGCGGACGAACAGCACGCCGAGGCCGAGGAGGGCGCCGAGAGCGAACAGGGCCCGCCAGCCGAGGTCCTCGGGGACGAGGTCGCCGTTCAGCACCGGGATCGACAGCGCCGCCGCGATGGACGTCCCGATCCAGAACGAGCCGTTCACCACCACGTCCACCCGGCCCCGCACCCGCGCCGGGATCAGCTCGTCGATGGCCGAGTTGATGGCGGCGTACTCGCCGCCGATGCCGGCCCCCGTGAGGAACCGGCAGGCGTAGAACCACATCGGGTTGAACGAGAACGCGGTCGCGACCGTCGCCGCCAGGTACAGCGCGAGCGTGGCGATGAAGAGCTTCTTGCGCCCGAACCGGTCGGTCAGATGCCCGAAGAACAGGGCGCCCAGGCAGGCGCCGATCACGTAGATGGACGCGGCCAGCCCGACCTGCCCGTCGGTGAGCCCGAGCCCTCCGGAGGCGTCGGTGAGCCGCGGGCCGATGACGCCGACGACGGTCACCTCCAGGCCGTCCAGGATCCAGACCGCGCCGAGGCCGACCAGGACCGTCCAGTGCCAGCGTGACCACGGCAACCGGTCGAGCCGGGCCGGGATATCCGTTTCGATGGTTCGTTCCGCCGTCATCGACATGCATCCCTTGGTTCCCGATCTACGGCTTTTATGCCGCCCTTATGCCGTCGCCTGACCGGAAGGGTTCACGGACCGGGGGTTTCGCTGGGAGCCGGAACATGCGATTTTGGCAGGACCAAGGCCCGGCCAGCGGCCCCCGCCCCCGGCGGCCGCCGTCCCCCGGGTCCGAAACCGGCACCGGAGCGTGAGGCATGCGGATTCGCGACATCCTGCGGAGGAAGGGAGACGCGGTGGCCACGGTGCGGCCCGACGCCACCGTGCGAGAGCTCCTCGCCGTCCTGGCGGAGCACAACATCGGGGCGGCGGTGGTCTCGCCCGACGGCGCCTCGATCGCCGGCATCGTGTCCGAGCGGGACGTGGTACGGCGCCTGCACGAGCACGGCGCGGCGCTGCTCGACCACCCCGTCTCGCAGATCATGACCGCCGAGGTCCGCACCTGCGGCCCCGGCGACCAGGTGGACGACCTCCGCCGCGCCATGACCGAGCACCGGTTCCGGCACGTGCCCGTCGTCGAGGACGGCCGGCTCGTCGGGATCGTCAGCATCGGCGACGTCGTCAAGAGCGCCATCGACGAGCTGGAGAGCGAGCGCGAGCACCTGGTCGACTACATCCAGCGCGCTCCCTGACGCCCGCCCGACGCGGCGCCGGGCCCGGTCAGACGTAGGCGGGCAGCGGCCGGGCCGCCGGCGCCGCCTCGGCCTCGCGCTGGGCGAGGGCCAGCCGCCGCACCGCCAGGCGTAGCGTGTCCGGCGGCAGCACGTACGGGAGGCGCACGTAGTCCTCCAGCACGCCGTCCGCCCCGAACACCGGGCCCGCGACGACGCGGACGCCGAGCCGCTCTGACGCCTCGGCGAGCCGGGAGGCGATCGGCGCGCCGATCCTCGCCCACAACGACATCCCCCCGTCCGGGAGCCGGAACTCCCAGCCCGGCAGCAGCTCGCGCAGCGCCGCGGCGAGCGCGTCGCGGCCGCGCAGCAGGCTCTCGGCGCGCTCGGCGCGGACCTCCTCCACCCGCAGCAGCAGCTCCCGGACGATCAGCTGGTCCAGGACGGGGCTCGCCATGTCGAGGGGCTCGCGGGCCAGCACGAGGCGGCGGGCCAGCGGGGCGGTGGCGCGGATCCACCCGATCCGCAGCCCGCCCCACAGCAGCTTGGAGGCCGAGCCGATCGTGACGACCCGGCCGCCCGCGTCGAAGGAGGCCAGCGGCGGCTCGCGCGGCGCGTCGGGGTCGTGGGCGAGCTCGGCGAAGGTCTCGTCGGCGACGAGGAACGCGTCCGCGCGCCGCGCCGCGTCGACCATCCCGGCCCGGTCGCCCGCCCCCATCACGTACCCGGTCGGGTTCTGGAAGTCGGGGATCAGGTACGCCATCCGGGCGGCGGCCTGCCGCATGGCGCCGGCGGCGAGCTCGACGTCCCAGCCCTCGTTGACGCCGACGGGGACGAGCCGGGCCCCGCGGCGGCGCAGCGCGCCGAGCGCGTGCGGGTAGGTGGGGCGCTCGACCATCACGGCGTCGCCCGGCTCCACCAGCAGCTGGGTCAGCAGCGTGAACGCGTGCTGCGCGCCGGTGGTGACGACGATCTGGTCGGCGCGGGTCGCGACGCCGCGCGCGGTGTAGCCGTCCGCGATGACCTGCCGCAGGCTCGCCAGCCCCGCGGGCTCGTAGCCGGGGCCGGAGCTGTAGCGGGGCAGCTCGTCGACGGCGGCGGCGACGGCCTCCTCGAAGATGGCGGGGGCGCCGGGGGTGGCGCAGCCGAGGTCGATGAACGACGGGTCGTCCGGTGCGGGGTGGGCCATGCCGTACCGGTGGCCGGCGGGGACGGCCCCGCCGTCGGGCGCGCCGGGCGGCTCGGCCGACGACATGCGCACCGGCGGCAGCGCCGTCCAGCTTCCCGCGCCCTGCCGGCTCTGGACGTAGCCCTCGTCGCGGAGCCGGTCGTAGGCGGTCGTCACGGTGGTGCGGCTGACGCCGAGGGCGGCGGCCAGGTCGCGTTCGGCGGGCAGCCGCGTGCGCAGCGCGAGCCTGCCGTCCAGGACGAGGGCGCGCAGCGACCGGGCCACCGCCGCGTAGACGGGGCGCTCGCCCGAGACGTCCCCGAGCAGCCGGGCCAGGTGCGGGCCGCTCACGTAGCGCGTGCTCATACGGGCCACTTTCGCACATTGGCTCTACCGATTCCAGTCCACTCGGGGGCAAGGTGGTCCGAAACGATGGCCGGCAGCGGAGGGGAAGCTCGAAATGGCCTTGATGGTGCGCCGCCTGGTGCAGCTCTACGTTGGATTGGCCTTGTACGGGCTCGGAATCGCCCTCCAGGTGTCGTCCGGGCTGGGCAACGACCCCTGGGACGTCTTCCACCAGGGGCTCTCACGGCGCTTCGGCCTGTCGATGGGCGCGTGGATCATCATCGCGGGCGCGGTCGTGATGCTCGCGTGGATCCCGATGCGGCAGCGGCCCGGCATCGGGACCGTCAGCAACGTCGTCCTCGTCGGCGTCTTCGCCGACCTGTTCCTGTGGCTGCTGCCCGCCCCCGGCGCGCTCGCCGGACGCTGGGCCTTCCTGATCGCCGCCGTGCTGGTGGGCGGCTTCGCCACCGGCTGCTACATCGGCGCCGGCCTCGGCCCGGGCCCCCGGGACGGGCTGATGACGGGGCTCGCGGCGCGCGGCCACTCGATCCGGGTGGTCCGGACGACGATCGAGCTGGCCGTGCTGGCCGTCGGCTGGCTGCTCGGCGGCACGGTCGGTGTTGGAACGGTCCTCTACGCGGTGGCGATCGGACCCCTGACGCACGTCCTGCTGCCCCGGCTGACCGTGGGGGCCCGCACGCCCGCACCGGCGCCCGAACCAGAACCCGAACCCGCAGGCGCCTGCTAGCCGCGGAACAGGCGGACCGCCTGCTCGGCGACGGCGGTGAGCAGGGGCGCGGCCCCCGCCTTCAGCTCCTCCAGGGTGCGGGGGCCGTCGGCGAGGCTGAACGCGGCGGTCAGGCCGAGCGCGTGCAGCTCCTCCAGCGGGCCGGTGACGCCGCCGGCCAGGGCGACGCACGGGACGCCGCGGTCCCGGGCGAGCGACGCGACCGCGGAGACCACCTTGCCGCCGGCGCTCTGCCCGTCCACCCGTCCCTCGCCCGTGACGACGAGGTCGGCGCCGTCGAGCGCGGCGGGCAGGCCGACGGCCTCGGCGACCAGGAGGGCGCCGCCGGACGGCTCGGCGCCGAGCAGGCCGACGAGCCCGCCGCAGGTGCCGCCCGCCGCACCGGCCCCGGGCAGGTCGTGCACGCGAGGGCCGCCGCGCGCGGCGACCACGTCGGCGAAGACGGCGAGGGCGGCGTCGAGATCGGCGACCTGGCCGGGGGACGCGCCCTTCTGCGGGCCGAACACGGCGGCGGCGCCGTCCGGCCCGACGAGCGGGTTGGTCACGTCGCAGGCCACCCGGAACCGGGTCGCGCGGACCTCGTCCGGCACCCCGGAGTCGTCGATCGACGCCAGCTGGGCGAGCGCTGCTCCGCCCGGCGGCAGCTCCCCGCCGGCGGCGTCCAGGAAGCGGACGCCGAGGGCGCGCAGCAGCCCGGCGCCGCCGTCGGTGCTGGCGCTGCCGCCGATGCAGACCAGCACGTCGCGGGCGCCGCGCCGCACCGCGTCGGCGATCAGCTCGCCGGTGCCGGCGGTGCCGGCGTTCATCGGGTCGGGCGGGACGTCCTCGACCAGCGGCAGCCCGGACGCCGCGGCAAGCTCCACCACCGCCGAGCGCCCGTCGCCCGACAGCGCGTAGCGCGCCTTGACCGGGCGCCCCACCGGGTCGGTGGCGGCGACCTCGACCGCGTCGCCGCCGCGGGCGCTGAGGAAGCAGTCGAGGGTGCCCTCGCCGCCGTCGGCCATCGGCACGGCGGCGACCCGCGCGTCGGGCGCGGCGCGCAGGACGCCCGCCTCGACGGCGGCGCACACCTGGGCGGCGGACAGGCTTCCCTTGAACGAGTCGGGGGCGATGACGACCTTCATCAGCGCTCCGCCGCCAGCGTCGCGATCACGGAGGCGAACTCCTCGGGCAGGACCAGCGTGTCTCCCTCGTAACGGGTCTCCAGGCAGGTCAGCTCGCCGGCGCGCCACCAGTACAGGGAGGGGCTGAGCGAGCCGGGACCCTCCTCGTAGGCGCGGTGCGCCTGCGCCTGGAGCTCGGTCGCCGCCGCCACGGCCTCGCGGTAGCGCGCCCTCGGGTGGCCTTCGGTGATCCGGAGCGGGTGGGCGACGATGAGGCTGCGGTTGGGCGCGATGACCAGCGCGCCGTACGGGCCGATCGGCAGGTACTCCTCCAGCCACGCCAGGTGCGTGACGGCGTAGAACGTCCAGCCGTGCAGGACGGAGACGCGGACGCCGCCGAGGTCCTGCTCGTCCATCTGGAGCGGGCCGTCGGCGCGGACGTTGGCGCGGCCGAGCATGAACAGCGCGTCGCCCGACACCGGCCAGCCGCCCATCTCCTCGGTGGTGACCGTCCGGACGGTGGTGGGCGTGTCGACCACCACCACCTCGATCAGGCCGGGCGCGAACGGCCGGGCCGCGAGCACCCCGTTGTCGGCCTCCGCGGGGTAGATGCGGGTGCGCAGCAGGTGCTGGGCGAGGTCGAAGTCGCTGAGGTCCAGCGGCTCCTCGATCGCCGTGACGATCGTGGTCACGTGGTCGGAGACCAGCGCGGGCCAGTCGTCGCGCGGCACCAGCCGCGCGAGCTGCCGCAGGTCGCGCAGGCTGACGTGCAGCCTGTTGGCGCCCTCCAGCAGCATGATCTCGCCCGGCACCCGGCTGCACCGGTAGCCGAGGCTCTCGGCCACGAGGACGAGCAGGGAATCGAGGGTCCCGTCGTCCCACGGATCGGGACGGGCGTGGCGGCCGCTCATCGCGCACCTCCCGGGGGCGCTTCGAGGGTGAGCGCGCCGGTGTCCGGCACGGCGGGGTGCGGATGTGCGGGGTCGTGGCCCGGCGGGGCCGGGGCGTGGAGCACGGCGGGGGCGCCGAGCTCCAGGGTGTGCTGGCGCGGCCCGTGCCCGGCGGAGAGGCCGGCGAGGATCGGGACGCCGAGCGGGCCGAGCCTTGCGGCGAACACCGCGTCGAGCTCGGCGGGGTCGCCGCAGTCCTTCCAGGAGCCGAGCGCGAACCCGGCGGCGCCGTCGAACCAGCCGGCCTGGAGGAGCTGGACGAGCATCCGGTCGATCCGGTACGGCGCCTCGGTCACGTCCTCCAGGAAGACGACGCGGCCCGCGGCGGGCGGCGGCGCGTACGGGGTGCCGAGCACCGCCGCCAGGAGCGAGAGGGTGCCGCCGGTCAGCGGGCCCTCCGCGCGCCCGGGCCGCAGCGTGCGCGTGCCGGGCAGCACGGCGGGCGCCGAGCCCGATGACGCCGCGGACGACGTCGCGGCGCCGCCGAACAGGGCGGTGCGCAGGGACTCCAGGGAGGCGTCCTGCGCCGCCGGGTCGAGATCGGCGATCACTCCCGCGGGCATGGGGCCGAAGGACGTCGTGATCCGCAGGCGCGTTCCAAAAGCGCCGTGCAGCGCGGTGATGTCGCTGGAGCCGTGCAGGATCTTCGGCCCGCCGCCGGTGGCGGCGGACGCCTCGGTCGCGGCGCGCAGGGCGTCCCAGTCGAGACGGTCGAGGACGCGGGTGGCGCCGTAGCCGCCCCGCGCGCAGACCACCGCGCGGACCCGCGGGTCGCACCAGGCGGCCTGCAGGTCGGCGGCGCGGTCGGCGTCGGTTCCGGCCAGCCGGTGCCAGTCGCCGCGCACCGGGCCCGCCGGGCCCAGGTTGACACGGTCGAGGGCGTGCTTGCCGACCACGACGTCAAGGCCGAGGTCGCGCAGGACGGCGCAGCCCGCCTCCAGCCGCGCGGGGTCGGCGGGGCCGCTGGGCGCGACCACCGCGACGCGGTCGCCGGGCCGCAACCTCGCGTACCTGCGGGCCTTCCGCGCGTGCTCCGCACCGCCGGGCGTGCCGACGGCGGGCGCGTCCGGCGACCCGTGGGCCGCCACCGCGCGGGCGCCCCCGCTGTTCAACCCGATCCCTCCTCGCACCGCGACGGATAGAGCTTGTCAGGATCCGGACCCCAGTGGAAGGGGCGACCGGTCACGACCCGCCAACAGATCATCGCCCCGTGCCGAGCGCGAGGCCGGCCAGGCGCGGCAGCGTCTCGCCGATCGGCCGGCGCAGCACCGCGTCGGCCAGCCCATCGTACGGGGTCTCCTCCGCGTTGATGATCACCAGCCGGGCGCCGTGGTCGACCGCCTCCAGGCACAGCCCGGCGGCGGGCTGCACGGTGAGCGAGGTGCCGACCGCCAGGAACAGGTCGCAGGACCGCGCGGCGGTGATCGCCGCGTCGAGGACGTCCTGGTCCAGGGCCTGGCCGAAGGAGATCGTCGCGGACTTCTGGATGCCGCCGCACTCGGCGCAGAGCGGGTCGGCCTCCCCGGCCTCGACGCGCGCGATGATCTCCGGCATCGGGGTGCGCAGCCCGCAGGACAGGCACACGGCCTCGCGCGCGGTCCCGTGGATCTCGATGACGGCGCGCTCGGAGGATCCGGCGCGCTGGTGCAGGCCGTCGATGTTCTGGGTGATCAGGGCGCGGAGCCGTCCGGCCCGCTCCAGCTCGACCAGCGCGGCGTGCGCGGCGTTCGGCTCGGCCTCCCAGACGGGGGCGTCGCGCCGGGCCCGCCAGGCGCGGCGCCGCACCTCGGGATCGGCGAGGTAGGAGCCGATCGTGGACATCGCCTCCGCCGACGGGTCGCGCGTCCAGACGCCGTTCGGACCGCGGAAGTCGGGGATCCCGCTGTCGGTCGAGATGCCGGCGCCGGTGAGCACCGTGATCGCCTCGGCCTCCGGCAGGAGGCGGGCCAGCGTGCGGGGAGCGTCCACCGCACCATGGTAGGACCAGCGCCGCGCGGCCCGTCCCGGTGAAGGGAGGGGCCGCGCCGGTTAACGGATGGGTATCGGGCGGGTCCTTACGGAGGGTCACGGACCGACCGGCCCTCAAAAGGTGACAAACTTGGCCCGGTTATGAGGTCGACGCCGCACATCCTGGTGATCAACGGCACCAAGGTCCGCCGCCCGGTGTTCATCCTGGGCGCGCCGCACTCGGGTGCGGAGCTGCTGGCGCGCGCGGTCAAGCGCTCCCCCGGCTTCCACCTGACCACGGGCCGGCCGGACGTCCTGCGCGTTACCTACGCCTTCGCCCGCCAGCCCTCGATCGCCGAGCGCGGGGAGGGCGCCGCCCGCGTCCTGCGTGACGCCTACGCGCAGGCGTGGCAGGTGTCGGCGCGGGCCTGCGGGGAGTGCCCGGACGAGTGCCGCGAGATGGGCGGGCTGCCGCCGCGCCCGCCGGGCGGGCCGGAGGGTCCGGCCCCCGGCCCCGTCCCGGAGCCGCCCGGCCCGTGCGTGCAGGCGCAGGGGCTCGCCCGGTACGCCGACGCCTCCCCCGACCTGATCTACAGCGCCGACGTGCTGCTGGACGCCTTCCCCGACGCCCAGCTCGTCCAGGTGATCCGGGACGGCCGGGACGTGGTCGCCGACATGCTGGCCGACGAGCGCTGCCTGGCCTGGTTCAAGCCGGGCCTGGCCAACCTCGACACGGTGTTCCCCAACCCGTTCTTCGGCGTCGAGGACCACACGGACCGGAGCCGGTGGCCGCGCGCGGCGGCCGCCGTGAAGTGCGCCATGCGGTGGCGGGGGTCGGTGCGGCTGAGCGCGAGGCTCCGCCTCCAGGTCCCCGAGGAGCAGCTGGCCACGGTCCGCTACGAGGAGCTGGTGGCCCGGCCGCGCCGCGTCGGCGCCGAACTGGCGGAGTACCTGGACGCGCCGCTGTCGAAGTCGGCGCTGACGGGGCTGGTGCGGGCCGGGGCGCGCGACGCCGCCGAACCGGGCGTCGGGGTGTGGCGCGAGCGCCTCACCCCGCGGCAGGCCGCGCAGGTCGAGAAGGTCGCGGGAACCGAGCTGCGGCGGCTCGGCTACCCGCTCGGCTCCGAGGCCTGAGCGGCCGCTACTCGGCCCCGAGCGGCTCGGCCCGCCGCTCCTCCTCGGGGCCCTGGTCGCGCTGGTGCGAGAACTGCGTGCGGTAGAGCTCGGCGTACAGGCCGCCCTCCAGCAGCAGCTCCTCGTGCCGGCCGCGCTCGGCGACCCGGCCGCCGTCGACCACGAGGATCTGGTCGGCCTCCCGGATCGTGGACAGCCGGTGCGCGATCACCAGCGACGTCCGGCCCGCGAGGGCGGTGCGCAGGGCCCGCTGGACGGCCGCCTCGGACTCGGAGTCCAGGTGCGCGGTCGCCTCGTCGAGGACGACCACCGCCGGGGCCTTGAGCAGCAGCCGGGCGATCGCGAGCCGCTGCTTCTCCCCGCCCGACAGCCGGTAGCCGCGGTCGCCGACGACGGTGTCCAGGCCCTCGGGCATCTCGGCGACGAGGCCGCCGATGTGCGCGGCCTCCAGCGCGGCGAGGATCTCCTCGTCGGAGGCGTCCGGGCGGGCGTAGCGCATGTTCTCGCGGATCGAGTCGTGGAACAGGTGCGCGTCCTGGCTGACGACGCCGATCTCGGCGCGCAGCGATTCGAGCGTGACGTCGCGGACGTCGACGCCGCCGATCCGGACCGCGCCGGCGGACACGTCGTACAGCCGCGACACCAGGTGCGTGATCGTCGACTTGCCCGCGCCGGACGGCCCGACGAGCGCGACCAGCTGCCCCGGCGCGGCGGTGAAGTCGACGTCGTGCAGCACCTCGCGGCCGGGCGCGGTGTCGGTGCGGGCGATCGACTCCAGCGAGGCGAGCGAGACCTCGTCCGCCGACGGGTAGGCGAACCGGACGTGGTCGAACTCGATCGACGGCGCCTTCGACAACGCCGGGCCCGAGCCGTTGGCGGACGGCGCACGGGCCTCGGCCAGCTCCCGGGCGCCGTCGCGGTCGCGGACCAGCGGCTTCAGGTCGAGCACCTCGAACACGCGGTCGAAGCTGACGAGCGCGGTCATCACGTCCACGTGCACGTTGGACAGGGCGGTCAGCGGCCCGTACATCCGGGTCAGCAGGGTGGCGAGCGCGACGAGCGTGCCGAGCTGGAAGCTGCCGTCCACCACCAGGTAGCCGCCGACGCCGTAGACCATGGCGGTGGCCAGCGCGGCGACCAGGGTCAGCGCGGTGAAGAAGACCCGCCCGTACATGGCGGCGACGATGCCGACGTCGCGGACGCGGGCGGCGCGGCCGGAGAAGTTCTCCTCCTCTTCGGCCGGACGCCCGTAGAGCTTGGCGAGCATGGCCCCGGCGACGTTGAACCGCTCGGTCATCAGCGAGCCCATCTCGGCGTCCAGCACCATCTGCTCGCGGCTGACCCGCTGCAGCCGCCTGCCGACCCACTTGGCCGGCAGGATGAAGATCGGGAGCAGCAGCAGCGCGATCACCGTGACCTGCCAGGACAGGATGAGCATCGTCACCAGCACCAGGACCAGGCTGATCACGTTGGACACCACCGACGACAGGGTGGTGGTGAGGGCGCGCTGCGCGCCGATGACGTCGTTGTTGAGGCGGCTGACGAGCGAGCCCGTCTGCGCCCGCATGAAGAACGCGACGGGCTGCCGCTGGACGTGCGCGAACACCTGGCTGCGCAGGTCGTAGATGAGCCCCTCGCCGATGCGCGCCGAGTACCAGCGCTGCGCGAGGCCGAGCACGGCCTCCACCAGGGCGAGCCCGGCGACGGCGGCGGCGAGCCAGAGCACGACGTCGGAGCGGCCCGGCACGATGCCGCGGTCGATGATCCCCTTGAGCAGCAGCGGGTTGGCGACGACGATCACCGCGGCCAGCGAGTTCAGCGTGAGGAAGACCACCAGCTCGCGGACGTAGGGCCGGGCGTAGCCCGCGATCCGCCCCACCGTGCCGGGCGCCAGCTTCTGCCGGGTGACGGAGCTGTCCTTGCGGAAGGACGCCATCACCTGCCAGCCGTTGCCCGACATTCCCGGCATTCCCACGAGCGCCTCCGGTAGACGTCGACGTATATCAAGTACGTAATCAAGTAAGCATCTCAGTATCCGGCGTGGACAACGCGCCCCCGCCCGCCCGTCTTCCCGGCTCCGCTCACGGCGTAACACGCCTCTGGACAAGCCGCTCCCGGGGTGTAACCGTGATCTCCACTTCCCGGCTCACACCCCCCAGGAGCCCCGATGAGACGACGCCTCACCGGCGGCGTCGGCGTGATCACCCTCACCGCCGCGCTCGCCGCCGCCTCCGCGCTGCCCGCCGCGGCGGCCGGGCCCACCAGGTCCGCGCCCCGGCCACCGGGCGCCCACCAGGTCACGGTGCGGAACGGGGAGACGCAGCCCGTGTTCTCCCGCGCCGACGCCGTCACCCAGACCGTGAACATCGAGACCACCGCCGACAGCGACCGCGACGGCGTGCGGGACCGCGTGCAACTGCGGATCATGCGGCCCAGGGAGACCGACACCGCCGGCCTGAAGGTCCCGACGATCCTGGAGCCGAGCCCGTACTGGGCCGGGATCAACGACGTCCCGAACCACCCCGTCGACATCGGCGACGCCCGGGCCCGCTCGCTCACCACCACGCGGCGCGACCTGGCCGAGGTCTTCCCCGGCTACTACGACAACTACTTCCTGCCGCGCGGCTACGCCGTCGCCGACCTGGACAGCATCGGGACGGGCGGCTCGACCGGCTGCCCGACCTCCGGGGACCGCAGCGAGCAGGCGGGCGCGAAGGCCGCCGTCGACTGGCTCAACGGGCGGGCCCGGGGCTGGACGCCGGACGGCGCGCCGGTGAAGGCCACCTGGTCCACCGGGAACGTCGGCATGATCGGCCAGTCCTACGACGGGACGCTGCCGAACATGGCCGCCGCCACCGGGGTCGAGGGCCTGAAGGCCATCGTCCCGATCGCGGGCATCTCCAGCTGGTACGACTACTACCGCGCGGGCGGCGGCGTGGTCGCGCCCGGCGGCTACCAGGGCGAGGACCTGGACGTCCTGGCCAAGGCCGTGCTGACCCGCGAGAACCCCGAGGTCTGCGCGAAGGTCATCGAGGACATCGAGGCGTCCCAGGACCGCGAGACCGGCGACTACTCCACGGTGTGGGCCGAGCGCGACTACGTCGGGCAGGCGCGGAGGGTGCGGGCCGCCGTCATGGTCGTGCACGGGCTCAACGACTGGAACGTCAAGGTCAAGCACTCCGTGCAATGGTGGAACGCGCTGAAGGAAGCGGGCGTGCCGCGCAAGCTGTGGCTCCACCAGGGCAACCACTCCACGCCGTTCCGCTGGCGGGTCGAGGAGTGGCTGCGCCAGACGCTGCACTGGTTCGACCGCTACCTGTACGGCGTCCGCAACGGGATCGAGCACGAGCCGCGCGTCGACGTCCAGCACGCGGACGGGACGTGGGAGACGGCGAAGGACTGGCCCGTCCCCGGCACCCGCACCGTCCCGGTCAGCCTCAACGCGGGCCCGTCCGGGCAGCCGGGCGCCCTCGGCCTCAGGCCCCGGCCCGGTCCGGCGCAGTCGTTCACGGACGCGGGCAGGACCCGGACGGCCGAGGAGCTCCTCGCGAACGAGGGCCAGGCCGACGCGAACCGGCTCGCCTACCTGACCGGGCCGCTGACGGAGCCCGTCCGGGTGGACGGCATCCCCTCGGTCTCGCTGCGGGCCTCGCTCGACGGCCGCTCGCCGTACCTGACGGCGCTGCTGGTCGACTACGGCACCGACACCCGTCCCACGGGCGCGCGCGTCACCACCGGCGAGGAGGTCTGCTACGGCCAGAGCGTGCCGGGCGACTCGGGCTGCACGATCCGGCAGGCGCTGCGCACCGAGACCGCCCCCTACAAGATCATCACGCGGGGGTGGCTGGACGCCCGGAACCGGCACGACTTCGCCCGGACCGAGCCGATCGAGGCGGGGCGGACCTACTCCTTCCGATGGGACCTCGAACCGACCGACTACACGGTCAAGGCCGGCCACCGGCTCGGCGTGATCCTTCTGTCCACCGACCACGACTACACGCTCCGCTACCCGGCGGGGACGAAGGTCGAGGTGCGGCCGGGCGTCAGCAGGGTGCTGCTGCCGCTGGCGCCGGGCCGCCGCGAGCCGCTCCGGTAGCGCGGCGCGGCGGGCCGGGGGCGAGGGGCGCCTCTCCCCCGGCCCGCCCGCTCACGAGCCGAAGACCTCGCGGAGGCGGCCGATCTGCTCGCGGCGCTCGGCGGCGCACTGCTCCTCCAGGGTGTTCTCCGCGGCCTGCCACAGCAGCCGCTTGGTGGCCGCGGCCGCGCCCGGGTTCACCGCGAGCAGGGCGTCCGCCAGATCGCGGACGGCGCCGTCCAGGCCGTCGCGCGGGACGACGGTCTCGGCGAGGCCGATCCGGGCCGCCTCGTCGGCGAGCACCGTCCTGGCGGTGAGGCACAGCTCCAGGGCCCGCCCGATCCCCACGATCTCGACCAGCGGCTTGGTGCCGGTCAGGTCCGGGACGAGCCCGAGCGCGGGCTCCTTCATGCAGAACTTCGCGTCCTCGGCGACCACGCGGATGTCGCAGGCCAGCGCGAGCTGGAAGCCGGCGCCGATGGCGTGGCCGTGCACCGCCGCGACGGAGACGATGTCGGGGCGCCGCAGCCAGGTGTAGCCCTCCTGCAGCTCGGCGATGAAGCGGTCGGTTCCCTCGGCGTCTGCGCCGTCGGTGAACCCTTCGCCGCCTCCCCCGCCGGAGAACATGCCGAGGTCGATGCCTGCCGAGAACGAGGGGCCCTCGCCCCGCAGGACGACGACGCGCACGTCCGGAGGCAGGGAGCGCCCGATCGCGGCGAGCCCGCGCCAGGTCGCGAACGTCATGGCGTTGCGCCGCTCGGGCCGGTCCAGGGTGACGGTCGCGATCGCGCCGTCCACGTCCAGCCGCAGGCCCGCCTCGTCGAGGCCGGGCGGGGTGTGCTCCGCCGTCTCCGGCGCCGTGGCCGTTTCCGGCCCGCCGGCCGTGGTCGCGTCCCCCATGGGTCTTCCTTCCGATGAGCGTTCGGGTCCCGCCCCGCCGTCCACGGGGCGGGACCCGCACCTGTCCGTCGCCGCGACCGAACCTTACTCGGTCGGTCGCGGCGCCGGGTCAGGCGGTGCGCTCATCCGGGGGCCGGTGTCCGGTCAGGACTTCTTGCCCCGGGTCGCGCCACCGCGACCGCGCAGGTTGACGCCGGACTCGGTCAGAATCCGGTGGATGAAACCGTACGAGCGGCCGGTGGCGGCTGCCAGGGCGCGGATGCTCTCGCCGGAGTCGTACCTCTTCTTCAGGTCCGCCGCCAGCTTGTCGCGCTCGGCACCGGTCACGCGGGTGCCCTTCTTCAGGGTCTCGGCCACGAGTACCTCCCGTAGTGATGTGGTGACCGCTGCGTTATCCCCCGCCATGATCAGTCATTCCCGCCGGTTCGGCTACCCACTCGGCCAGAAAAGATCTGCGGAAGTCACTCCGCAGGTCACGCGAGGGCCACCAGATCGGCAAACTCGTCACTCCAGATGTCTTCCACACCATCTGGCAGCAAAATCACTCTTTCCGGTGCGAGCGCCTCCACCGCGCCCTCGTCGTGGGTCACCAGGACGATCGCTCCGGCGAACGTCCGCAGCGCGGCGAGGATCTCCTCGCGGCTCGCCGGGTCGAGGTTGTTGGTGGGCTCGTCGAGCAGCAGCACGTTGGCGCTGGAGACCACGAGCATCGCCAGTGCCAGCCGGGTCTTCTCGCCGCCGGACAGCACCCCGGCGGGCTTGTCGACGTCGTCGCCGGAGAACAGGAACGACCCGAGGATCTTGCGGACCTCGACCGGCGCCATGCCGGGCGCGGCGGACTGCATGTTCTCCAGGACGGACCGCTCGACCTCCAGCGTCTCGTGCTCCTGCGCGTAGTAGCCGATCCGCAGCCCGTGACCGGCCACGACCGTACCGGTGTCGGCCTTGTCGACCCCGGCCAGCAGGCGCAGGAGGGTGGTCTTCCCGGCGCCGTTCAGGCCCAGGATGACGACCCGGCTGCCGCGGTCGATGGCCAGGTCGACGTCGGTGAATATCTCCAAAGATCCGTACGATTTCGACAAACCCTCCGCGGTGAGGGGGGTTTTGCCGCAGGGAGCCGGGTCCGGGAAGCGAATTTTGGCCACCTTGTCGGCCTGCCGCTCGCCCTCGACGCCCGCCAGCAGCTGCCGGGCCCGCCGGTCCATCTGCTGGGCCGCCTTGGCCTTGGTGGCCTTGGCCCGCATCTTGTCGGCCTGCGACAGCAGCGTGGACGCCTGCCGCTGCGCGTTCGCCGACTCGCGCTTGCGGCGCCGCTCGTCGGTCTCGCGCTGGTCGAGATACTTCTTCCAGCCGACGTTGTAGATGTCGATCACGCTGCGGTTGGCGTCCAGGTGGAACACCCGGTTGACCACCGCGTCGAGCAGCTCCACGTCGTGGCTGATGACGACCAGGCCGCCCTGGTGGCCCTTGAGGAAGTCGCGCAGCCAGACGATCGAGTCGGCGTCCAGGTGGTTGGTGGGCTCGTCCAGCAGCAGGGTGTCGGCGCCGGAGAACAGGATGCGGGCCAGCTCGACGCGCCGCCGCTGGCCGCCCGACAGCGTGCCGAGCGGCTGGGTCAGCACCCGGTCCGGCAGCCCGAGGCTGGAGGCGATCGAGGCGGCCTCGGCCTCCGCGCTGTAGCCGCCGAGGACGTGCAGCCGCTCCTCCAGCCGCCCGTACCGGCGGACGGCCTTGTCGCGCCCGGCGCCGGTCGCGGTCGCCATCGCCTCCTCGGCGGCGCGCAGCTCGCGGATCACCTCGTCCAGCCCGCGGGCCGACAGGATCCGGTCGCGGGCCAGCTCGTCGAGGTCGACGCCGCGGGGGTCCTGCGGCAGGTAGCCGATGGTCCCGGAGGAGGTCACGGCGCCCTGCGCGGGCAGCGCCTCACCCGC
This sequence comes from Actinomadura verrucosospora, assembly GCF_039540335.1. Lineage (NCBI taxonomy): Bacteria > Bacillati > Actinomycetota > Actinomycetes > Streptosporangiales > Thermomonosporaceae > Actinomadura > Actinomadura verrucosospora. Next base: position 45,961 of record NZ_BAABEV010000028.1, on the reverse strand, counting down.
CAGGACCTTGGTGAGGGTGGTCTTGCCGGCGCCGTTGCGGCCGACGAAGCCGACCCGGTCGCCGGGGTTGACCCGGAAGCTGGCGGCCTCGATCAGCAGCCGGGCCCCGGCGCGCAGCTCGATGTCTTTCGCGATGATCACAGTGACAGGGCTCCCCTGACGGACGGCTCGGTGGACAGGCACGAAGAAGCGCGCCGCGCGGTCCTGTGACCGGGGCGCGCTGGGCGGCCTGTCAGTTCGGGAGCGGAACCATTCGCCCAGTGTACGTGAAGCCGGGCCGGTCCCGGCCATCGCTGCGCCCGCGGGGGCCCGATGTGTAGACGCGGTGGGCGGGGCCAGGATGGGAAGTGGCGGCGCGTGCGGCGGGACGACACCGGGGCCACGGTCCCCAGCACGGAGGAGTGTGAGGCAGATGACCCACGTCACGGGCAACGCGCCGGAAGGGACGCCCAACTGGCTGGACATCGGCGTCCCCGATCTCGACCGGGCCAGGACGTTCTACGGGACCCTGCTGGGCTGGCAGTTCCAGGACGCCGGGCCGGAGGCGGGCCACTACAACATGTGCAACCTGCGCGGCGAGCCCGTCGCGGGGATGATGCAGAACCCCGAGGGCGAGCCCGACGTGTTCTGGTGGAGCGTCTACTTCGCCGCGGACGACTGCGACGCGCTGGTCAAGCGCGCCACCGACGGGGGCGGGGATGTCGTGGTCGCGCCCATGGACGTGATGGACCTCGGCCGCATGGCCGTCCTGCGCGACCCGCAGGGCGCGCACTTCGGCCTGTGGCAGGGCCGCTCCCACTTCGGCTCGCGGATCGTCAACGAGCCGGGCTCGTTCGCGTGGAACGAACTGGTCACGCGCGACTCCGCCGCGGCCGGGGAGTTCTACCGGGCGGTGTTCGGCTACGAACTGGAGCCGATGCCGGGCGACATGGACTACACCGTCCTGCGGCGGGCGGGCGACGGGCGCTACGCCGGCGGCATCCTCGGGGGATCCGAGATCGTCCTCGGCGGGGGTGACGGCCCCGTCTCGTCCTGGCTGACGTACTTCGCGGTCGACGACGCCGACGAGGCGGTCCGCAAGGTCCGCGCGGGCGGCGGCGCCGTCGACTCCGAGCCCGAGGACACCCCGTACGGGCGGGCGGCCTCCGTCCGCGACCCCTTCGGCGTCCCGTTCCAGGTGATCAAGCCCGCGCAGGAGCCGGAGTCCTGACCGGGCGGCCCGGGGGCCGGACGTGCTCCGTCCGGCCCCGGGGCGGTCAGCCCTGGCGTTCGGAGGCGAGCCGCTGCGTGATCGTGTGCTGGAGGCGCTGCAGGCCGGACGTGCCGACCAGCCCGATCTGGCCTTCGAGGTCGCGCAGCAGGACGTCCTCGTTCATCACGACCTCCGACGACTGCATCATCACGGTGCCCTGGCCGGTGAAGTCGAACTGGTGCTCCTCGCCGGACGAGCCGCCGATCCCGAAGACCATCCGGGCCGCGCCGAACGCGCCGCGCATGTAGGAGTGGTCGTAGTGGTGGCAGGGCGACGGGCAGTCGGCCCAGCCGAGCAGCGCCTGCGGGTCAACGCGGATCGGCGGCTCGACGAAGTGCACGGGCCCGTTGGAGGCGGCGACGAAACGCCCCGTGCCGATCAGGGTCAGGAACCCGGGGATGATCGACTGCTTCAGCTCCAGGCCCGGTTCGAAGGCGAGCAGGTTCCCCGCCCGGACGGTGAGGTTGCCCTTCTCCAGGTCGAAGGAGTTGACGTCGAACCCGCGGTCGGCGAGGACGAGCTTGCCCTGCCCCTGCGCGACGATCCAGTCCTGCGCGTACAGCGGGGAGTTGAAGGTGTGCGCGACGAGGGAGTCCAGCGGGCCGGCCGACAGCGCCTCGAACTTGATCTGCCCGTAGTAGGCGATCATCTTGCCCTTCTGCGCGAACCACTGCCCGTTGAGGTCGACGCTGAAGGCGTAGGGGTTGACGTTGTCGTTGGACGGCAGGGTCGTGGGGTTCCAGGTCCGCGTCCCGAACGTGCTCACGGTCAGATCTTCCTCTCGCTGGCCTGGACGTAGACGACGCCGGAGCCGCTCAGCTCCAGCTGGAAGCCCTCGCCGGAGCCGCGCCCGATCAGGTCGCGCAGCCCCACCGCCGTGGTGAGCTTGTTCTGCACCTGGCCGCGATGGGCCACGTACGCCTGCGGGTCGACGTGGACCGGGCGCTGCGGGGTGATCGGCAGCTCCATCACGCCGCCGTGCGACAGCAGCGCGCACGCGCCGTGCCCGGTGAGCGTCGTGGTGAACAGGCCCTGCCCGGTGACCGCGCCGCGCACGATGCCGCGCACGCCGCCCTGCTCGCCCATGAACATGGTTCCGACCTGCAGGGTGGTGTCGTGCACCAGCAGCCGGTCGGCCTCGGCGTACAGGGTGTCGGCGCCGTTCAGCTCGACGACGGACACGTGCAGCCCGCCGTGGCCGAACATGACGCTGCCCTGGCCGGTGACGTGCATCATCGCGCTGTGCTCGCCGGCGACGGCGCGCCCGAGCGTGCCGCCGATGCCCTGCCCCGCCGTGGCGGTCGGGGCGAACGACACCGCGCCGGTGTAGGCCAGCATGGCGCCGCGCTTGCTGTAGACCTCCTGCCCCGGTCCGATCCGGACCTGGAGCATCTTGGAGTTGATCGACTCGTAGCCGGGCATCAGATCTCCAGAATCCCGCCGCGCTCGGCCGGCTGGACGTAGACCAGCCCGTGCCCCTGGTACCGGAACTGCACGCTCTCCCCCGATCCCTGGCCGATCACCGTCCGCCAGTTGACGTCGGTGACCACGTCCTGCTGAAGCTGCCCGTGGTGGCAGACGTAGGCGTGCGGGTCGACGCAGAGCGGCGTCTGCGGCGTCACCTCCAGCGCGATGGCCGGCCCCTGCGACAGGACCGCCACCGTCCCGTGCCCGTCGACCTTGGTGGTGGCGAGGCCCTGGCCGGTGCCCATCCCCCGCAGCCCCACGAACTGCACGCCCGTGTTCAGGCTCCCGTCGAGCGCCAGCAGGCTCTCCGACTCCACGAACAGGGTGTCGCCCGTGAGCTGGACGAGCGTCACCTCCGTCGCCTCGCTCGCCAGGTAGACCGTCCCCTGTCCCGTGATCTCCATGAGGGTCATGCCCTCGCCGGCGATCTTGCGTTTGAGGGCGCCGCGCAGCCCCTCGCCGCCCGTCATGCCCTGCCGCTTGAACGCCATCTGGCCCTCGTAGGCCACCATCGAGCCGTTCAGCGCCCGGATCGTCTCGCCGCCGAGGTCGACGGCGAGCATCTTCGAGCCGTTCATTCGAAATTGCGCCACGAAGCGAGAAGATACCGCCCGGCGCGTTGCCGGTCCGCCCGGTGCGCCGATCGGCAAGGATGAGCACATGTGGATCGCTCCCGAACGCCGCAGTCTCAGCCGGTGGGCAGTCCCAGGGCTCGTCCTGGGCGCCGGCGTGGTGGTCGGGGCCGTGCTGGCCGCCGACGGGCGGTCCGGCACGGCCCTCATCGCGCTGGCCGCGCTGGCCGCGTACGCGGCGTACCTCGCCTACCGGCGCAACGAGCCGGCGCTGCCGCTCAGTGAGGGGTTCGGGTCGGGCACCCGGGCCCGCGCCCACCTGCGGGCCGCCGCCATGACGGGCGACGTCCTGACCGTCGCGGTCGTCGGCGGCCTCGTCGTGCAGGCCCTGCGCGGCGCCGACATCACCGCCTACGTGTGGCTGGCGGCCGTCGCCGGCGTGACGTACCTGCTGTCGGCGGTCGTCGGCGGCCGCGGGCTGTGACCGGAGGCCGCGGGCGGTGACCGGCGGCCGTCCGGCCGGGTGAGCTGCGGGAATAGTCGGTTAACTTCTCCTGACAAAAGCGGTTTCGCCGGTCCCCTGGCGGCATGATGCGCCTGTGTCCGCCTCCGACACCCTCGACGCGCTCGTCCCGGCCCGGGCCGTGTTCCACCCCGTGGTCGACCTCGGCACGGGCGCCGTCGTCGCCGTCGAGGCGCACGCCGCCCCGGCCGGCGAGTCCGACCGGACCGGCGGACCGGTGCGGCCCGACCCCGCGTCCGGGGACGTGCGGCGCGCGGTCGAGGCCGCGCGCGCGGCCGCCGAGCTGGGCACGCCGCTGCCGCTGCAGATCGGGCTGCGGGCCGAGACCCTCGCGAGCGGCGGCGACCTGCTGGCCGGGCTGCACCGCGGTCTCGGCGAGACCGGGCGGCGCCCGCAGGAGATCATCCTGTGCGTCGGCGGGGGCTTCGCGCCCGCGCGGCGCCCGGCCGTCGCCGCCGCGCTGGCGGCGCTGCGCCGCGCCGGATACCTCGTCGGGCTGTCCGGCCTCGGCTCCGCGCACACCCCGCTCGACCTGCTCGTCGACGGCGCCTCCTACCTGCTCAAGCTCGATCCCGGGCTGGCCCGGACGGCGGCCGCCGACCCGCGCCGCGCGGCGCTCGTGGCTAGCCTCGTCGAGCTGGCGCACCGGCTGGAGACGCACGTGCTCGCGCCCGGCATGACGACGCCCGACCAGGTGCTGCACCTGCGGGAGGCCGGCGTCCGGCTCGTCCAGGGCCCGGCCCTCGCGCCGCCGGACTGGCGCCCGGGGATGCCGGTGAGCATCCCGGTCACGGGCGGGCACGAGCCGCCCGCCCGGCCCGGGGCCGGGCTCGGGCCGCGGGTGTCGGAGTTCACCCTCCCCGCGGTGACGCTGCCGCTGACGGCGACCGCCGGCGAGGTGCTCACCGTGCTCAACGCCGAGACCGGCGCCACCAGCGTCGTCCTGGTGGACGAGCGGCAGCGGCCGAGCTTCACCGTGGACCGGACGCGCTTCCTGCTCCGCCTGTCGGGCGCTTACGGGCACGCCCTCCACGCGCGCCGGCCCGCCGCGCGGCTCGCCGACCCGCCGCGGCCGGTCCCGCGCACCGTCCCGGCGATCGCCGCGCTGCGGGCCGCGGGCGCCGAGGACGAGCGCGTCTACGACGACCTGGTCGTGGTGGACGAGGTCGGCCGCTGCCTCGGCATCGTCCGGGTGGCCGACCTGATCCGGGCCATGTCGCGCTGAGACCGCCGCTGGGGGCCTAGACCGCCCCGGATGATCCCTTATGTGGATCAAGGCCGGAGAATCCCGTCACGGCCGTCTCCTGGGCGAGGATGGCCGCCTGGACCCGGCTGCCGAGCCCGAGCTTGGCGAGGATCCGGCTCACGTGCGTCTTGGTGGTCGTCTCGGCCATGGCGAGCCGGGCCGCGATCTGTCCGTTGGACAGCCCCTCCCCGAGGCAGGCGAACACCTCGCGCTCGCGCGGCGTCAGCTCCGCCAGCCCCGGCACCTCCGCCGGGGCGGCCGGCCGGGCCGCGAACGCGCCGATCAGCCGCCGGGTGACGCCCGGCGCGAGGACTCCCTCCCCCGCCGCGACCGTCCGCACCGCCTCCACCAGCCGGTCGGCGTCGACGTCCTTGAGCAGGAACCCGGCGGCGCCCGCGCGCAGCGCCCCGAACACGTACTCGTCCACGTCGAACGTCGTCAGCACCAGGACGGCGGTGAACCCGGCGATCCGCCGGGTGGCGGCGACGCCGTCCAGGCGGGGCATGCGGACGTCCATGAGCACCACGTCGGGCCGCAGCTCTTCGGCCAGCTCCACGGCCCGCGCCCCGTCGGCGGCCTCGCCGACCACCCGCACGTCCGGCGCGGCGCCGAGGATCAGCACCAGCCCCGCCCGCACCGCCGCCTGGTCGTCGGCGACCAGGACGTCGATCACGCCGTCCCGCCCGGCGCTCACGCCGCCCCGCCCAGCGAGTCGAGCGGCAGCTCGGCGTGCACCCGCCAGCGGCCGCCGTCCGGCCCGGCGGCGAACCTCCCGGCCAGCATCACGGCGCGCTCGCGCATCCCGACCAGCCCGCTGCCGGTGCCGGGCAGCCGGGAGCCGTCCCGGCCGAGCGGGCTCAGCACGTCGATCACCACGTGGCCGCCCGTGTACTCCACCCGCACGTCGGCCCGCCCCGACCCGGCGTGCTTCAGCGCGTTCGTCAGCGACTCCTGGACGATCCGGTAGGCGGCCAGCTCGACCGCCGCCGGCAGCTCCGGCGGCTCCCCGGCGACCTCCAGCCGCGCCGACAGGTCGGACCGCGCGGTGTGCCGGACGAGCCGGTCCAGCTCCGCCAGCCGCGGCCGGGCCGCCGGATCCGCGCCGTCGCCCTCGCGCAGCAGCCCGATCATCCGCCGCATCTCGGCGAGCCCCTGGACGCTGTTCTCCCGGATGACCTCCATCGCCCGGTCCACCCCCTCCCGGTCCAGGCCCCGCACCTTCAGCACGGCCGAGGAGTGCAGCGCCACCGCGCTCAGATGGTTGGCGATCACGTCGTGCAGCTCGCGGGCCATCCGGGCGCGCTCGGCGGTCACGGCGGCCCGCCGGTCCAGCTCGGCCAGCCGCGCCACCTGCTCGGCGCGCTCCCGCTCGGCCTCGGCCCGCGCCCGCTCGGCCTCGGCGCGGGACCGGTGCTCGCGCACCGCCATCGCGGTCAGCACCGGCGTCACCCACACCACCCCGGCGACCGACGCGCCGAGCACGCCGACCGCGACGCCGCGCACCGCCGCCGCCGCGGCGACCGCCACCGCCGCGCTCCCCGCGAGCGTCGCCCCGAGCAGCCACTCCGCCGTCCGGCGCCGGCCGTACAGGCTCGCCGCGTACAGCGCGTCCCCGTAGATCATCGCGGTGGCGAGGCTCGGCCCGAACCCGACGTCGGCGACGTTGAACGGCGTCGCCAGGAGCAGGCCCGTGAGCGGGGCCGTCCGCCGCAGGAGCATCGTCGCGCAGAGCCCGACCAGCGGGACGAGGCGCAGCCGGAACGAGGGGTCCCAGCCGGCGGACCACACGGTGTGCCCGTGCGCCGCCAGCACCACCAGGCCGCCCGCGAGCGCGGCGGCGGCCAGCAGCGCGTCCTGGCGGGTGGTGAGACGTCGGAGCCTGTGCACGGGTCCATCTCAGCATCCCGCCCGGGGTGTCTCGTCCGTCCGGGTGAGGAGCGCGCGTACATCCTTCGGACGACCCGCGGAACCTCATCGCAGACGACGATTCGCCCTCGCCCCCGGGCGGACGATGAGAATCCCGGCCGTCGAGAAGGGATTCCACGTGCTGCTAGCGGTGATCGCCGGATGCGAGATCGGCTTCTGGGTGCTCCTCGCCGCGGGCCTCCTCGCCCGCTACGCGCTGCGCCTGCGCCGCACCGGGGCGGTGCTCCTGCTGAGCGTCCCGCTGGTCGACCTGGTCCTGCTGGCCGCCACGGCGGCCGACCTGCGCGGCGGCGCGACCGCCGGCGGCGCCCACGGGCTGTCGGCCGCCTACCTCGGCTACTCGGTCGCGTTCGGCCACAGCATGGTCCGGTGGGCGGACGAGCGCTTCGCCCACCGCTTCGCCGGCGGCCCGCCGCCCACCCGCGGTCCGAGGTACGGGGCGGCGCGGGTCCGCCACGAGTGGCGCGAGTTCGGCAAGGCCGCGCTCGCCACGGCCATCGCCTGCGCCCTGCTCCTGGCGATGATCGCCCTGGTCGGCGATGCCGACCGCACGCGGGCCCTGGACGCCTGGCTGGGCCGCCTCGGGTTCGTCCTGGCGGTCTGGGCCCTGTGGCCCGTCACGACCACCCTCTGGCCGCCCAGGCCGCGGGACGGCGCCGCCCGGGACGCGTGAGGCCGCGTCCCGGGTGGGACGCGGCCTCAGGGCGCGGCGCGGGTCAGACGTTGAAGCCGAGGGCGCGGAGCTGGTCGCGGCCCTCGTCGGTGATCTTGTCGGGGCCCCACGGCGGGAGCCAGACCCAGTTGATCTTGACGTCCTTGGCCAGGCCCTCCAGCGCGCTGTGGGCCTGGTCCTCGATCACGTCGGTGAGCGGGCAGGCGGCGCTGGTGAGCGTCATGTCCAGGGTCGCGACCTCGTCGGTCAGGTCGACGCCGTACACCAGGCCGAGGTCGACCACGTTGATGCCGAGCTCGGGGTCGACGACGTCCTTGAGGGCCTCCAGGATCTCCTCCTCCTGGGGGGAGGCGGCGGTCGCGGGAGCCTCGGCGTCGGGCGCCTCCTGGGCGGGCGTGTCGGTCGCGGGCGTGTCGGTCATGATGCCTCTCCGAGTGCGCGGGCGGTCGCGTCCTTCCACGCCATCCAGGCGAGCAGGGCGCATTTGATCCGGGCGGGGTACTTCGAGACCCCGGCGAAGGCGACGGCGTCCTCCAGGACGTCCTCGTCGGGCGCGACGTCCTGGCCGCGGGACTGCATCAGCGCCAGGAACTCCTCGCCGACCGCCATCCCCTCCTTGACGGACTTGCCGATCAGCAGGTCGGACATCACCGATGCGCTGGCCTGGCTGATCGAGCAGCCCATGGCGTCGTAGGACACGTCGGCGACCGTGGCGTCCTGGCCCTCGCCCTCCAGGTGGACGCGCAGCGTCACCTCGTCGCCGCACGTGGGGTTGACGTGGTGCGCCTCCCCCTCGAACGGCTCCCGCAGCCCCTTGTGCAGGGGGTTGCGGTAGTGGTCCAGGATGACCTCCTGGTACATCGCCTCCAGCTGCATGGCGTCCTTTCCAAGCCTTTCTCGCTACAACCCGGGTGCGGCAGGGCGTGTTCCTCAGGCGGTGCCGAAGAACTTCTGCGCCTGCCTTACCCCGTCGGCGAGCGCGTCCACGTCGCCGAGGGTGTTGTAGAGGTAGAACGTCGCGCGGGTGGTCGCCGGGATGCCGAAGCGGCGGCAGATCGGCCACGCGCAGTGGTGGCCGACGCGGACCTCGACGCCCAGCTCGTCCAGGACCTGCCCGACGTCGTGCGGGTGGATGCCGTCGACGGTGAACGAGACGGCGCCGCCGCGGGCCTCGGTGGTGCCGGGGCCGATGACGCGGACGCCGGAGATCTCGCCGAGACGCTCCAGCGAGTAGCCGACCAGGGCCTCCTCGTGGGCGTGCACGCGGTCCATGCCGAGATCGGCGAGGTAGTCGCAGGCCACGCCCAGCCCGACCGCCTGCGCGGTCATCGGCACGCCCGCCTCGAACCGCTGCGGCGGCGGCATGAACGTGGTCTCCTCCATGTGGACGACCTCGATCATGGAGCCGCCAGTGATGAACGGCGGCATGGCCGCGAGCAGCTCGCCGCGCCCCCACAGCACGCCGATGCCGGTCGGGCCGAGCATCTTGTGCCCGGAGAACACCAGGAAGTCGGCGCCGAGCCGGGCCACGTCCACGGGCTGGTGCGGCACCGACTGCGCGGCGTCCAGCAGGACGAGCGCGCCGACGGCGTGGGCACGCTCCACGATCCGCTCGATCGGCGGAACGGTCCCGAGGACGTTCGACTGGTGCGTCAGCGCGACGATCTTCGTGCGCTCGTTGACGATGCCGTCGAGGTCGTCCAGGTCGAGGCGGCCCTCGTCGGTGATGCCGAACCAGCGCAGGGTCGCGCCCGTCCGCCGGCAGAGCTGCTGCCACGGGACGAGGTTGGCGTGGTGCTCCATCTCCGAGACCACGATCTCGTCGCCGGGGCCGACGGCGAACCGCTCGGCCTCCGGGCCGGCGGTGGCCGCGTTGCTCATCGCGTAGGCGACCAGGTTGATGCCCTCGGTGGCGTTCTTCGTGAACACGATCTCGGAGGGCGCGGCGCCGACGAACCTGGCGATCGAGGCGCGGGCGTTCTCGTAGGCCTCCGTCGCCTCCTCGGCGAGCAGGTGGGCCCCGCGGTGCGGCGCCGCGTTGTGCCGCTCGTAGAACTCCCGCTCGGCGTCCAGCACCCGGAGGGGCTTCTGCGACGTCGCCCCCGAGTCCAGGTACACCAGCGGGCGCCCGCCGCGGACCGTGCGCTGCAGCAGCGGGAAGTCCTTCTTCAGCTCCTCGGGCAGAAGGCTCCCTGTTCCGCTCATAGGGACGCGCCCGCCTTCACGTACTTCTCGTAGCCCTCGTTCTCCAGCTCGTCGGCCAGCTCGGGCCCGCCCTCGGCGACGACGCGGCCGGCGGCGAACACGTGCACGAAGTCGGGCTTCACGTAGCGCAGGATGCGCGTGTAGTGCGTGATGAGCAGGACGCCGGTGTCGCCGGAGGCGAACCGGTTGACGCCCTCGGAGACGACCTTCAGCGCGTCGACGTCGAGGCCGGAGTCGGTCTCGTCCAGCACGGCGACCTTCGGCTTCAGCATCTCCAGCTGGAGGATCTCGTGCCGCTTCTTCTCGCCGCCGGAGAAGCCCTCGTTCAGGCTGCGCTGCGCGAACGCCGGGTCGATGGACAGGGCGTCCATCGCGGCCTTCATCTCCTTGGAGAACTCGCGCAGCTTCGGGGCCTCGCCGCGCACGGCGGTGACGGCCGAGCGCAGGAAGTTGGACACCGAGACGCCGGGCACCTCGACCGGGTACTGCATCGCCAGGAACAGCCCGGCGCGGGCGCGCTCGTCGACCGACATGGCCAGGACGTCCTCGCCGTCGAGCGTGACGGAGCCGGACGTCACCTCGTACTTCGGGTGGCCGGCGACCGCGTAGGCCAGGGTGGACTTGCCGGAGCCGTTCGGCCCCATGATGGCGTGGGTCTCGCCGGCCTTCACGGTCAGGTCGACCCCGCGCAGGATCTCCTTCGCGCCGTCGGAGCCGTCGCCGACGGAGACGTGGAGGTCGCGGATCTCAAGCGTGGCCATAGTGCGTGTAGTCCTTCGTCGTGCGGTCAGTCGTCGCCGGCGAGCGAGACGTAGACCTCGCCGTCCTCGACCCTGACCTTGTAGGTGGCGACCGGCTGCGTGGCCGGCGGGTTGGTGGGCTTGCCGCTGCGCAGGTCGAAGCAGGATCCGTGCAGCCAGCACTCGATAGTGCCGTTGTAGACCTCGCCCTCGGAGAGCGAGACCTCGGCGTGCGAGCAGATGTCGTTCAGAGCGAACACGTCGGCACCGCTCCGCGCGACGACGACGGGCGTGCCGTCGACCTCGACGCCGAGCGCGCCGTCGGCGGGGACCTCGTCCAGCGCGCACACCTTCACGTAGGTCACCTGGCCGCTCCCCGGTCCAGTTCCGCCTCGATCGCCTCGCGCACCTTCTCGCGCACCTCGGCGACCTCGATGCGCTCCACGAGCTGGCCGAGGAACCCCCGGACCACCATGCGGCGCGCATCGTCGAAGGAGATGCCCCGCGCCTGGAGGTAGAACAGGTGCTCGTCGTCCAGCCGGCCGGAAGCCGAGGCGTGTCCCGCGCCGGCGACCTCGCCGGTGAGGATCTCCAGGTTCGGCACGGAGTCGACCCGCGTCCCGTCGGTGAGGACGAGGTTGCGGTTCAGTTCGTAGGTGTCGGTGCCCTCCGCCTCCGCGCGGATGATCACGTCGCCGATCCAGACGGCGTGCGCGTCCCGGTCCTGCAGGGCGCCGCGGTAGTCGACGCGGCTGCGGCAGTGCGGGACGGCGTGGTCGACCAGGAGGCGGTGCTCCAGGTGCTGGCCGCCGTCGACGAAGTACACCCCGTACAGCTCCGCGTCGCCGCCGGGCCCCTCGTAGGCGACGGACGGGGAGATCCGCACCACGTCGCCGCCGAGCGAGACGTTGTGCGAGAGGAACCGGGCGTCGCGGCCGAGCCGGGCGTGCTGGTGGGAGACGTGGACCCCGTCGTCGGCCCAGTCCTGGAGGCTGATCACCGACAGTCGGGCGCCGTCGCCGACGACGAACTCGATGTTGTCGGCGTAGGTCGCCGACCCCCGGTGCGCCAGCACGACGGTGGCCTCGGCGAACGGCTCCAGGACGATCGTGATGTGCCCGTAGGCGGCGGCCGAGGCGTCCTCGCCGCGCAGCCGCAGCACGGTCGGCACGGAGGCCGCGGTCTCCTTCGGGACGGTCACGACCGTGGCCTGGGCGAAGGAGGTCCACGCCTGGGCGCTGACCCGGTCGGTGGGGACGTAGGCCCTGCCGAGGCGCTCGTCGTCGCGGCCGACCGTCTCGACGGTCACCTCCGGCGCCGCCTCGACCTCCACCAGGACCTTGCCGCCCTCCTCGGCCGTGCCGTTGTGCAGGCCGCGCAGGCGGCGCAGCGGGGTGAACCGCCACTCCTCCTCGCGCCCCGTGGGCACGTCGAAGTCGGCGACGTCGTAGGACGCCTTCTCGTGCAGCGTCGAGAGAGGCTTCTGCTCGAGCCCCATCAGCCGACGGCTCCTTCCATCTGCAGCTCGATGAGCCGGTTCAGCTCCAGGGCGTACTCCATCGGCAGCTCGCGCGCGATCGGCTCGACGAAGCCGCGCACGATCATCGCCATCGCCTCGTCCTCGGTGAGGCCGCGGCTCATCAGGTAGAACAGCTGCTGCTCGGAGACCTTGGAGACGGTCGCCTCGTGGCCCATCTCCACGTCGTCCTCGCGGACGTCGACGTAGGGGTAGGTGTCGGACCGGCTGATCTGGTCGACCAGCAGCGCGTCGCACTTGACCGTGGACTTGCTGTGCTCGGCGCCCTCCTGGATCTGCACCAGCCCGCGGTAGGACGTGCGGCCTCCGCCGCGCGCCACCGACTTGGAGATGATGCTGCTGGAGGTGTTCGGCGCGGCGTGCACCATCTTCGCGCCGGCGTCCTGGTGCTGGTCCTCGCCCGCGAAGGCGATCGACAGGGTCTCGCCCTTGGCGTGCTCGCCGAGCAGGTAGATCGCCGGGTACTTCATGGTGACCTTGGAGCCGATGTTGCCGTCGACCCACTCCATGGTGGCGCCCTCGTAGGCGACGGCGCGCTTGGTCACCAGGTTGTAGACGTTGTTGGACCAGTTCTGGATCGTCGTGTAGCGGACGCGGGCGTCCTTCTTCACGACGATCTCCACGACGGCCGAGTGCAGCGAGTCGGACTTGTAGATCGGAGCGGTGCAGCCCTCCACGTAGTGCACGTAGGAGCCCTCGTCCGCGATGATCAGCGTCCGCTCGAACTGGCCCATGTTCTCGGTGTTGATCCGGAAGTAGGCCTGGAGCGGGATCTCCACGTGCACGCCCGGCGGGACGTAGATGAACGAGCCGCCCGACCACACGGCGGTGTTGAGCGCGGCGAACTTGTTGTCGCCGACCGGGATCACCGAGCCGAAGTACTCCTGGAAGATCTCCGGGTGCTCGCGCAGGCCGGTGTCGGTGTCGACGAAGATGACGCCCTTCTCCTCAAGGTCCTCGCGGATCTTGTGGTAGACGACCTCCGACTCGTACTGGGCGGCGACGCCGGCGATGAGGCGCTGCTTCTCCGCCTCGGGGATGCCGAGCTTGTCGTAGGTGTTCTTGATGTCCTCGGGAAGCTCCTCCCAGGACGTGGCCTGCTGCTCGGTCGAGCGCACGAAGTACTTGATGTTCTCGAAGTCGATGCCCGTCAGGTCCGAGCCCCAGGTGGGCATCGGCTTCTTGCGGAACAGCCGCAGCCCCTTGAGGCGCAGGTCGAGCATCCACTCAGGCTCGTTCTTCTTGGCCGAGATGTCGCGGACGACGTCCTCGTTCAGACCGCGCCGCGCCGAGGCGCCGGCGGCGTCCGAGTCGGCCCAGCCGAACTTGTACCTGTCGAGCCCTTCGAGCTCCGGGTGGGCTGCCGTAGTCATAGGGAGGTCCCTCCGGACTCCTCGTCACTGGTCAGATGCGTGCCGGCGGACGCCTCCGCGTCCGCCGTGTCCCCGCCAGGGGCGGCGTGCGCGGCGCGGGCGCCGCCCTCGCCGGTGTCGCCGGTCCCGCAGAGCGAGCGGGAACTGACGTGGGTGGTGCAGATGCCGTCGCCGTGCGCGATCGTGGCGAGCCGCTGCACGGGAGTGCCCAGCAGCCGGCTGAACGCCTCGGTCTCGGCCTCGCACAGCTGCGGGAACTCCGCGGCGACGTGCGCGACCGGGCAGTGGTGCTGGCACAACTGCTCGCCGCCGCCCGGCTGGGGCGCCTTGGCGGCGGCGGCCGCGTAGCCGTCCCCCGACAGGGCCTCGGCGAGCGTGCGGACCCGCTGGTGGGGCGGCGCGTCCTGCACGACGGGCCGGTACCGGCGCTCCAGGTCGGCGATCTGCCGCCGGGCGAACTCGGCGACCGCGTGGTCGCCGGCCGTCTCGGCGAGGAACCGCAGGGCGCTGGTGGCCAGGTCGTCGTAGGCGTGCACGAAGGCGCTGCGCCCGGCGTCGGTGATGGCGAACCACTTGGCGGGACGGCCCCGGCCGCGCCGGGACTGCGGCACCCGCGCCTGGCGGATCTCGATCATGCCCTCGGCCAGCAGCGCGTCCAGGTGCCGCCGGATCGCGGCCGGCGTGAGGCCGACGCGCTCCCCCAGCGTGGACGCGGTGACCGGGCCGTGTTCGAGGATCAGCCTGGCCACCCGGGCGCGGGTGTCGCGCTCGGGCTGGCCGGACGGCACGCCGACGGGGCGCACGGCGGCGCCCCCGGTGCTCGTCTGATCCTCGCCCACGTTTTTCACAACATCAGTGTGCCGTAATTACTTCCCGCGAAACACCGGAACGCCGATGTCGTAGCTCACGCAGGTAAGCCTTACCTAAGTCTGGTCGTCCTCGCCGGAGGACGCCTCGCCCTCGCCAGCGCCGATCCCGCGCGGCAGCACCAGCACCGGGCACGGCGCGGCCCGCACGATCTTGCCGGAGCCCTCCCCGAGGAACACCTTGCGCAGCGGTCCGTGGCGGCCCGGCAGGCAGGCGACGATCTCCCCCGGCAGCATATCGACGGCGCCGAGCGTGGCGGCGACCCCGGTCCCGACCTCCGCGAGCCGCTCCACCGGCATCCCGTCCCCCAGGCGCGCCCCGAGCAGGCCCGCGGCCTCCCGCAGGTCCTCGTCGGCCTGGGCGACCTGGCGGTCCAGCGCGCCGCCGACGCCGCCGAACCTGGCCGCGACGGCGGCCGGGCGCAGCACCAGCGTCAGCAGCCGCATCGGCAGCCCCAGCTTCCGCGCGAGCGCCGCGGCGGCCAGCAGCGGGCCCTCGACGTCGCGGCGCGGCCAGAACGCCACGGTCATCCGCTCCAGCCGCCGCGCCGCGCGGTCGGGCCCCAGCGCCCGGTGGTGGCGCAGCGACTCGTCGGCGTACCCGCGCGGCGCCAGCAGGACCGGGACGGGCGAGTCGTGCAGGAGCTGGTCGGCGGTGCTGCCGATGGCGATCCGGCCGCGGCGGCCGCCCGGCGCCGAGCCGATGACGACGAGGTCGGCGCCCACCTCCCGGGCGACCTCGATGAGGCCTCGCCCGCTGCCCCGGTGCGCGCGCACCCGCAGGTCGAGGTCCGGCCGCGGCACCTGGAGCTCGGCGAGCCGCGCGGCGGCCCGGCCCAGCGCCTCCTCCGACTGGTGCCTGAGGTAGGCGACCCATTCGGCGTCCACCGAGGCGGGGCCGTGCGCGGGCCAGGCGGGCGGATGGACGTTGGCGACCGTCAGCGGCGCGAGCCGCCTCGACCGGTCCGCCGACCGGATCAGCGCGGCCAGGACGAGGGCGTCGTCGCCGCGCTCGTCGGGCGAGTACCCGACCACCACGCGCAGCCCGTCCGGGTCGCCTCCGCCGGAATCGACGCCGTCCGGTTCCATGCCTTTCGGTTCACTCATGCGGGCTCCCTCCGATGGGCCCTCCGTTCCCGGCGGCCAGGCGCGAGTGGCGCCGGCCGTACAGGAAGTAGCCGGCCAGGCCGACGGCGGTCCAGATCGCGAAGACGGTCCAGGTGACGCCGCCGAGGCCGACCATCAGATACACGCACAGGGCGACGCCGGCCAGCGGCGTCACCGGGTACAGCGGCGCGCGGAAGCTGCGCGGCAGCTCCGGCCGGGTCCGGCGCAGGACGATCACGCCGACGCTGACCAGGGCGAACGCGAACAGCGTCCCGATGCTGGTGGCGTCGACGAGCCGGCCGAGGGGGATCACCGCGGCGAGGACCGCGATGAACCCCGCCACGATGACGGTGTTGGCGACCGGGACGCGCCGCCGCGGGCTCACCTTCTGGAAGACGTGCGGGACGAGCCCGTCGCGCGACATCGCGAACAGGATGCGGGTCTGCCCGTACATGACGGTGAGCACGACGCTCGCGATGGCGATCACGGCGCCGAGGGACAGGACCACCGACGGCCACGTCCGCCCGCTCACCGAGTTCAGGACCTGCGCCAGGGAGGCCTCCGAGCCGCTGAGCGAGAACCGCGTCCAGTGCATGGCGCCGACCGCCGCGAGCCCGACCAGCACGTAGAGCGCCGTCACGACGGCCAGCGAGAGGATGATCGCCAGGGGCAGGTCGCGGCGCGGGTTCCTGGCCTCCTCCCCGGCGGTGGAGGCGGCGTCGAAGCCGATGTAGGAGAAGAACACCTTGGAGCCCGCCGCGCTGATGCCCGCCCATCCCATCGGCGCGAACGGGGACATGTTGCCCGACCGGAACGCCGTGAAGGCGATCGCGCAGAAGAACAGCAGCACGCCGATCTTGAGGAAGACCATGACCGTGTTCGCGGCGGCGCTCTCGGAGGTGCCGCGCAGCAGCAGCGCCGTGGCGAACAGCACCACGATCACCGCGGGGACGTTGACGAGGCCGCCCTCCCCCGGCGGGTTGCTGATCTGCGCCGGGATCGTGAAGCCCGCGGCGCCGTCGAGGAAGGCGTTGAGGTAGGAGCCCCAGCCGACCGCCACGGCCGACACCGAAACGGCGTACTCCAGCAGCAGGCACCAGCCGCAGACCCAGGCGACGAGCTCGCCCAGCGTCGCGTACGCGTAGGAGTAGGACGAGCCGGAGACGGGGATCGTCCCGGCCAGCTCGGCGTACGACAGCGCCGAGAACAGGGCGGTGACGGCGGCGAGGACGAACGACAGCACGACCGCGGGCCCGGCCAGCGGGACCGCCTCGCCGAGGACGACGAAGATGCCGGTGCCGAGGGTCGCGCCGACGCTGAACAGGGTGAGCTGCAGCAGGCTCATCGTGCGCCTCAGCTCGCCGCCCTCGCCGTGCCCGCCCTCGGCGACGATCAGGTCGACGGGCTTGGTCCGCAGCAGGCTCCGCGCGAAGGTCTGCGGCGCGGTCCCGGCGCTCACAGCGTGCTCGCCAGCGGCCACGTGGCGTTGGGGGTGACGATCGTCCCCGCGGTCCCCTCCAGGATGCGCTCGCACTGGTCGAGCGTCCCGATCGCGGCCATGTCGCCCGTCCGCTCGACGAAGCTCACCGCCGCCTCGACCTTCGGGCCCATCGACCCGGCGGGGAAGTCCTCGCCGCGCAGCTCGTACGGCGTCGTGTGGGCGATCTCCTGCGCGTCCGGCGTGCCGAAGCCGCGCATCACGCGGGGCACGTCGGTGAGGATGAGCAGCGCGTCGGCGTCCATGCTCTCGGCGAGGACGGCCGCGGTGAGGTCCTTGTCGACCACCGCCTCGACGCCCTCCAGGCGCCCCACGTCGTTGCGGAAGACCGGGATGCCGCCGCCGCCCGCGCACACCACCACCGTGCCGAGCCGGACCAGCTCCCTGATCAGCCGCGTCTCGATCACCCGCTGCGGCCGCGGGGAGGGCACCACGCGGCGCCAGCGGTCCCCGTCGGGCCGGACGGTCCAGCCGTACTCGGCGGCGAGCTTCTCGGCCTCCTCCCGCTCGTAGACCTGGCCGACGAACTTGGTGGGGTTCTCGAACGCCGGGTCCACCGCCGACACCAGCGTCTGGTTGATCATCGCCATCACCTGGCGGCCGGGCAGCGCGTTCTGCAGCGACTGGAGCATCCAGTAGCCGATCATGCCCTGGGTCTCGGCGCCGATCGTGTCCAGCGGGTAGGGCCGGGTCAGGTTCGGGTCGTTGACGCTCTCCAGCGCCAGCACCCCCACCTGCGGCCCGTTCCCGTGCGTGATGATCAGCTCGTGCCGCTCGGCCAGCGGCGCCAGCGACCGCACGGCCCGGTCGACGTTGCCGCGCTGGAGCTCGGCGTCGGGCGTCTCCCCCCGCTTGACCAGCGCGTTCCCTCCGAGCGCGACGACCACGCGCATGCGTCCTCCCCCTCCCCGGCGGTCCCGGCTCAGCCGAGCGTCGCCACCATGACCGCCTTGATCGTGTGCATCCGGTTCTCGGCCTCGTCGAAGACGACGGACGCCTCGGACTCGAACACCTCGTCGGTGACCTCGAGGGCGTCCAGGCCGGTCCTGCGGTAGATCTCCTCGCCCACGGCGGTCCCCCGGTCGTGGAAGGCCGGCAGGCAGTGCATGAACCTGGCGGCGGGGTTGCCGGTGGCGCGCATGACCTCGGCGTTGACCTGGTAGGGCGTGAGCAGCGCGATCCGCTCGTCCCACACCTCCGCCGGCTCGCCCATCGACACCCACACGTCGGTGATGACGAAGTCGGCGCCGCGCACGCCGTCCGCGACGTCCTCGGTGAGGGTGATGCGCGCGCCCGTCCCGGCCGCGACCGCGCGGGACGGCCCGAGGACCGCCTCCTCGTCGGGCCAGAGGGCGCGGGGGGCGACGATGCGGACGTCCATGCCGAGCAGCGCCCCGGCCGCCACGTAGGAGTGCCCCATGTTGTTGCGCGCGTCGCCCAGGTACGCGTAGGCGACCTGGTGCAGCGGCCTGCCGCTGTGCTCGCGCATGGTGAGCATGTCGGCGAGCATCTGCGTCGGGTGCCACTCGTCGGTCAGGCCGTTCCACACCGGGACGCCCGCGTGCTCGGCCAGTTCCTCGACGCGCCGCTGGGCGGAGCCCCGGAACTCGATGCCGTCGTACATCCGCCCGAGGACGCGCGCCGTGTCCTTGATCGATTCTTTGTGGCCGATCTGCGTCCCGCCGGGGTCGAGGTAGGTGACGTGGGCGCCCTGGTCGTGCGCGGCGACCTCGAACGCGCAGCGGGTGCGGGTGGAGGGCTTCTCGAAGACGAGCGCGATGTTCCTGCCCGCCAGCGCCCGCGTCTCCGTCCCGCCGCGCTTGGCGGCCTTCAGGTCGGCCGCCAGGTCGATGAGGTACGCGAACTCCTCCGGCGTGAAGTCGAGCTCCCTGAGCAGGCTGCGCCCGCGCAGATCGGGCGCCATCAGGCGTCCCGGACGAGCGGGCAGCTCATGCAGCGCGGCCCCCCGCGGCCCCGGCCGAGCTCGCTTCCCCGGATCGTGACGACCTCGACGCCGTTGCGGGCGAGGTGGTTGTTGCTCGTGGCGTTGCGCTCGTAGGCGATCACCACGCCGGGCGCCACGGCCAGGACGTTCGCGCCGTCGTCCCACTGCTCGCGCTCGGCGGCGAACACGTCCTGGGTCGGGGAGAGCACCTTGATGTCGTCCAGCCCGAGCGCGGCGGCGACGGCCCGGTGCATGTCCTCCGCCGGATGATCCGTGATCTTGAGTTCCTTCTCGTTGTCGCCGGGCTCCACGGTGTGGGACGGCAGCATGCCCATCCCCCCGTACTTGGTGAACACGCCGTGGTCGACCATCGTCATGACCGTGTCCAGGTGCATGAACGCCCGCTTGCGCGGCATCCGCAGGGCGACGATCCGGTCGCAGGACCCCGCGGCGAACAGCGACTGGGCCAGCATCTCCACGGCCTGCGGCTGCGTGCGCTCGCTCATCCCGACCAGCACACCGCCGTTGCCGAGGACGAGCACGTCGCCGCCCTCCAGCGTCGCCGGCGCCATCGCGGTGCCGCGGTTCCACACGTGGTAGCCGCCCTCGGCGGGCCGGTCGTACCCGGCCGCGAACAGCGGGTGCCAGCGGTAGATCGCCTCCATGTTCACCGTCTCGCGCATCCGGGCCTTCATGCGCATCGTGTTGATCGAGACGCCGTCGTAGATCCAGCAGGACGTGTCGCGGGTGAACAGGTGGTTGGGCAGCGGCGGCAGGACGAACCCGTCCATGCCGATCGAGTGGAACGCGATCGACGCCGGCTCGGGCATCCGCTCCAGCATCTCCCGCTTGGTGATGCCCCCGATCAGGAACGCGGCCAGCTCCGCGACGTCCATGGCGTCGAAGCAGTTGCGGATGGCGTCGGTGGCCAGCGGGCCGAACCAGTGCGGGTCGACCACCCGGTCGAGGATGTGCCGGCGCGCCTCGGGGATCGTGACGGTCTCGCCCAGCAGGTCGATCAGCAGGTGCGTGCGCACGCCCTGGGCGCGCAGGACGTCCTCGAACTCCTCGTGCTCCTCCACCGCCCGCCTGACCCACAGCACGTCGTCGAACAGCAGCCCGGCGGCGTTGGAGGGGGTGAGCCGCTTGAGCGACAGCTCGGGCCGGTGCAGCAGCACCTCGCGGAGCCGCCCGACCTCCGAATCGACGCGGAACGCCATCCCCACCTCCCCGGAGCACGGCCACGGCGCCGCGACTCCCCCAGATCGCGGATTCCCCGGGGCGCGGCGGCGAAACTAGATCGACTTCCACCGGCCGGCTTTACCGCGAGTTCACGCTGGGAGGGCCGGGACCGGGCGCGGAGCTGTCGCGCCCCGGACCTAAACTCATCACCATGACACCCCCCGGAGACGGCGCGGTCGAACTGCGCTCCCTCGCCAAGCGCTACGGCGCGGTGACGGCCGTGGACGGCCTGTCGCTCAGCGCCGCCCGGGGCGCGGTCACCGCGCTGCTCGGCCCGAACGGCGCCGGCAAGACCACCACCATCGAGATCTGCGAGGGGTTCCGGCGGGCCGACGCGGGCACCGTCCGCGTTCTCGGGCTGGACCCCGCCGCCGACGGGCGCGCCCTGCGCCCGCGGGTCGGGGTGATGCCGCAGTCCGGCGGCGTGCCGGGCACCGCCCGGGCCGGCGAGTTCCTGCGGCTCGTCGCCTCGTTCCACACCGCGCCGCTCGACGCCTCCGCCCTGCTGGAGCGGCTCGGCCTCACCGCGCACGCCCGCACCCCGTTCCGGCGCATGTCGGGCGGGCAGCAGCAGCGGCTCTCCCTCGCCGTCGCCGTGGTCGGGCGGCCCGAGCTGGTCTTCCTCGACGAGCCCACCACCGGGCTCGACCCGCAGGCCAGGCACGCCACCTGGGAGCTCATCGGCGAGCTGCGCGCGGCCGGGGTGTCGGTCGTGCTCACCACGCACAACATGGAGGAGGCCGAGCGCCTCTCCGACCACGTCGTGATCGTCGACGGCGGCAGGGTCGTCGCGCAGGGCGCCCCCGAGGAGCTGACCGGCGCCGAGCGCCAGCTGCGCTTCCGCGCCCGTCCCGGCCTCGGCCTGGAGGAGCTGCTCGCGGCCCTGCCCGCCGGGAGCGCCGCCAAGGAGTCACCGGCCGGGCACTACCTGATCGAGGCCGACGTCCGGCCCGAGCTGCTGGCCACGGTCACCGCCTGGTGCGCCTCGCACGGCGTCATGACCGAGGACCTGCGGATCGAGCGGCGCACGCTGGAGGACGTCTTCCTGGAACTCACCGGACGGGAGCTGCGCTCGTGACCGCCCCACTGGACCTCGCCCCCGCGCCGGGCGCCGCGCCGCTGCCGCGGATGATCCTCTCCCAGGCGGGCTACGAGTTCCGCGCCGTGCTGCGCAACGGCGAGCAGCTGCTGCTCACGCTGATCATCCCGGTGGTGCTGCTCGCGCTGTTCAGCGCCACCGACCTCGTCGATCTCGGCGCGGGCCGCCGCGTCGACTTCCTCGCCCCGGGCGTCCTCGCCCTCGCGGTGATGTCCACCGCGTTCACCGGCCAGGCCATCGGCACCGGCTTCGAGCGGCGCTACGGCGTCCTCAAGCGGCTCGGCGCGACCCCGCTGCCGCGCGGCGGGCTCATCGCCGCCAAGACGCTCAGCGTGGTCGCGGTCGAGGCCGTGCAGGCGGCGGTCGTCTGCGCGGTGGCGCTGGCGCTCGGCTGGCACCCGCACGGCGACCCCGCCTCGGTGGTCGTCCTGCTGGCGCTCGGCACCGCCGCGTTCAGCGGGTTCGGGCTGCTCATGGCCGGGACGCTGCGCGCCGAGGCCACCCTCGCCGCCGCCAACCTCGTCTACATCCTGCTGCTGGCCCTCGGCGGCGTCGTCTTCCCGCTCGACCGCTTCCCCGGTGGGGTGCGGTCCGCCCTGGAGCTGCTGCCGATCTCGGCGCTCTCCGAGGGGCTGCGCCAGGTCCTCCAGCACGGCGCCGCCTTCCCCGGCAAGCCGCTGGCGGTCCTCGCCGTGTGGGCCGCCGCCGGCCTCGTCCTGGCCGCCCGCTTCTTCAGGTGGGAGTAGCCATGGCCCTCTCCGAAGCTCCCGGTTCGTTCGGCGGCGCGTCCCGGCCCGCCCGGCCCACCTGGGCACGGGCGCTGCCGGCGCGGAGGCTGTCGCTCGGGTCGGTGCCGCCGCCCGCGCTGATCCTGATGGGCATCATCTCCCTCCAGGTCGGCGCGGGCCTGGCCAAGCACATGTTCGACCGGCTGCCGCCGAGCGCCATCGTGACGATGCGGCTGCTGACCTCGGCGGTCGTGCTGGGGTTCCTGACCCGCAAGGCGCTGCGGACCGTCCTGCGCGACCACTCGCGCTCCAGCCTCGCGATCGCCGCGGGCTTCGGGCTGGCGCTGGCGCTGATGAACTACTCGATCTACCAGTCGTTCTCGCGGATCCCGCTGGGCGTCGCCGTCACGATCGAGTTCCTCGGGCCGCTCCTGGTCTCGATCATCGCCTCCCGGCGCCCCCGCGACGCGCTGTGGGTGGTGCTGGCGGGGGCCGGCGTCGTCCTGCTCGCCCGGGGCGGCAGCGGCGCCCTCGACCCGGTCGGCATCGCGTTCGCGCTGCTGGCGGGGGCGTGCTGGGCGGGCTACATCGTGCTCACCGCCGCGACCGGCCAGCGGTTCCCCGGCTCCACCGGCCTCGCGCTCGCCAGCGTCGTCGGGACCGTGGCGATCCTTCCGCTCGGCGTGGCGTCCGCGGGCACCGCCCTGCTGGACCCGCGCCTGCTGCTGATCGGCCTCGGCGTGGGGCTGCTGTCGTCGGTGATCCCGTACTCGCTCGAGCTGGAGGCGCTGCGGCGGATGCCCGCCCGCGTCTTCGGGATCCTCATGAGCCTGGAGCCCGCCGTGGCGGCGCTCGTCGGGGTGGCGCTGCTCGGCGAGATCCTCACGGCGCGCCAGTGGGTGGCGATCTGCTGCGTGATCGTCGCGTGCGCGGGCGCGACCCGGAGCCAGAAGGAGCCGCCCGAGGCGCCGGAGGCCTGAGCGGTGGCGGCCCCGTGTGGCAGCGTGGAAGGATCGGGACGTCGCGATCATCGAGCAGGAGAGGAGCCGCCGTGATCGGCCGGAGCGAGGACCAGGGGATTCCGCCCGAGTTCTTCGAGGCGGGGTCGGCGTCGTTCGTCGACTTCCTGCGCCTGCACTCCCCTGAGCTGCTGCCCGTCAACCGGGTGCCCGAGGGGGACGCGCCCGAGCTGCCGCACGGGACGACGGTCCTGGCGCTGACGTTCCCGGGCGGCGTGATGATGGCCGGCGACCGGCGCGCCACCCAGGGGCACCGCATCGCCTACCGCGAGCTCGACAAGGTGCAGCGCGCCGACGAGTACTCCGCCGTCGCCTTCGCGGGAACCGTCGGGCTGGCGCTGGAGATGGTCCGGCTGTTCCAGGTGGAGCTGGAGCACTACGAGAAGATGGAGACCGTCCCGCTGTCGCTGCCGGGCAAGGCCCGCCGCCTCGGCGCCGTGATCCAGGCCAACCTCGCGCAGGCCCTGCAGGGGCTCGCGGTCGTCCCGCTGTTCGCGGGCCTCGACCCCGACTCCGGCGAGGCGCGGATCTACACCTACGACATCACGGGCGCCCCTCAGGAGGCCCGCGGCTTCCACGCGGACGGCTCCGGCTCCCCCTACGCCGCCGGCGCGCTGAAGAAGCTCTACCGCGACGACCTGTCCCTGGAGGACGCCGCCACCGTGTGCGTCCAGGCGCTCTACGACGCGGCCGACGACGACAGCGCCACCGGCGGCCCCGACCCGACCCGGCGCATCTACCCGACGATCGCGGTCGTCACGGCCGACGGCTACCGGCGGCTGCCCGACGAGCAGGTGGCGGCGATCGCCGACGAGGTCGTGCGCGGCCGGACCGAGCGGCCCGGCGGGCCCGTCGCGCCCCTGCGCTGAGCGCCCGAAACCGTCGTACCCGGCTTCTAGACTCGGCCCATGGCACGGGCGAACGACGAGGCTGCGGCCCTCATCCAGGAACTGGCCGATCTGCTGGCCATCACGGGCGGCGACGCCTTCAAGATCAGGGCGTACGAGAAGGCGGCGCGGGCGGTCGCGGGCCACCCGGGCGACATCGCCGGCCTCGACCTGGCCGGGCTGCGGCGGATCCCGGGGGTGGGCGACGCGATCGCCAAGAAGCTCCTCGACTACAACACCACCGGCACGATCCGGCAGGTCGAGGAGCTGCGCACGCAGATCCCGGCCGGGGTCCGCGCCCTGACCGCCATCCCCACGCTCGGCCCGAAGAAGGCCCTCGCCGTCTACGAGGCGCTCGGCGTCTCCTCGGTCGACGAGCTGGCCGCCGCCGTCGAGGAGGGACGGCTCCGCGGGCTCAAGGGCTTCGGCGCCAAGACCGAGGAGAACATCCTCCACGGCATCGAGCTGATGCGCGGCTCCGGCGAGCGCGTCCTGGTCGACGCGGCGGCGGGCGTCGCCGACGAGATCGTCGCCGCCCTGTCCGCGCTGCCCCAGGTGGAGCGCTGCGCCCACGCCGGCTCGCTGCGCCGGATGCGCGAGACGATCGGCGACGTCGACGTGCTGGCCGCCTCCCGCGACCCGCGTCCGGTCATGGAGGCGTTCACCGCGCTCCCGTTCGTCGCGGAGGTCATCGCGGGCGGCGACAAGAAGACCTCGATCCGCACCGCCCGGGGCCTGCAGGTCGATCTGCGCGTCGTCCCGCCCGAGTCGTGGGGCGCCGCGCTCCAGTACTTCACCGGCTCCCAGGCCCACAACATCCGCACCCGCGAGATCGCCGTGAAGGCCGGGCTCAGGCTCTCGGAGTACGGGCTGTTCGACGCCCGCACCGACGAGCTGATCGTGTCCGCCACCGAGGAGGAGGTCTACGAGCGCCTCGGCCTGCCCTGGGTGCACCCCGCCCTCCGCGAGGACGCCGGCGAGATCGAGGCGGCGCTGAGGGACGAGCTGCCCCGCCTGGTGACCGTCGAGGACCTGCGCGGCGACCTGCACAGCCACACCGACCTGACCGACGGCGTCGCCTCACTGGAGGACATGGCCGCCGCCGCGCGGGACCGCGGCCTGGAGTACTACGCGATCACCGACCACGCGCCGAACCTGGTCATGCAGCGCATGACCGACGAGAAGATGCTCGCCCAGCGCGAGCGGATCGCCGAGCTGCGGGATCGGTTCCCCGGCCTCACGCTCCTGCACGGCACCGAGCTCAACATCGACCCCGACGGCGGCGTCGACTGGGACGCCGACTTCCTGTCCGGCTTCGACGTCTGCGTCGCCTCCGTCCACTCCCACTTCACGCAGGACGAGGCGAGCATGACGCGGCGGCTCGTCCGCGCGTGCGAGAACCCCCACGTCCACGTGATCGGGCACCCCACCGCCCGCAGCATCGGCCGCCGGGCGCCGGTGAACGCCGACTGGGACGAGGTGTTCCGCGCCGCCGCCCGCACCGGCACCGCGATGGAGATCGACTCCTTCCCCGACCGCCTCGACCTGCCCGCCGACCTGGTCCGGCGCGCGAAGCGGTTCGGCGTGAAGTTCGCCGTCGACACCGACGCCCACTCGGTCGGCCACCACCGCAACATCCGCTACGGCGTCGGCACCGCCCAGCGTGGCTGGCTGACCCCCGACGACGTCATCAACACCTGGCCGCTGGAGCGTCTGCGCGCGTTCCTGCGCAAGACCTGAGCGCGGGTCAGGCGGGCTGGGGCGCCTCGGCGGGACGCGGGGCCGCCGGGGCCGGAGCCTCGGCGGCGGGGACGGGGCCCCGGTCGCGCAGCGCGAAGAACAGGCGGAACGCCGCGATCCACATCAGCACCGCGCCGAGCATGTGCAGCAGCACCAGACCGGCGGGGACGCCGAGGAAGTACTGGACGTAGCCGACGGCGCCCTGCAGCACGATCAGCCCGGCCAGCTCGTGGGCGCGGCGGCGGGCGGCGGCGGGCGCGCCCGTGCGGTGCAGGGCCACGATGGCGAGCGCCGTCAGCGCGATCGTGAGCCAGGCCAGCTCGCCGTGGATCCGGGCGACGTCGGTGATGTCGAAGCCGTAGCGGCGCGACTCGGCGTCGCCCGCGTGCGGGCCGGTGCCGGTGACGACCGTGCCCGCGACGAGCACGGCGGCGCACGAGACCAGCAGCGCGGCGGCGAGGCGGCGCGTCCAGGGACCGGCGAGCGGCCGGGGCGGCGCGTCGCCCTCCCCCGCGCGGACCCAGAGCGCGACGCAGAACACCAGCAGGGCCGGCGAGACCAGGAAGTGCAGCGAGACGGCCGCCGGGTGCAGCTTGGTCAGCACGACGATGCCGCCGATGACCGCCTGGGCGACCACGCTCATCGGCTGGGCCAGCGCCCACAGCACCAGGCTCCGGCGGCGCGGCCGCAGCCGCAGCGCGGCGACGAACACCAGCACGCCGACGCCCAGCACCACGAAGGTGATCAGCCGGTTGCCGAACTCGATCGACATGTTGAGCACGTGGTGCTCGGGGTTGTGGGTCGGCACGAGGCTGTCGCCGGAGCAGCGCGGCCAGTCGGGGCAGCCGAGCCCGGACTTGGTGACGCGGACGGCGCCGCCGCTGACGACGATCACCACGTTGCCGATGACGCCGATCAGCGCGAGCAGCCGCAGGGACCCGGGCGTCGGGCGCCACACGGCGTTCCAGGTCCGGATCAGGAGGTTGGACGACTCTCGCTCTGCCACGGCACCAATCGTATGGCCGGGTCTCCGTGGCCGTGACCCGGCCCCCGCCCACGCGCGCGCCGCTCCGGCAGCGTCCGCGGGTCAGGCGCCGTACGGGCCGGGCGGCTGCGGCGGCAGGAATCCCGACGGGCCCTGCCGCGCCCACGGCGGCCCGGCCTGGATGCCCGCCCCGGGCCGCGGCGGGGTGCGCAGGAACGCCTGCCTGGCCAGCGACATCAGTGCGAGCAGCGAGTCGCGGCGGGCCACGAACCAGCGCTGGTCGGCGACGCCCCGGTCGGCGCGCTTGTGCAGCAGCGCCAGCTCCGTCGCGGCGAGCTGGTAGTCGACCATGGCGCGTCCGGCGGGCGCGCCGCCGACCGAGCGGGCCCAGCGGCGGGCGGCGCGGCGCGAGGGGATGGAGCGCAGCATCCGCACGTCCTGCGGCGTCACCAGGCCCGTCCCCGCGTACATCGGCAGGTAGGTCTCGATGCGGCGCACGGTGCCGCGCCGCTCGACGAACACGATGACGATCAGCGCCACCAGGACGCAGAAGTCCAGCAGGTAGACGATGCCGAGGCCGCCGAGCCCGAACGCGGCTGCGCCGTTCCACAGCCCGTGCAGCACCATCGCGCCGAGCAGCCCGGCGAGCGGCGCGACGATCTGACCGCGCCGGTGGGTGGCGGCGTAGGCGACGCCGAGACCGGTCATCGAGGTGAACAGCGGGTGGCTGAGCGGGGCGATCAGGCCGCGCAGGACGAACACCGCCTGGAGCTGCTGCGCGCCGCCGTCCTCGAACGCCCGCGTGTAGTAGGTGACGTTCTCCATCATGGCGAAGCCGAGCCCGACCATGGCCGCGTACATGATCCCGTCGGCGAACCCGTCGATCTCGTTGCGGCGGAACCACAGCATGCCGAACAGGACGGCGCCCTTCAGCGACTCCTCGATGATCGGCGCGCCGACGGCGGCGCTGACGAAGTGGCCCTCCGTCTCGCCGAAGATGGGCACGGTCACGTACAGCATCCCGGCGGTGTTGAGCACGAGGGCGCCCAGCACGGCGACCCCCGCGCCCCACATGAACGAGAAGGCGAGGGCGCGCGGCGGCTCGGGCTCCAGCCGGTCGAGGGTGAGGGCCAGGGCGATCAGCACCGGGATCGGCAGGATCGCGAGGATCACCCCGACCCAGAACCCGGCCCCGCCGAGCGCGGCGTCCGTGCCGAGCGCGACGAGGGCGCACAGCCCCGACACGGTCATGCCGAGGATCAGGCCGACCGGAGGCCGCCCGGGGACACGGCCTTCGAGCACCGCCTTGGGATCCATGCTCGCCATACCGCGAAGCGTAACGGCAGGTCGCACCGATCCGCGAAAGCGCGCCTATCGGTACGGTGCCGGGGTAGAGCGCCGGGTCAGTACAGGAGCGGGTCGACCGCCACGGCGGTGAACAGCAGCGCCAGGTAGACGTTCGACAGGTGGAAGAAGCGCATCGGGCGCAGGTGGACGCCGGTGACCCCGGCGCGCACGGCCTTCAGCAGCCGGTGCCCCTCCGCCAGGAAGACCAGGCCGAGCACCACGGCGACGGCGCCGTACACCGGGCCCATCCCGGCGACGGGCCACAGCAGCAGCGAGCAGGCGACGGTCGCGTAGGTGTACACGAGGCTCTCGACCACGACGCGGCGCTCGGACGCCACGACCGGCAGCATCGGGACCTTGGCGACGGCGTAGTCCTCGCGGTAGCGCATCGCGAGCGTCCAGGTGTGCGGGGGCGTCCACAGGAACACCACGCCGAACAGGACGAGCGGCGTCCAGGCGACGCCGCCGGTGACGGCGGCCCAGCCGATGAGGACGGGCATGCACCCGGCGATGCCGCCCCACACGACGTTCTGCGAGGTGCGCCGCTTGAGCAGCAGCGAGTAGACGAAGACGTAGAACAGGATCGCGAACAGCGAGCCGGCCGCGGCGACCGGGTTGACCGCGAGCAGGAACCCGGCCGTGGACAGCACGGCGAGCGTCACCCCGAAGACCAGGGCGCGGGCCGGGGTGACCTGGTGGCGGGCCAGCGGGCGGCGCCGGGTGCGGCGCATCTTGGCGTCGATGTCGCGGTCGATGTAGCAGTTGATCGCGTTGGCGGCGCCGGCGGACATGGTGCCGAACGCCAGCGTCAGCAGGACGGTGGACAGCGGCGGCACGCCCCGGTCCGCCAGGAACATCACCGGGATGGTCGTGATCAGGAGCAGCTCGATCACGCGCGGCTTGGTCAGCGCCACGTAGGCGCGCACGCTGGCGCCCGGCGTGCGCCGAGCGGTCCGCTCGGCGGGAGGCGGCGCGAGCGGGGACGCGGGCGCCTCCGGCACCTGCTCGTCCAGGTCGATCCCGCGCTTGTTACTGAGCACCGTCACAATCGGGTCCACGTCTGACTAGGGATGAGAAATCGGTACCACCCTGGCGGTGCCCCGCGATCGGGCCGGCCTCGGCTGGGTGCGACTTCGGCTGGGTCGTCTTGCCGCGGCCGCTGGCGTCAGCCGCGCAATCACTGTAGTCCGCCCCCCGCGGGGGCCGCGCACCGGGTCGCCGGACGCGCCGCGGGCGATGGCCGAACGCCCCGCGAGCGATGCCCGGACGCTCCGCGGGCGCGAGCCGGACGCGCCGCGGGCGGGATGCCCGCCGCAACCGCCCGGAGCCGGGGCGACCTCGGATCACCCGCCGGATCACCCGCGCGGGGGGTTAGGCCGCCGGGCGTTCGGGCAAGGGTGCATGAAGCGTCGCGGCCCGGGCCCGGCGCAGCGGTCCTCCGCCCCCGCCTGCGACCGCCCTCCCGCGCGATAGGCTCGCGGCTGGGCGCGGGCTTGATCTTCGCGACCGCGCCCGTGCGGCCGTGCGGGGCGGGGGAAGAGGCGCCGCACCGCCGGGCGTTGTCCTGTGTGGGGGTCGTCTGCGGGGCCGCCGGCGCACAACATTACAGAGTGGTTCTTTGACATCGGTTCGAGAGGAGCCTGGCGTTTCCGTGAGCAGGGACAACAGCACGTTTGAGTGGTCCGACCAGGACCGGCGCGCGGTGGACGTGATCCGCGCCCTCGCCATGGACGCGGTCGAGGAGGCGGGCTCCGGTCACCCAGGCACGGCGATGAGCCTCGCGCCGGCCGCCTACCTTCTCTTCCAGCGGTTCCTGCGGCACGACCCGACGGACCCGCACTGGGCCGGGCGGGACAGGTTCGTGTTGTCCTGCGGCCATTCCAGCCTGACCCTCTACATCCAGCTGTACCTGTCGGGCTACCCGATGACGCTGGACGACCTGAAGTCCCTCCGCAAGTGGGGCAGCCTCACGCCCGGCCACCCCGAGCACGGGCACACCGCGGGCGTTGAGACCACCACCGGCCCCCTCGGGCAGGGCATCGCCAACGCCGTGGGCATGGCGATGGCGGCCCGCCGCGAGCGCGGCCTGTTCGACCCGGACGCGCCCGAGGGCGAGTCCCCCTTCGACCACACCGTCTGGGCGTTCGCGTCCGACGGCGACATCGAGGAGGGCATCAGCCACGAGGCGAGCGCGCTGGCGGCGCACCAGCGCCTCGGCAACCTGGTCCTCCTCTACGACGACAACCACATCTCGATCGAGGACGACACCGCGATCGCGCTGTCGGAGGACGTGCGCGCCCGTTACGCGGCCTACGGCTGGGACGTCCACCACGTCGACTGGACGCAGGACGGCGACTACGAGGAGAACGTCGCCGCGCTGGCGAAGGCGTTCGCCGCGGCCAAGGCCGACACGTCCCGCCCGTCCTTCATCGCGCTCCGCACGATCATCGGCTGGCCGGCGCCGAACAAGAAGAACACCGGCAAGATCCACGGTTCGGCGCTCGGCGCCGACGAGGTCGCCGCGACCAAGCAGATCCTCGGCATGGACCCGGCCGAGAGCTTCCAGGTCCCCGAGGACGTGCTGGCCCACGCCCGCGCCGTGTCCGACCGGGGCCGCGCGGACCACGCCGAGTGGAGCAAGGCGTTCGAGGCGTGGCGCTCCGCGAACCCCGAGCGGGCCGCGGAGTTCGACCGGATCTCCTCGCGGACGCTGCCGGCCGGCTGGGAGAGCGCGCTGCCGGAGTTCGAGGCGGGCAAGTCCATCGCGACCCGCGCGGCGTCCGGCGAGGTGCTGGCGTCGCTGGCGCCGGTGCTGCCGGAACTGTGGGGCGGCTCGGCCGACCTCGCGGAGAGCAACAACACGACGATGAAGGGCGAGCCGTCCTTCATCCCGGAGGAGTTCCAGACCAAGGAGTTCCCCGGCCACCGCTACGGCCGCACGCTGCACTTCGGCGTCCGCGAGCACGCGATGGCCGCGATCTGCAACGGCATCGCGCTGCACGGCGGCACCCGCCCCTACGGCGGCACGTTCCTGATCTTCAGTGACTACATGCGCCCGGCGGTCCGGCTGGCGGCGCTGATGAAGCTGCCGGTCACCTTCGTCTGGACGCACGACTCGATCGGGCTCGGCGAGGACGGCCCGACCCACCAGCCCGTCGAGCACCTGTGGGCGCTGCGGGCGATCCCGGGCCTGGACGTCGTCCGTCCGGCCGACGCCAACGAGACCGCGGTGGCGTGGCGGACGGTCCTGCAGCACACCGACCGCCCGGCCGGCCTGGCGCTGACCCGGCAGAAGCTGGCGACGCTGGAGCGCGGCGGCGAGATCGCCTCCGCCGAGGGCGCCGCCAAGGGCGGCTACGTGCTGGCCGACGCCGACGGCGGGCGGCCCGAGGTGATCCTCATCGCGACCGGCAGCGAGGTGGAGCTGGCGCTGCAGGCGCGCACGACGCTGCAGTCCGAGGGCACCCCGACCCGCGTGGTGTCGATGCCGTGCGTGGAGTGGTTCGAGCAGCAGAGCGACGCCTACCGGCAGGAGGTGCTGCCGCCGGGCGTGCGCGCCCGGGTGTCGGTCGAGGCCGGCGTGGCGCTCGGCTGGCGCGGCTACGTCGGCGACGCCGGCGAGTCGGTGAGCCTGGAGCACTTCGGCGCCTCGGCCGACTACAAGACCCTGTTCCTGCAGTTCGGCATCACGCCCGAGCGCGTGGTGGCGGCGGCCAAGGCCAGCCTCATCCGGGCCGGCGTGCGCCACGCGGGGCAGGGCGAGACGACCGGCAACTGAGTCACGGCCCGCGAGGCGGGCGGCGTCCGCGCACCCCCGCACGCCGCCCGCCCGCCCCGGCGGGGCGATGAAGACGACGACGAGGAGAAGAGCGATGAGCGACATTCTGAAGAAGCTCTCGGGCGAGGGCGTCTCGATCTGGCTGGACGACATCAGCCGGGAGCGGCTGCGCACGGGCAACCTGGCGGAGCTGGTCAAGGACAAGCACGTCGTCGGCGTCACGTCCAACCCGACGATCTTCGCGAAGGCGCTGAGCAAGGGCGACGCCTACGACGAGCAGGTCCGCGACCTCGCGGTGCGCGGCGTGGACGTCGAGGAGGCGGCCCGCGCCATCACCACCTACGACATCCGGTGGGGCTGCGACGTGCTGCGCCCGGTCTACGACCGGACCGAGGGCCTGGACGGCCGCGTGTCGATCGAGGTCGACCCGCGGGTGGCCCGCGACACCCGCCGCACGATCGCCGAGGCGCGGGCGCTGTGGTGGATGGTGGACCGGCCCAACCTGCTCATCAAGATCCCGGCGACGGAGGAGGGCCTGCCGGCGATCACGGCGGTGCTGGCCGAGGGCATCAGCGTGAACGTGACGCTGATCTTCTCGCTGGAGCGCTACGGCAAGGTCATCGACGCGTTCTTCGCCGGGCTGGAGAAGGCCCGGGAGAACGGCCACGACCTGTCGAAGATCGCCTCGGTGGCCTCGTTCTTCGTCAGCCGGGTGGACACCGAGATCGACAAGCGGCTCGACAAGATCGGCTCGGACGAGGCCAAGGCGCTGCGCTCCAAGGCGGGCCTCGCCAACGCCCGGCTCGCCTACGCGCTGTACGAGGAGAAGTCCGCCACCGACCGGTGGAAGGCGCTCAAGGACGCCGGGGCGCGCCCGCAGCGGCCGCTGTGGGCCTCGACCGGCGTGAAGGACCCCGACCTCAGCGACACCCTGTACGTGGACGAGCTGGTCGCGCCGGGCACGGTCAACACGATGCCGGAGGCGACGCTGGTGGCCGAGGCCGACCACGGCCAGGTCCGCGGCGACACCGTCCGGGGCGCCTATGACGACGCCCGCGCGCACATGGCGGCGCTGAAGGACGTCGGCGTCGACTACGACGACGTCGTGCGGGTGCTGGAGGAGGAGGGCGTCGAGAAGTTCGAGGCGTCCTGGACGGAGCTCCTCGACACCATCACCGGCGAGCTGGAGTCCAAGAAGGCCGGCGCGTGACGTCGGTGGTGACCGCCGGGGGGATCTCGGTCACCATCCGCGGCACCGTCGTCGACGAGAGCGAGACGGTCCTGGACCGTCTCGTCTCCGACGGCGTGCCCGGCTCGCTCGCGTCCCGCAACGCCAAGCTGTGGGGTCCGGACGCGGCCCCGCTCGCCGCCCGCCGGCTCGGCTGGCTGGGCCTGCCGGAGACCTCGCGTTACCTGTGCGACCGGCTGTCGGAGCTGGTGGGCGAGGTCCGCTCCGCCGGGCTCGACCGGATCGTGCTGGCGGCGTCCGGGGGTCCGGCGCTGGCGGCGGAGGCGATCTGCCGGACGGCGGGCGCGGACCTGACCGTCCTCGACACCACCGACCCGCACGAGGTGTCCGCCGTCCTGGCCGCCGGCCTGGACCGGACGCTCGTCGTCGTGGCGGACGAGGGCGTCGAGGCCGAATCGCTGCGGCGCGTCTTCGGGCGCGCCTTCTCCGAGGCCGGGCTGAAGGGCGCCGAGCTGGCCCGCCGGTTCGTCGTGGTCGCCGAAGAGGGCTCCGCCCTCCAGCAGGCGGCCCGCGACGTCGGGCACCACTTCGTCCCGGCCGAGGAGGACGTCGACGGCCGGTTCGGCGCGCTCGGCGCGCGGGCGCTGGTCCCGGCGGCGCTCGCGGGAGTGGACGTCGGGTCCCTGCTGGACGAGGCGTCCCGGCTCGCGGCGGTGCTGCGGCAGTCCTACGACAACCCGGCGCTGGCGCTCGGCGCGGCGCTGGCCTCCTCGGCGCTCGGCTCCCGCGACAAGCTGGTGATCGCCGACCTCGGGTCCGGCCTGGAGGGCTTCGCCGCGTGGGCGGAGCAGCTGGTCGCCGGGGCGATGGGCAAGGACGGCAAGGGTCTGCTCCCGGTCGTGGTGGAGGGCGTCGACGCGCCCGGCTTCGAGCTGACCGGCGACCTGCGGCGCGTCATCCTGGGCCGCCGCCCGGACGAGCCGGGCCCCGGGCGCGAGGCGGGGGTGAGCGTCGCCGGGCCGCTCGGCGGGCAGTTCCTGCTGTGGGAGTACGCGGTCGCGGTGGCGTGCCGGGTGATCGGGGTCGACCCGTTCACCGAGCCCGACGTCGGCGAGTCGCGGGAGAGCACGGCGGCGCTGCTGCGCTCGGAGGAGGGCGCCGCGCCGACGGTGGTACACCGGCCCCCCGAGCTGGTCGAGGGCGCCGTCGAGGTGCACGCCCCCGAGGACGCGCTGCGCGGCGCGCGGACCCTCACCGAGGCGCTGGACGTCCTGCTGGAGGACATCGAGGACGGCGGCTACCTCGCCCTCCTGGCCTACCTCGACCGGACCGCGGACGCCGCGGCGGCGGAGCTGCGGCCGCTGCTGGCGGCGCGGGCCGCCAAGGTCCGCCGCAATCCCGCCCCC
Organism: Actinomadura verrucosospora; assembly: GCF_039540335.1. Taxonomy (NCBI): domain Bacteria; kingdom Bacillati; phylum Actinomycetota; class Actinomycetes; order Streptosporangiales; family Thermomonosporaceae; genus Actinomadura; species Actinomadura verrucosospora. The sequence goes on along the minus strand of NZ_BAABEV010000028.1, from coordinate 11,611 downwards.
GTCACCTTCGGCTGGGGGCCCCGCTGCCTGCACACGGCCGGGCAGTACCACAAGGGCGGCCCGGCGAACGGCGCGTTCCTGATGGTCACCGGTGCCGTCTCCGGCGACGTCCCCGTGCCGGGCAGGCCCTACAGCCTCGGCGAGCTGCAGCTCGCCGAGGCGTTCGGCGACCTGCGGGTGCTGCGGTCGCTCGGCCGTCCCGCCTTCCGGATCCACCTGCGCGACCGCGCCGAGGGACTCGACCGGCTCGCGGCCGCGCTGGGCTGACCGACCGGGTCCGGCCGCGTCGACTCACCGCGACCGGCCGGATCCGGGACGCGACCAAGAAGATCGATGGAGATGGTCGCGAATGCCCTTTCTCTCCTGAAACGATGGGGGCCGGGAGGGAACGGTGTCAGGATTCGACGTACTCACGCGCGGTGACGTGCTGGACTCGGCGCTGCAGGCGCGGGACTACCTCGTGAGCTGCGGCGTCCCCGGTGCGCTGGCCGCCAAGGACCCCCAGCTGTGGGGGCGGCGGGCGGTCGACCACAGCCGGCTGGGCTGGCTCGACCTGCCGTTCGCCTCCCGCGGGCTGCTGAACCAGGTCGGCGGGCTGGTGGCGGAGGCGCGGTACTCGGGCCTCGACCATGTGGTGCTGATCGGCGTCGGCGCGGAGAGCCTCGCCGCGCAGGCCGTCGTGGAGGCGCAGGCGCCCGCGATGGCGGGCGCCGGCGGCGCGGCCGAGCGGCCGTCCGGCGAGCTGACCGTGCTGGACGGCGGCGACACCGCCGCGCTCGCGTTCGCGATGGAGCGGCTCGACCGCACGCTGGTCGTGCTGGCCAGCAAGGCGGGCGTGTCCCTGGAGGGCGACGCCTACCGCCGGATCTTCGCGGCCGCGTTCCGGGAGCGGGGCCTGTCGGAGCGGGAGATCGCGAGCCGGTTCCTCGTCATCACCGACCACGGCAGCCCGCTGCACGACTTCGCCCGCCAGTGCGGCTACCGGATCGGGCTGACCGACCCCTACCTGCCCGGGCACTACGGCGCCCTGTCCGCCTACGGGCTCGTCCCCGCCGTGCTGGCGGGCGCGGACGCCGACCGGCTCCTGGAGGAGGCGGCGTCGCTCGTGCCGTCGCTGTCCAGGAACGAGGACAACCCGGGCCTGCTGCTCGGCGCCGTCATCGGCGGCTGCGCGCAGCAGGGGCCGGGCGGCCTCGCCCGCGACAAGGTGCTGCTGCGCGAACCGGGCGGGCCGGGCGCGCTGAGCGCGTGGATCGCCCAGCTGCTCGCGGTCGGCACCGGCAAGCGGGGGCGCGGCGTGCTGGCCTTCGAGCCGCCCGGCGGCCGGGGCGACTTCCCCGACGTGCACGGCGTGTCGGTCAATCCGCGGTCGGCGGCGCAGGACGAGTCCGACACCTCGGTGTGGGCGCCGCTCGGCGCGCAGTTCCTGCTGTGGGAGTACGCGACGGCGGTCGCCGGGTGGCTGCTCGGCGTGAACCCGTTCGAGGCGGGCAGCGCGGTCGTCCAGGAAGCCGAGGACGACGCCGCCACGCTGCTGCGCACGGTCGCGACCGGGTCGCTCACGGCGGAGCGGCCGGTGTACGTCGAGGACGACATCGAGGTGCACGCCGACTTCCCGTGGCCGCCCGGCGCCGAGCTGCAGACCGTCCTCGGCGGCCTGGTCGCCTCGGTGCCGTCCGACGGCTACCTCGCGGTCATGACGTACCTGTCGGGCGACTTCTCCGGGCGCTACCTCGCGCCGTCGCTGGCCCGCGCGTCCGGGCGCCCCGTCGCCTACGGGCCGGGACCCGGCTACCCGCACGCCACGGGTCCGGTGCACAAGGACGGTCCGGGCAACGGCGCGTTCCTGATCATCACCGGCGATCCCGCGCCGGGCGACGCGCTGGCCGCGCACCCCGTCCCCGGGCGCCCCTACAGCCTGGCGCAGCTGCAGATCGCGCGCGCCCTCGGGGAGCTGCGGGCGCTGCGCGCGCGGCGGCTGCCGGTCATCCGGCTGCACCTGCGCAACCCGGTGGACGGCGCGGGACGGCTGATCGAGGCGGTCCGCGCGGTGGCGGGGGCGCGCAGACCGTGAGCTTCACCGCCGTCGTCTCGGGGGAGACGGCCATCACCGCTCGCGGTCCGCTGAAGGAGGCCGCCGAGCGGGTCCTGGGAAGGTTGTGGATCGACCAGGTGCCGGTCCGGCTCGCCTCGGAGGACGCGTCGCTGTGGCCGTCGGCGGCCACCGCCGGCGTGGAGGGCCGCCCGCTGTGCTGGCCGGGGCAGCCCGGTCCCGGCCGCGCGGTGTTGGAACGTGCCGAACAGCTGCGCGCGCGGGCCCGCGAGGACGGGCTGACCGACGTGGTGCTGCTCGGCGGCGGCGCCCCGGCCCGCGCCGCAGAGCTGATCGTCCGCGCCGGCGGAGCACCCGCGCCGGACGGCCGCGGCTCGCTGACGGTGCTGGACGGCCCCGACCCCGGGCCGCCGCTGCGCCTCAGGGAGGACCCGGAGCGGCTGAACCGGACGGCGTTCGTGGTGACCGGCGGTGACCCGGCCACCGAGGCGCTGCGCGAGGTGTTCGCGGAGGCGCTGCGGGAGGAGGGCCTGTCCCCCGCCGGGATCGCGCGGCGGTTCGTGACGGTCGCCGAGCCGCGCGCGGCGGCGGCCGGGCACGCGGCGGAGGCGGGGCACGCGCTGGTGGAGGCTCCGGCGCCCACCGCGTTCGGCGCGCTGTCCCCCTACGCGCTGGTGCCCGCGGCGCTCGCGGGCGCCGACGTCGGGGCGCTGCTGGAGGAGGCCACCGCCGTCCTGCCGTCGCTCACGCGGCCGGAGCACAATCCGGGGCTCGTGCTCGGCGCCATCCTCGGCGGAGCGGCCCGGGCCGGGCGGCGGACGGCCGTGCTCGGCGGCTACCCGGCGGCGCTGCCGGGCATCGCCGGGTGGGCGGCGCTGCTGCTGCGGGAGGCGGCGCGCGGTCGGCTGGTGCCGGTCGTCCAGGACGGGGGCCTGCCGTTGCAGCCCGACGACGACCTTTTCCTGCTGACGTTCGACGGCCGCCCGCACCAGGACGACGCCACGGTCGCCGGGCCGCTCGCCGCGCAACTCGTCGTATGGGAGTACGCCGCCGCGGTGGCGTCCTACCTGCTGGAGGCCGACCCGCTGGCGGCGGCGGAACGGCCCGCCCCGATGACGCTGGACGACGGGACCGGCGAGCCGCTGTTCGCCGACGGCGACCCCGGCCAGGCGGTCGAGGCCCGCACGGCCGTCCCCGCGCTGGCCGGCGCGTCCGGGCTCACCGGGCTGCTGGACGCGCTGGCCGGTCGCGTCGGACGGGGCGAGCACCTCGTGCTGGTCGCCCACCTCGACCCGGACGAGGCGCGCGGCCAGGGCGCGCAGGTGCGCCGGCTCGCCGCGCTGCTCGCCGCGCGCTGCGGGCGGCCGGTGCGGGTGGACTGGGGCACGCGGCCGCCCGCGACCGGAAATGATCACCCGGACGGATGCGTTTACCTTCTGGTGACCGGGAACGTCGTCCGCGACGTGCCGGTCCCCGGCCGGCACCACACGCTCGGCATGCTGCAGCTCGCGCGGGCGCTGGGGGACGCCCGCGACGCGTGCGCGGCGGGCCGCCCGGTGGTCCGGCTCCACCTGCAGAACCGCTGGGCGGGGCTGGCCCGGCTGCTCGACGCCGCCAGAGGAGACATATGAGCGCGCACACCGGGAACCGGCGAAGACCGTGGCCGGACAGGGGGCGATACCGAGTTGGGGCCCGCGATACGAGTTGGGGCAGGATGCTTGAAGCAGTAGTCGAAGAAGGCGCAGTGCGATCAGAGGGGGCCACGTGACCAACACAGCCAATCCGCTCCGCGACCCGCGGGACAAGCGCCTGCCGCGGGTGGCCGGGCCGTGCGTGCTCGTGCTGTTCGGTGTCACCGGGGACCTGTCGCGCAAGAAGCTCCTCCCGGCGATCTACGATCTGGCGAACCGGGGGCTGCTGCCGCCGGGCTTCTCCCTGGTGGGATTCGCTCGGCGCGACTGGGAGAACGAGGACTTCCGCCAGATCGCCTACGAGTCCGTCAAGGCCCACGCGCGGACCCCGTTCCGCGAGGACGTGTGGACGCACCTGATGGAGGGCATGCACTTCGTCCCCGGTGAGTTCAGCGACCCGGGCGCATTCGACGCGCTGGCGATGGCGGTCAAGGAGCTGGACGAGAGCCGCGGCACCGGGGGCAACTACGCGTTCTACCTGTCGATCCCCCCGAAGTTCTTCCCGCAGGTCGTCGAGCAGCTGCAGCGCAGCGGCCTCGCCGACCGCAAGGAGGGCTCCTGGCGCCGGGTCGTCATCGAGAAGCCCTTCGGCCGCGACCTGAAGACCGCGGTGGAGCTGAACGACACCGTGCACCGCGTGTTCCCCGAGGAGGCGATCTTCCGGATCGACCACTACCTCGGCAAGGAGACGGTGCAGAACATCCTGGCCCTGCGGTTCGCCAACACGATGTTCGAGCCGATCTGGAACCGCTCCTTCGTCGACCACGTGCAGATCACGATGGCCGAGGACATCGGGATCGGCGGCCGGGCCGGGTACTACGACGGCATCGGCGCCGCCCGCGACGTCATCCAGAACCACCTGCTCCAGCTGCTGGCGCTCACCGCGATGGAGGAGCCGACCTCGTTCAGCGCCGACGCCGTCCGCGCCGAGAAGGCCAAGATCCTTTCCGCGGTGCGGGTGCGGGGCGACCTGGCCCAGTCGACGGCGCGCGGGCAGTACGCGGCGGGCTGGCAGGGCGGTGTGAGCGTCCGGGGGTACCTGGAGGAGGAGGGCATCCCCGCCGACTCGCGCACCGAAACCTACGCGGCGGTCAAGCTGGAGATCGACAACCGCCGCTGGGCGGGCGTCCCGTTCTACCTGCGCACCGGCAAGCGGCTGAGCCGCCGGGTCACGGAGGTGGCGATGGTGTTCCAGCAGGCTCCGCACCTGCCGTTCTCGCACACCGACACCGAGGAGCTCGGGCAGAACGCCCTGGTGATGCGGGTGCAGCCGGACGAGGGCATCACGGTCCGGTTCGGCTCGAAGGTGCCCGGCACCTCGATGGAGATCCGCGACGTCAACATGGACTTCGCCTACGGCGAGTCCTTCACCGAGGCCTCGCCCGAGGCCTACGAGCGGCTGCTGCTCGACGTGCTGATCGGCGACCCGCCGCTGTTCCCCCGGCAGGAGGAGGTCGAGCTGTCCTGGAAGATCCTCGACCCCATCGAGGAGTACTGGGCCAGCCGGGGCGGCCTCGACCAGTACAAGGCCGGCGGCTACGGGCCCGACAGCGCCGACGAGCTGATGGCGCGGGACGGCCGAACCTGGAGGCGGCTCTAGATGAACATCGATCTGACCGGCACGACGACCCGCAAGATCCAGGACGCGCTGACGCAGTCCCGGCATCTGATGGGCGGCCCGGCCGTCGGCATGGTGCTCACACTGATCATCGTGACGGACGAGTCGGCGCAGTACGACGCGGTGCGCGCCGCGACCGAGGCGGCGCGCGAGCACCCCTGCCGGGTGCTGACCGTCATCTCCCGCGACCCGCGGGGCAACTCCTCGCGGCTCGACGCGGAGATCCGGATGGGCGAGACCGGCCCCGGCGAGACGGTGCTGCTGCGCATGTACGGGCCGCTCGCCGAGCACGCCGACTCCGTCGTCGTGCCGCTGCTGATGCCCGACACCCCGGTGGTGACGTGGTGGCCCGGCGGCAAGGTGCCGAAGGTGCCCGCCAAGGACCCGCTGGGCCGGCTGGCGCAGCGCCGGGTGACCGACGCCTACGCGGCCCGCGACCGGCTCGGCACCCTGGCCCAGCTCGCCGAGGGCTACCGGCCGGGCGACACCGACTTCACCTGGACGCGGCTGACCTCCTGGCGGTCGCTGCTGGCGGCCGCGCTCGACCAGGAGCACGACGAGATCACCTCGGGCGAGGTGATGGCCGAACCGGACTCCCCGAGCGCGGAGCTGCTGGCGGCGTGGCTGTCGGTCCGGCTCGGCGTCCCGGTGGACCGGACGGTCTCCGAGGGCCCCGGCATCACCGGCGTCCGGCTGGTGACGACGGGCGGCGACCTGGTCATCGACCGCCCGGACGGGCGGGTCGCGACGCTGTGCCGCCCCGGCCAGCCCGACCGGCAGGTGTCGCTGATGCGGCGGCCGATGGCGGAGCTGCTGGCCGAGGAGCTGCGGCGCCTCGACCCCGACGAGGTCTACCGCGACGCCGCCGCCCGGTTCGCCAAGGACCTGGCGGGCGGGACGCAGAAGCCGGGCGTGGCGAGCGAGCCGGTGTCGGCGACGTCCGACGCGGCCGCGCCGCCCAGGAAGCAGGCGACGGCCAAGCGGGCGGGAGCCGGGCAGGCGGACTCGAAGCAGGCGGACTCGAAGCAGCCGGCGCGCAAGGGCCGCGGCAGGACGGGGGACGCGTGACCGCCCCGACCGTCCTGGTCCACCGCGACCAGGCCCTGCTCGCCGAGGCGGCCGCCGCCCGGTTCGTGACGCGGATCGCCGACGCCCAGGCGGCGCGGGGCACGGCGTCGGTGGTGCTCACCGGCGGCGGCGTCGGCACGGCGGTGCTCGCCGCGCTGGCCGCCTCCGGCGCCCGCGACGCGGTCGACTGGGGCCGGCTCGACCTGTGGTGGGGCGACGAGCGCTTCCTGCCCGCCGGAGACCCCGAGCGCAACGAGACCGGGGCGCGGGCGGCGCTGCTCGACCACGTCCCGCTGGACCCGGCGCGGGTCCACGCGATGCCGGCGGCCGACGGCCCGGACGGCGACGACCCGGACGCCGCGGCCGAGCGGTACGCCGCCGAGCTGCGGTCCGCCGCCGGAACGGGGGGCGGACCGGTCCCGGCCTTCGACGTGGTGATGCTGGGCGTCGGCCCCGACGCGCACGTGGCGTCGCTGTTCCCGGAGCTGCCGGCGCTGCGCGACGAGGGAGCGGTGGCGGCGGTGCGGGGCGCCCCGAAGCCGCCCCCGACCCGGATCTCGCTGACGTTCCCCTCCCTGCGCGCCGCGGACGAGGTGTGGCTGCTGGCGGCGGGCGAGTCCAAGGCGAAGGCCATCGGGCTCGGGCTGGCGCCGGACGCGGACCCCTTCCACGTCCCGTGCGCGGGGGCCCGCGGGCGGAGCCGGACCCTGTTCCTGCTCGACCGGGCCGCCGCGTCCGAGCTTCCGCCGGGTACGGGGCGCGTCATCGCCCCTTGAACCCCGCGTGAAGTAAGGCCCGTACACCTGGGAGAAGACTGAACAGTAGCGGTGCTCCCGCATGCCTCGGCCGAAAGCGTGCATACCTTCACCAAGGGAAAACCCGCGTCGAGCGTGAGGAGTTCTCAGGTGCTCAAGGGTCGGACCGGGACGGTGGGAGCGGCGGTCGCCGGGGCGGCGGTGATCGCCGCCGCGGGCTGCTCGTCCGGTGGCGGTGGAGGAGGGGGCGGTGACGGCGGCGAGGCCGGGGACGCGGTGAAGCTCGCCGTCACGCCCGCCACCGGGACGCGGCAGGCGGCCCCGGACAAACCGGTCACCGTCACGGCGGACAACGGCACGCTCACGAGCGTGACCGTCACCTACGGCAAGAAGGGCGCGAAGGCCGCGGGGAAGCTCGCCGCCGACAGGAAGTCGTGGACGTCGTCGTGGACGCTGCGGCCGTCCACGACGTACACGGTCACGGCCAAGGCCACCGGGGACGGCGGCAAGCAGGCCACGACGACGTCGACGTTCACGACGCTGACGCCGCGCAGGAAGCTGGAGAGCGGCATGTCGCCGCTGGACGGCGAGACCGTCGGCGTCGGCATGCCCGTCCAGCTGCTGCTGTCCAAGCCGGTGAGCACCAAGGCCGGCAAGGCGGCGGTGGAGAAGGCCCTCGAGGTCCGCATGTCCAAGCCGGTCGAGGGCGCCTGGTCCTGGATCGGCGACAAGGAGGTCGACTTCCGGCCCCGCGACTACTGGCCGTCCGGGCAGAAGGTGGAGGTCGTCGCGCACCTGGCGGGGCTGAACGCCGGCGGGGGCATGTACGGGATGAAGGACCGCACCGTCGGCTTCACCGTCGGGCCGCGTCACATCACCACCGTCGACGCCAAGAAGCACCGGGCGACGGTCACCGACGGCGGCAGGACGGTGCGGACGATGAAGGTGAGCCTCGGCAAGCCGGGCCACGACAGCTACAGCGGCACCATGATCGCGCAGGAGAAGGCGGCGCACATCGTCATGGACTCGGCCACCACCGGCGACCCCGGCGAGTACCGGATCCCGACGAAGTGGAACGTCCGGCTCACCTACAGCGGGACGTTCGTCCACTCGGCGCCGTGGTCGACCGACGCGCAGGGCAACGACAACGTCAGCCACGGGTGCGTGAACGCCTCCCCGGGCGACGCCAAGTGGTTCTACGACTTCACCAACCGGGGCGACGTGGTGAAGGTGACCGGCACGTCGCGGCAGCTCCAGTTCGGGAACGGGCCGACGCCGTGGGCGAAGTCCTGGGACGCATGGCTGAAGGGCAGCGCGGTGGGCGAGCCGGTCATGGGCACGCCCCTCGCCTGAGGCCACCGGTGCCGTCCGCGACCCCACTGGCACACTTGGTGCCATGCAGAAGCTCTCGTTGGACGCACAGGTCCGGGGCCTGATGAAGCGCGCCGCCGCGGCCTCGACCGGGCGCGGCGCCGAGACCGTGTACGGCGGGCACGAGCACGTCCTGCGCCAGACGCTGATCGCCATGACGGCGGGCACGGCGCTGGCGGAGCACGAGAGCCCCGGCGAGGCGACGGTCCTGGTCATGCAGGGCCGCGTGCGGCTGGTGGCCGGCCAGGACTCCTGGGACGGCATCGCCGGGGACCTGCTGATCATCCCGGACGCGCGGCACAGCCTGGAGGCGCTGGAGGACGCCGCGGTGCTGCTCACCGTGGCCAAGCCCGGCTGACCGGGCGGTGAGGCGCCGGGCCGGGCCGCCCGATGTCGGGCGGCCCGGCCCGGCGCCTCCGGGAGGGGCGCCGCGCCTCAGTCGCAGGTGAAGTCCCGCGCGGGAAGGCGGCCGGTCAGCAGGTAGCCGTTGACCGTGTCCATGACGCAGGCGTTCGGGTAGCCGCGCTGGTAGGGCGCGTGGACGTCGGCGTCCAGCGTGACCATCCGCGATCCGCGCAGCAGCCCGTGCAGAGCCTGGTTGCTCGCGTAGATCGTGCGGGTGTCGCCGGTCGCGGCCACCATCAGCGCGGGCAGCCGCCCGCCGACCTCGGTCGGCCGCTCCGCGGGCCGCGCGGGCCAGAACGCGCACGGGTTGACGTCGCGGGTCAGGGGCGCGAACAGCGGGCTGGCCGCCCGGTTCCGCTCGATGTCGCGCCGGTAGGACTCCGGATCGCGCGACGCCGTCGCGTCCCCGCAGATGATGGCGGTCTGCCCGCTCCCGTACACCGATTCGGCACCGGTGAGCAGGAACTTGAGTTCCTCGTCCAGTTCCTTGGTCGGCTGGACGCTCTCCCCCGCCGCGGCCTTGACGAAGACGCGCAGCGACTCCGCCAGCGTGGCCCTGGCCTGGTCCTCGTCGGTGCCGAGGTCGTTGAACAGCACGGCCGGCAGCACGGTGTCGTCCACGCGGTACGGGCCGACGGCGAGGGGCTTCCCGCCGGCCGCCCTGACGAGCCCGCGCACGGTGCCGAGGACTTCGTCGCGGGTGCCGCCGAGGCCGTAGGCCGCGTCGCGCTTCGCCGCCCATGCGGCCCACGCGGCGAGCGCGTGGTCGTTGGCGCCCTCGGTGCCGGCCAGCAGGCGCGGGCCGAAGCCGGCCGGGTCGACCGAGCTGTCGAGGACGACGCGGTCGAGGCGGCCGGGGAACATCGTCGCGTACACCGACCCGAGGTAGGTGCCGTAGGACGCGCCGTTGTAGGAGACCTTCCGCTCGCCGAGCGCCCCCCGGACGATGTCCATGTCGCGGGCGATGTTGCGCGTGCTGGTGTGCGGCAGGACGCCGGCGTCGGTCCGCGCGCAGCGGTCGGCGAGGTCCTTGGCGAACGCCGCGGACCGGTCGAAGGAGCGGCGGCTCTCCCCCGCCGACCGGATCCACGTCCCGGCGGGCCAGTGGCAGTCCACCGCGGCGCTGCGGCCGAGCGAGCGCGGGTCCATCCCCACCAGGTCGTACCGAGGACCGGCCTTCCCCATGAGGGAGCGCATGTAGGGCGGCATGTCGAGGGCGGGCCCCGGGCCTCCCCCGTTGAGGATCATCGTGCCGATGCGGTGGGCGCGGTCGGACGCCTTCAGGCGGGAGATCGCCACGGTGATGGTGCGGCCCTCGGGACGGCGGTAGTCGAGCGGGACGGTGACGTCCGCGCACCGGGCGCCCGCCTTGTCGAGCTCCTTGCCGACCTCGTCACCAGCGTCGAGGGTGCACTTCTTCCAGTCCAGCCGCTGGTCGTAGAAGCGGGCGAGACCGCCCTTCCCGGTCGTGGCCGCTGCTGGAGCGGCGACCGGCGCACCGGTCGGTGCGGCGGCCGGTGCGGCTGCCCCGTCGCAGAAGGCCGTCTCGACGAGCCGCATCTGGTCGTCGAACGCCTCCTGGGTGGACGGGTTCTCGTTGAGGGCGACCGTCACGCGGCGCCCGGACGGCGCGACGCCCGAGACGGTGACGTAGCTTTCGAGGCCGCCGGCGTGCCCCCACCAGGCGCCGCCGCAGCGCAGCGGTGTCCCGATCAGGCCGAGACCGTAGGCCGCGCCGTCCCAGACGCGGTCGGGGTCGGCGGGGACCGTCTGCCGCATCTGGGCGAGCATCTCGGAGGGCAGCAGGCGGCCGCCCATCAGCGCGCCGAAGAAGGCGTTCAGGTCGCGGGGGCTGGAGATCAGCGCGCCCCCGGCCCAGGCCACCGTCGTGTTCATCTCGGTGTAGTCGCTCCACCGGACGGTCCCGTCGCGCTCCTCGCGCAGGTAGCCGCGCGCGTGCGCCCCCCTGATCCGGGTCTGGTCGCCCGGCCAGTAGGTGTCGCGGAGCCGCAGCGGCCGGATGATCCGGCGGCGGACCTCGTCCTCCAGGCTGTGCCCGCTCGCCTTCTCCGCGATGAGGCCCGCGATGACGTAGTTGGTGGTCGAGTAGTGCCAGCCGGACCCCGGCGGCGGGAGCGTCAGCGCCCGGTCGACCAGTTCTCCGGGCTCGAAGTGCCGGAAGCGGTACCCGTCCGAGTCCGGGAAGGTGTCCATGTGGTCGGGCAGGCCGCTGGTGTGCCGCAGCAGGCTCCGCACGGTGATCTTCCGGCCGTCGTAGCCGCCCCGGTCGAGCAGACCGGGCAGGTAGCGCTCGACCGGGGCGTCCAGCGAGATCCGGCCCTCCCGCGCCAGCTGGAGCACGGTGACGGCCGTGAACGTCTTGGTGATGCTGGCGACCCGTACGCGCAGGTCCGCGCTCATCGGCCTCCCCGTGCGGCGGTCGGCCACCCCGCTGCCGGCCTTCCACGTCCCGCACGCGGGATCGTCGACGCGCACGGCGGCGCCCGTGAGCCCGTGCGTTCCGGTCAGCCGCTCCAGTGCCCGCGGGGTCGCCGCGCGGTCGGCGCAGCCGGCCGGCGCCGGCTCGGCTCGCGCGGGTGCCGGGACGGCGGCGGCCGCGGCGATCGCGGCCCCCGCCGCCAGCACCGCG